>CAZDGR010000259.1:0-6614 GCA_964504845.1 uncultured Rhizobium sp. | reverse complement strand
TCCGATCTCGACCTTGGAGACGCCCTCGCCGTACATGATGTCGAACTCGACCACCCGGAACGGCGGGGCCATCTTGTTCTTCACCACCTTCACGCGCGTCTGGTTGCCGATCACCTGCTCCTTCTCCTTGATCGCGCCGATGCGGCGGATGTCGAGACGGACGGAGGCGTAGAACTTGAGCGCGTTGCCGCCGGTCGTCGTCTCGGGATTGCCGAACATGACGCCGATCTTCATGCGGATCTGGTTGATGAAGATGACCATGCAGCGCGACTTGGAGATCGAGCCGGTCAGCTTGCGGAGCGCCTGGCTCATCAGGCGGGCCTGAAGGCCGACATGGGTGTCGCCCATCTCGCCCTCGAGCTCGGCCCTCGGCACCAGCGCCGCCACCGAATCGACGACGAGCACGTCGATCGCGCCAGAGCGGACCAGCGTGTCGGCGATCTCGAGTGCCTGCTCGCCGGCGTCGGGCTGGCTGATCAGCAGCTCCTCGACGTCGACGCCCAGCTTCTTCGCGTATGAGGGATCGAGCGCGTGCTCGGCGTCCACGAAGGCGCAGGTGCCGCCGGCCTTCTGGGCTTCGGCGATGACATGGAGGGCGAGCGTGGTCTTGCCCGAGCTTTCCGGCCCGTAGACCTCGATGATGCGCCCGCGCGGCAGGCCGCCGATGCCGAGCGCGATGTCGAGGCCGAGGGACCCGGTCGAGATCACCTCGATCTCCTGAGACTCGGTGCGCGCACCGAGCTTCATCACCGAGCCTTTGCCGAAGGCGCGCTCGATCTGGCCGAGGGCCGCTTCCAAAGCCTTGTTCTTGTCCACGCCGTCCCTTTCGACCACTCGGAGAGCTGCTGACATCGGATGGGGTTCCCTCTTGCCATGGCGCCCGGAGCGGCGCAACGGAACCGATCGTGCCTATTTTGTTCTCGCCCCGCAAGCGAAAAATTTCCTGTTTTGTTCTCCGCGCCTTGCCGGAAATTCTGGCAGGAATTCAGGCACTTTCGCTGTTGCTTGACCGCCTTAGCCGCGGCGCCCACGATCCCCGGCGACGGTGTTTCGCAAGGCCCCTCCCCGGCTGGACGAAGCTCCGATCGCCCGATTTCTCCGACCCCTGAGGGACCGACACCATGATTCGGAAGACGCTTGTCTGGCTCTGCAGCACCACGGCCATCGCCGCCGTGATGGCGCTCCCCGCCCATGCCCAGAAGAAGACCACCCTGGTGGTCGGCCTAGACATCTCGGACGGCCGCAACTACGACACCGCGCGCTCCGCCGACCTGACCCCGCCGCTGACCCATGGCGCGGTCTATGACGGCCTGCTGACGCTGTCGGCCGACGACCTCGTCAACGTCAAGCCGGCGCTCGCCACCGCCTGGACGCTGGTCAACAACGGCGCGGCCTGGCGCTTCCAGCTGCGCCCGGGCGTCAAGTTCTGGAACGGCGACCCGATGACCGCCGAGGACGTGAAGTTCTCGCTCGACCGCCTGGTCAACGTGAAGGACCAGCCGGCGACGTACGCCTCCAACATGGGCGCGGTCACCATCGTCGATCCGATGACGGTCGAGATCGCGATGAAGAACCCGAAGGAGCCGCTGCTCCTCGATCTCACGGCGCCGTCCTTCGCGATCTATTCGGCCAAGCTTGCCAAGGCCAATGGTGCGGTCTCCGAGCCCGGCGCCGACCAGACCGACAAGGCGACGACCTGGCTCAACAGCAACTCCGCCGGCACCGGTCCCTACCGCATGGTCGGCTGGGAACGGAACGTCAGCGTCACGCTCCAGAAGAACGCCAACTACTGGGGCAAGCCCGCCGAGTTCGAGCGCGTCGTCATCCGCCACATCGCCGATGGTGCGGCGCAGCTGCTGGCGGTCCGCCGCGGCGACGTCGACATCGCGATGAACCTCTCGGCCGAGCAGCTGGACAGCCTCAAGGGCAACGCCGACGTCTCGGTGATCCAGGGCGCCTCGACCGACACGCTCTACTTCATGCTGACCAGCAATCCCGAGATGAACGCGACGCTGGCGAAGAAGGAAGCACGCCAGGCTGTCGTATCGGCGATCGACTACGACGGCCTGATCAAGGGCCTGGTCGGCGGCTACGCCGAGCGCTCGCCGAACTTCCTGCCGAACGGCATCGCCGGCACCTCGGCAGAGCAGACCAAGGCATTCGGCGCGAAGGAGGACCTGGCCAAGGCGAAGTCGCTTCTGGCCGCCGCGGGCGTGCCGAACGGCTTCGAGTTCGAGCTGATCTATCCGAACGCCGCCTACTTCTCGACCTCCTACCAGCTGATGACGCAGAAGATCCAGTCGGACCTGGCGCGCGTCGGCATCAAGATGAACCTCAAGCCGATGGACAACGTGAACTGGCGCGCCCAGTTCAACGGCGCCAAGAGCCAGGCGACCATCGCGCCGTGGAACTCGCCGTCGCCGAACCCGTACCTGTGGACGGGCGCCTCAGTTCAGCGCGTCGCGGTCCGCATGGGCTGGAAGCCGAACCAGGAGATCCTGGACCTCGTGTCCCAGGGCGCGGCGGAGAACGACGTCGCCAAGCAGAAGGCGATCTACGAGAAGTACCAGCGGATCCTGGTCGACAACGCGAACTACATCACGCTGATGCAGCCGATCTACCGCGTCGCCGTGCACAAGAACATCAAGGACGTGAAGCTGACGCCGAACGTCTGGAAGATGGAGCTGGCACAGATCAAGCCGGCATCGTGAGGATCGCCTGATCCAAACGACATAAGGTGTTCCGTTATCTGGTGATGCGCGTCGCCGGCATGGCCGTCATGGCCCTGCTGGCGACGCTCGTCGTCTTCCTGATCGCCAACCAGGTGCCAGGCGACCCGGTGCTGGCGCAGCTCGGCGATCTCGCCGCTTCCGACCCGAACATGGTCGCGCGATATCGCGCCCGCTGGGGACTCGATCGGCCGTTGTGGGAGCAGTACTGGATCTTCCTTCGGGGAATCTTCAACGGCGACCTCGGGGTCTCGATCTCGACCCAGCGCCCGGTGCTCGACGACATCCGGCAATACGCGCCGGCGACGGTCGAGCTCGCCACCATCTCGTTCTTTCTTTCGCTGATCGTCGGCATCCCCCTGGGTGTGCTCGCCGCCATCCGCCGCGACACCTGGATCGACAACTTCGCGCGCTTCCTCTCGCTCGCCGGCGTCTCCTCGCCCACATTCTGGCTCGCCTTCATCATGCTGGCTTTGTTCTACGGCGGCCTGCAGATCGCGCCCGGTCCCGGCCGCATCGACCTGAGCGTGATCTCGCCGCCGTCGGTGACCGGCCTCTACCTGATCGACGCCGCGATCGCCGGCGACTGGGAGGCCTGGCGCAACGCCGCCGGCCACCTGATCCTGCCCTCGATCGTGCTGGCCTCCGGCACGCTCGGCCTGATCACGCGCACGACCCGTGCCTCGATGCTGGAGGCGATGACCCAGGACTATGTCCGCGTCGCCCGCGCCAAGGGCCTGACCGAGCGGAAGATCGTGATCGGGCACCTGCTGCCGAACGCGCTGATCCCGGTCGTGACGCTCGGCGGCCTCGCCTATGCGGTGCTGCTGACCGGCGCGGTGATGACCGAGACGATCTTCTCCTGGCCCGGCCTCGGCCGCTACACGTTCCGCTCCGCCGTCGCGCTCGACTTCCCCGGCATCATGGGGATCACGCTGGTGGTCGCGGTCGTCTATCTCGTGATCAACCTGCTGACCGATCTCTCCTACGCGCTGCTCGACCCACGCGTCGCGCGCGAGCGGGCGGAGTAGATGGCCGCGGTCTCCGACGAAGCCGCCGCCTGGGCCGCCGGACGCTGGGGCCGCTGGCGACGTCGCTACGGGCTCGCCGCCTTCGGCGCCGCGATCGTGGTCCTCTGGATCCTGATCGCGATCCTGGCGCCCTGGATCTCGCCGTATCCGTTCGAGGCGGTCGACGTGACCAAGCGGCTGCAGCCGCCCTCGGCCGTCCATTGGCTCGGCACCGACGCGCTCGGCCGCGACGTGCTCTCGCGCCTGCTGTGGGGAAGCCGGATCTCGCTGTTCGCCGGTATCGTCGTCGTCGCGATCGGTGCCGCGCTCGGCGTCGTGATCGGCGGTGTCGCCGCCTATGCCGGCGGCAAGGCCGAAGAGCTGATGATGCGGGCGACCGACCTCGTCCTCTGCTTTCCGCCGATCATCCTGGCGATGGCGATCGCGGCCGCTCTCGGCATCGGCGTCCGCAACACGATGATCGCGATGCTGATCGTCTGGTGGCCGAAGTTCGCGCGCCTCGCGCGCAGCCTCGTGCTGGTGCAGCGCTCGCAGGAATACGTCGAGGCCGCCGTGGTGATGGGCTACGGCTCCGGCCGCATCCTGTTCCGCCACATCGTGCCGAACGCCATCGGACCGTTGGTCGTGCTCGTCACCCTGGATGTCGGCCAGGCGATCATCACCTTCGCCGGCCTCTCCTTCCTCGGCCTCGGCGTGATCCCGCCGATGCCGGAATGGGGCGCCATGGTCTCCGAGGGGCGCGAGCTGGTCGACCAGTGGTGGGTCGCCCCATTCCCCGGCCTCGCCATCCTCTCGGTCGTGGTCGGGTTCAACTTCCTCGGCGACGGCGTCCGCGACTGGCTCGATCCGAAGTCGCGCCGCCGATGAACGACCCGAGCCCGCTGCTCGAGGTCCGGAACCTCCGGACCGAGTTCCTGACCGATGGCGGCCCGGTCCGCGCCGTCGACGGGGTCAGCTTCGACATGGGGCCCGGCGAGACCGTCGGCATCGTCGGCGAGTCGGGATCGGGCAAGAGCGTGACCGCGCTCTCGATCCTGCGCCTGCTTGCCGACAATGCGCGCCTCGGCGACGGAAGCTCGATCCGCTTCCGCGGCCAGGATCTCGCGGCCTTGAGCGAGGACGAGATCCGGAAGCTCCGCGGCGGCGAGATCGCGATGATCTTCCAGGATCCGCTGACCTCGCTGAACCCGGTGCTGCGCATCTCGCGCCAGCTGGTCGAGGGCATGCTTGCGCACGGCACGCACAATGCCGGCGAAGCCTTGAAGCACGGCATCGACCTGCTCGCCCGCATGGGCCTGACCGCGCCCGAGCGCGCGGTGAACGGCTATCCGCACGAGTTCTCCGGCGGCATGCGCCAGCGCGTGATGCTGGCGATGGGCTTCGCCAACAACCCGAGCCTGCTGATCGCCGACGAGCCGACGACGGCGCTCGACGTCACCATCCAGGCGCAGATCCTCGACCTGCTGAAGGCGCTCAACCGCGAGTTCGGCACCGCGGTCCTGCTCATCAGCCACGACCTCGGCGTCATCGCCAATGTCTGCGAGCGCGTGCTGGTGATGTATGCGGGCGAGGTCGTGGAGGAAGGACCGGCCGAGGACCTGCTGGCCGATCCGCGCCACCCCTATACCTGGGCGCTGCTGAACGCCGTGCCGCGCCTCGACCAGGAGCCGCCGGCCGACAAGCGTCTGACCGCGATCGAAGGCGCGCCGCCCGATCCGTCGAAGCCGGCCGAGGGCTGCCGCTTCCGTCCGCGCTGCCCCTTCGCGATTGCGAAGTGCAGCGAGCATCCGGATCTCCTGCCGGTCGCCGAGGGCCGGAAGGCACGTTGCTGGGTGACGCAAGCCGGCGAACGCCTGATGAAGCCGGCGGTCGCGGCCAGCGTCGCCGCACCGGCCGCCGCCGAGGCGCGGCCGATGCTGGAGCTGCGCGGCGTGGTGAAGCACTACCCGCTCCGACGAGAGACGCTGTTCGGCGAGCGCAAGGCCGTGCGTGCCGTCGACGGCGTCGACCTCGACATCATGCGCGGCGAGACCGTGGGTCTCGTCGGCGAGTCCGGATCGGGCAAGTCGACGATCGCCCGCCTGATCACGCGCATCCAGAAGCCGACGTCGGGCTCGATCCGCTTCGGCGAGGTCGATCTCGCGACCGCGCCGCGCTCGGTGCTGCGTCCGCTCCGCCGGCGCATCCAGATGATCTTCCAGGATCCCTACGCGTCGCTGAACCCGCGCATGACGGTGGGACAGATCCTGGAGGAGCCGCTCCGCTTCCATAGGCTCGTCACCGGCGCGGCCGAAGCGAAGGCGAAGGTCGCCGAGCTGCTGGAGCTCGTCGGTCTCCCGGCGCGCGCCGCCGAGCGCTACCCGCACGAGTTCTCCGGCGGCCAGCGCCAGCGCATCGGTACTGCCCGCGCGCTCGCGGTCGAGCCCGAGCTGATCATCGCCGACGAGCCGATCTCGGCCCTCGACGTGAACATCCGCGCCCAGATCATCAACCTGTTCGTAGGGTTGCAGCAGCGCCTCGGGCTGACGTTCCTGTTCATCGCCCACGACCTCGCCGTGGTGCGGCAGGTCTCCGACCACATCGTCGTCCTCTATCTCGGCAAGGTGATGGAGGTGGCGCGTGCCCGCGACCTCTTCGCCGAGCCGCTGCATCCCTACACGCGATCGCTGATCTCGGCGGCTCCCATTCCCGACGTCGCGGTCGAGCGCCGGCGCGAGCACATCCGCCTGACCGGCGAGCCGCCGAGCCCGGTCTCGCCCCCGTCCGGATGCCGCTTCCGCACCCGCTGCCCGATCGCGCAAGGCGTCTGCGCCGAGGTCGAGCCCCCGCTTGCCGAGCATCTCCCCGGTCATCG
>CAZDGR010000258.1:0-6620 GCA_964504845.1 uncultured Rhizobium sp. | reverse complement strand
GCGGTCGAGAAGACCCAGCTCGGCGAGGTCCTCTACCAGTCGATCGACACGCTCTCGAAGGGCTTCAAGCGCCGAGTGGGCCTCGCCCAGGCGCTGCTGCACGATCCCGAGGTGCTGGTGCTGGACGAGCCGACCGACGGCCTCGATCCGAACCAGAAGCACGAGGTCCGCAGCCTGATCAAGGCGATGTCCTACGACAAGGCGATCGTGATATCGACCCACATCCTTGAAGAGGTCGACGCGATCTGCACCCGCGCGATGGTGATCGCCGGTGGACGTATCGTCGCTGACGGCACGCCGGTCGAGCTGGAACAGCTGTCGCGCTACTACAACGCGGTGGCCGTCCGTCTCGAGGACGAGGCCGACACCGACGCGGTCAAGGCGGCGCTCGAGCGCGTCGACGGCGCGCTGTCGGTCGAGGCCAACAAGTACGCTGGCGTGCTCACCGTCTACCCGAAGGACGCGCGCTCGCTGATCGCCGAGGTCGGCCAGGTGATGCGCCATGGCCGCTGGAAAGTCGCCGAGATCCGTGTCGAGCGCGGTCACCTCGACGAAGTCTTCCGTCGCATCACGCAGGCCTGAGGGGCTAGAGCCTAAAATGGGTATCTACACGATCTTCCGGCGCGAGCTGACCAGCTACTTCCTGACGCCGCTCGCTTACATCTTCATCGTCATCTTCCTGGCGATGGCCGGCACCTTCACCTTCTTCGTCGGCAACTTCTTCGGCCGCGGCCAGGCCGACCTGCAGCCGTTCTTCCAGTTCCATCCCTGGCTCTACCTGTTCCTGATCCCGGCGATCACGATGCGGCTCTGGGCCGAGGAACGAAAGACCGGCTCGATCGAACTCCTGCTGACGCTGCCGATCTCGATGACCGACGCGGTGCTCGGCAAGTTCCTCGCCGCCTGGTGCTTCACCGGCATCGCGCTCGCGCTGACCTTCCCGATGTGGATCACCGTCAACATCCTGGGATACCCGGACAACGGCGCGATCGTTGCCGGTTATGCCGGCAGCTTCCTGATGGCGGGCAGCTTCCTCGCGGTTGGCGCGGCGATCTCGCCGCTCACCAAGAACCAGGTGATCGCCTTCGTCGTCACCTCGGTCGTCTGCTTCGTCTTCACCGTCGGCGGCACCGGAGTCGTGCTCAACTTCTTCACCGGCTGGGCGCCGACGCTCGTTGTCGACACCGTAGCGCAGATGAGCTTCATGACTCACTTCAACGCTATCTCCCGCGGCGTCATCGATGCCCGCGACATGGTCTACTTCGCCTCGGTGATCGGGTTCTTCCTGTTCGCCAACGTCATCTTCGTCGACCTCAAGAAGGCGGGCTGATCGATGCCGAACGATACTCCCGGTTCGAGCGGCGCGGTGGCGGCCGGAACCTCAAGGGGTCTCAGCGCCAGCGCCCGCCGATCCTTCGCCTGGGCGGCGCTCGTGGCCGGCCTCGTGCTCTTCCTCGCGGTCAACGTGCTGTCCAACGCCTGGCTCCGCGCCGGCCGCGTCGACCTGACCCAGAGCAAGCTCTACACGCTCTCGGACGGCACCAAGGACATCCTGTCGAAGATCGAGGAGCCGATCACGCTCCGGCTCTTCTTCTCGCCCAGGCTCGGCCGCGAGATCCCGCTCTACGCCAACTATCACCAGCGCGTGCGCGACCTGCTGGACGAGTACACCAGCCTCGCCGCGGGCAAGATCAAGCTCGAGTTCTACGACCCGGCGCCCTACTCCGACGTCGAGGACCGTGCCGTGGCCTATCGCCTTCAGGGCGTGCCGATGGAGGCGGGCGGCGAGCAGGTGTTCTTCGGCCTTGCCGGCACCAATTCGACCGACGACGAAGAGATCCTTCCCTTCTTCCAGCCCGAGCGGGAGCGCTTTCTCGAATACGACCTCACCAAGGTCGTCTTCAACCTCGCCAACCCGAAGCGCCGCGAGGTCGGCCTGATCGCGCAACTGCCGGTCGCCGGCGACGTTATGCCGATGGCCGGCATGCGCATGCCGCAGCCCTGGGTCGTCATGGACCAGATGCGCCAGGTCTTCCAGGTGCGTCAGTTCGGCAGCGACACCGGCAACCTGCCGAAGGATCTGCAGATCCTGATGCTGATCCATCCGAAGGAGCTGTCGGAGGAGGGGCAGTACGCGATCGACCAGTTCGTGCTGCGCGGCGGCAAGCTGCTGGTCTTCGTCGATCCCAATTCCGAGGTCGACGCCTCGCGTCCGAGCCGCGATCCGAACGCGGTGCCGGGCCCGACCTCGTCGAACCTCGAGAAGCTGTTCGACGCCTGGGGCGTCGAGCTGGTCAAGGACCGGGTGATCGGCGACCGGCTCACCGCGACCCGCGTCAATGCCGGGACCCAGCAGCGCCCGCGCGTCACCGACTACATCGTCTGGAACAGCCTCAAGGCCGGCAACCTGAACCGCCAGGACGCCGTCACCGGCGAGCTTCAGGTGATGAACGTCGCCTCCGCCGGCATCCTGAAGCCGAAGCAGGGGGCGACCACGAGCTTCGCGCGCCTGGTTACCGCGAGCCCGGGCTCGATGTCGGTCGAGACCGACAAGATCAAGTTCGCCCCGGATCCGACCCAGCTTCTTCGCGACTACAAGCCGGAGACCGAGATCCTGACCATGGCGGCCCGCATCACCGGGCCGGTCAAGACAGCCTTCCCGGACGGCCCGCCCAAGGTCGAAGGCCGCCCGCCGCAGCCCGACCAGCTGCCGCACGTGGCCGAGAGCGCGGGTCCGATCAGCGTCATCATCGTCGCCGACACCGACATGCTGGACGACCGCTTCTGGGTCTCGGCCCAGGAGTTCTTCGGCCAGCGCGTGGTGCAGCCGAACGCCAACAACGGCGACTTCGTCGTCAACGCGCTCGAGAACCTGGCCGGCGGCTCGGAGCTGATGAGCCTCCGCAGCCGCGGCGTCTCCTCGCGTCCATTCGAGCTGGTGCAGGACATCCAGCGCGAGGCCGAGCGCAAGTTCCGCTCCAAGGAGCGCGAGCTCCAGGAGAAGCTGAAGGAGACCGAGAAGAAGCTCTCCGACCTGCAGACCAAGGAGCAGGCGGGTGGCGCCACGATCCTCTCCGCCGACCAGCAGAAGGCGATCGAGGACGCGCGGAAGGAGATCCTGTCGCTCCGCCGCGAGCTGCGCCTGGTCCAGAACGACCTGCGCAAGGACATCGACCAGCTGGAGACGACGCTCCGCGTGACCAACATCGGCCTGATCCCGGTGGTGGTGGCGCTGGTTGCGATCGTGCTCGGCCTGGTCCGCATCACGCGCCGCCGCCGGCGTGCGACTGCGTTGAGCTGAGGAGCCTGATATGAAGCCTCGAGCCTTCTACATCCTGCTCGGCGCGACGGTGATCGTCACCTCGGCCGCAGCCCTCACTGCCTGGCAGCGCGCCGCCGCGACGCTCGGCACGGTCGCGGCCGAGACGGTGGTCCCGGGCCTGATCAACCGGGTCAACGACGTCGCCACGATCGAGGTCGTCAAGGGCAAGGACCAGATCAAGGTGCAGCGCACCGCCGACGGCTGGGTCATGCCCGACCGCGGCGGCTACCCGGTCAAGTTCGAGACGGTGAAGCAGAACATCGTCACCATGGCGGAGCTCAAGACGGTCGAGCCGAAGACGGCGAAGGCCGATCTCTACAGCCGCATCGAGGTCGAGGATCCGGCCGGCGCCGACACCAAGTCCTCGCAGATGACCTTCAAGGACGCGGACGGCAAGACCATCGCCTCGATGGTTATCGGCCGGAAGCGCTATGCGCCCATCGGCGGCAAGGACATGGTTTATGTCCGCAAGCCCGGCGAGAGCCGCGCCTGGCTCGCCGAGGGTACCTTCGAGATCCGCACGCCGGCGCCGGAGTGGCTGGTGAAGGAAATCTCCGGCATCAAGGACGAGCGCTGGAAGACGTTGACCTTCACCCAGGCGGACGGCGCCAAGGCAGTGATGTTCCGCAAGGACGACCCGAACGCGCCGAAGCCTGAGTCCAAGGACGGGCCGCCGGAGATCTGGGAGGTCGAGGGCCGTCCGACCGAGCGCGCGCTCCGTCCGCCGGCGACGGTCAGCTCGACCGCGTCGGCCTACAACTTCCTCAACCTCGACGACGTTCGCCCGGCCAAGGAGGTCGAGGACGGCACGCCCAAGGCGACCTCCGAGTTCGTCGCCTTCGACGGGCTGATCATGAAGTCGAAGATGGTCGAGAAGGGCGATGCCACCTGGACCGTCTTCGAGGCCTCGACGACCGCCGACGCGATCCAGGCGATCAAGCTCGAGGCGGCGGAGCTCAACAAGAAGCTCGCCGGCTGGGCCTACAAGCTGCCGGAGTACAAGCAGAACTTCCTGTCCCGCAAGTTCGACGACCTGGTCGAGCCGGTGCGCAGCACCGAGAAGAAGGAAGAAGAGCCGAAGACCGAGCCGAAGGGCGGCTGAACCACACGGCGTTTGCTTCGTTAAGGGGGCGCGGCCTAGGCTGCGCCCCTTCGCATTTCCGGCAAGGACGCATGGCAGGCACACCCACCTTCGCCGTCTCCGGCGGCTTCCTCGGAACGACGCGGCGCGAGCGCGATGCGCCGATCGTGGTCGCCGGCATTCCGGTCGACATCGCCACGACCAACCGTCCAGGTGCGCGCTTCGGGCCGGAAGCGATCCGCCGGGCGAGCCGCATGCTGGTCGACGGCGATCACCCGACCCTGCGCGTCGATCTCGCGGCCGGCGTCGCGGATGTCGGCGACTTCGAGATCGCGCTGGGCGACGTGCCGGCCACGCTCGCGCTGATCGAGCGGCAGGCGGCGGAGATCGGCCATCTCGTGGCGCTCGGCGGCGACCACTCGATCGCGCTGCCGCTGCTGCGGGCACTCGCCCGCCGCATCGGTCCCGTCGGCCTCGTCCACTTCGATGCGCATGTCGACACCTGGCCCGACAGCTTCGGCCTGACCTACGGCCATGGCTCCTGCTTCTTCCATGCGATCAACGAGGGGATCGTCGATCCCAGGCGGATGATCCAGATCGGCATCCGCTCACCGGTGCAGGACGCGGTGCTGCAATGGACGCTCGATAAGGGCGTCACGATCGTCACCGCCCAGGACGTGCATCAGCAGGGCATCGCCGAAGCCGCGGCCCGGATCCGCTCGGTGGTCGGCACGGCACCTGCTTACCTCACCTTCGACATCGACGCGCTCGATCCGGCTTTCGCGCCGGGAACCGGCACGCCCGAGATCGGCGGCCTCGCCACCTGGCAGGCGCAGGCGCTGCTGCGCGATCTTAAGGGCGTCGACCTCGTCGGCATGGACATGGTCGAGGTGGCCCCCGCCTACGACCACGCGGAGATCACCTCGCTCGCGGCGGCGACGATGGTCTACGAGTACCTGGCGCTCAGGCATCGGCCGGTGTGACACGTCGGAGAATTTTTTGTCGCAGGACCTCATGGGTCTTGCATCCGGCGCGAAATGCCTTAAATCCCCCCGTCCGACGCAGATCGCACGTGCCCTGGGCCAAAGGGGTCAAGCAACGACGCAAGCGTCCTTTTCGGAGAGCCGGTCTGGTGGACCGGTGCCTTGAAGGAGGTATGCCATGGGTGCGTCGCTTCTTCGCGTCGCCGTTTCTCCTCTCCGCCGTGACCTCGCGCCGCGCGACCTCGCCCGTCCTTTGCCGACGGTCGATGCCGCTGTCGCCGAGATGCGTCCGGAAGAGCCGCTGCATTGCCTGCGCCCGCAGGCGATCACCGCGGCCGCGCGCTCGTTCGTCGAGGCGTTCGCCGGCAAGACGCTCTATGCCGTTAAATGCAACCCCGATCCGCGCGTGCTGTCGGCGCTGTGGCGCGGCGGCGTGCGTGCCTTCGACTGTGCCTCGCCGGCCGAGATCTCGGTCGTGCGCCAGGTGCTGCCCGGGGCGAGCATCCACTACATGCATCCGGTCAAGGCACGCTCGGCGATCCGCATGGCGTTCGCCGAAGGCGTACGCGACTTCGCGCTCGACAGCGGGGAAGAGCTGGAAAAGATCCTGGCCGAGACCGGCGCCCCGGACGACCTCGGGCTGATCGTCCGCATCGCGCTGCCGAAGGGCGGTGCGGCGCTCGACCTCTCCGGCAAGTTCGGCGTGGCGCCGGACGAGGCGGCGGCGCTGGTCCGCCGCGCGCGTCGCCATGCGCGGCGGCTTGGCCTCTCCTTCCATGTCGGCTCGCAGTGCGACGATCCCGCGCGCTGGCGCGCGGCGATGGATCTCGCCGCCCGGATCGCGGCCGAGGCCGGCGTGAAGATCGACGTCCTGGATGTCGGCGGGGGCTTCCCGTCCGCCTATCCGGGGGCCGACCTGCCGGTGCTGGCCGCCTTCATGGCCGAGATCGACGGCGCCTTCGAGGCGCTGGTCGAGCGCCTCGGCGCGAGGGCGCCCGACGAGCTGTGGGCGGAGCCCGGCCGCGCGCTGGTTGCCCAGGGCGTGTCGGTCGTGGTCCAGGTGCAGGCGCGGCGCGGCAACGCGCTCTACGTCAACGACGGCGTCTATGGCAGCCTGTCGGACGCCGGCGCGCTCGGCTGGCGCTACCCGCTCCGGCTGATCCGGCCGAGCGCCGCCGAAAAGCGGCCGTTCACACTGTTCGGCCCGACCTGCGACAGCCTCGACCGCATGGAC
>CAZDGR010000257.1:0-6631 GCA_964504845.1 uncultured Rhizobium sp. | reverse complement strand
GTCGAGGACATCTCCTTCTCGATCGGCGCCGGCGAGACGCTGGGCCTGGTCGGCGAGTCCGGATGCGGCAAGACCACGACCGGGCGCCTGGTGCTGCGCCTGATCGAGCCGAGCCAGGGCAAGATCCTGATCAATGGCCGCGATACCGTCGGATTGTCGCCTGCCGAGATGCAGCCGCTCCGCCGGGAGATGCAGATCATCTTCCAGGACCCGTACGGGAGCCTGAATCCGCGGCTGACCGTCGAGGAGATCATCGCCGAGCCGATGGTGATCCACGGCGAGCGCTTCGGGCCCGATCTCAAGAAGCGGGTCACCGAGCTGCTGGGCCTGGTCGGCCTCGCGTCGTTCCATTCCGAGCGCTATCCACACGAATTCTCGGGCGGACAGCGCCAGCGCATCGGCATTGCCAGGGCGCTTGCGCTCAATCCGAAGCTGATCGTCTGCGACGAGCCGGTCTCGGCGCTGGACGTCTCGATCCAGGCGCAGGTGGTCAACCTGCTGCAGGACCTCCAGGCCGAGTTCAAGCTCACATATCTCTTCATCTCGCACGACCTCGGCGTCGTCCGCCACATCTCCGACCGCGTCGCGGTGATGTATCTCGGCAAGATCGTCGAGATCGCGCCCAAGCGTCAGCTCTATGCCGCGCCCAAGCATCCCTATACCCAGGCGCTGCTCTCGGCGATCCCGGTGCCGAAGGCGAGGGGACGGCGCGAGCGGATCGTGCTCAAAGGCGACGTGCCGAGCCCGATCAACCCGCCGGCCGGCTGCCGCTTTCACACACGCTGCCCGATGGCGCAGGACATCTGCCGAGAGGTCGAGCCGCCGCTGGTCCAGGTGGCATCCGGCGGCCACATGACCGCCTGTCACTTCGTGCCGCCGGAGTCGGCTCAAGCAGTCGCGTGACGGTCCTGCTCGACCTGACCGTTCCGCGGACGCTCGACACCCTGGTCGAGCGTTTCAGCGACGGTCACCGCGGCTTCGAGGTCGAGGCATGGTTGTTCGAAGGACCGCAGGCGCGCCGCGCTGCGGAGGCACGCCTCAAAGCAGCCGGCGTCATCGCTCGGATCCGCAGCGCCTACAAGCCGCTGGTCCATTATTTCCTCGAGGAGATGCCGGCACCGACCGGCGCGCTGACCGTCGAACTGCCGACGCATGACGCGGCGCCTGAGGGCCGTTTCAAGCTGGAGGCCTATCCCTTGGCGGGGCTGATCGGGAAAGCCGAGGTCGCCTTCACGAAGGGGAGCGAGCCGCTCGCCTATCGCGTGCGGGCTGGCGAGGGGCCTTGGGTCCGCGTGTTCGCGCCGAACAAGCTGATCACCGACCACATCGAGGCGATGTCGCTCACGCCGTGCGGCTGGCTTCGCGTGCTGGACGCGGAGGGTGCGGTCGTCGAGGACGGCCCGATCAAGACCGAGTACGAGACCGTCTTCCACCAGGTCATGGCCTCGATCGCGCGGCATCGCTGGCCGGCGACGCAACCCTTCTTCCCGTCGCTCGAGATTTCCGCGAGCCTGCCCGGGATCGAGATCGAGCTTGCCTATGGCGACGAGGTCCTGAGCACTTCGGAGGCGCTGCACGAGGAGTTCTACTTCTCGATCGGCGAGTATCTGAAGCATCGTGCCGGTCTCGCCGCCGGCGCGCGCACGCTTCAGCCGGGACAGATCATTCCGGACATCGTCACGGCCGACGGTCCGGCGCGCGTCGTCGTCACGGTGAGCGACAGGGCGGAGCGGACGCCGCTTGCCGGGCCGGACCGGCTGGACGACGCGGACCGGCCGCTCGACCCGGCGCAGATCGCGGCGCTGACCGACGCGCTGGGCGGTGAGATACGCGATGTTCCCTCGGTCCAGGGGCGTTCGGTGCTGGCGCGCATCTATGACGGCGAGGGGCCGGCGTTCCTGCTGTCGGCGGCGCAGCACGCCAACGAGACCTCGGGCATCGTCGGCGCGCTCCGCGCCGCTCAGCAGCTTCGCGCGGAGAAGCAGCGCTTCGCCTTCGTCCCGTGCGAGAACCCCGACGGCTACGCGCTTCATCACCAGCTTCGCGTCCGCAACCCGCGGCACATGCACCATGCGGCGCGTTACAGCGCGCTCGGCGACGACGTCGAGGCGCGCGAAGCGCCGCCGCTGCACGAGAAGGCGGCGCGGCTCGACCTCATCGAGGCGGTCGGCGCCCGGCTGCATCTCAACCTGCATGGCTACCCTGCGCATGAGTGGACGCGGCCGCTAACCGGCTACATCCCGGCCGGATTCGCGCTCTGGACGATCCCGAAAGGGATGTTCCTGATCTTCCGCCACCTGCCGGGGCTCGGCGACAAGGCGCGACCCTTCCTCGAGGCGCTGACTGCCCATCTGGCGGAAGACGCGGCGCTGGCGGCATTCAATGCGATCCAGCTCGCGACATGGAAGGCGCATGCCGGCGAGGTGCCGTTTCCGGTGATCAACGGCATCCCCTGCATGATCGGCGAGCACACGCGCCAGACCGTGCCCTTCCAGCTCATCACCGAGTATCCGGACGAGACGATCTACGGAGATGCCTTCAGGCTGGCGCATACGGCACAGATGCGGGCGACGCTGGGCGCCGTCCGACTGCTGCGCGAGGGCTATCTCTAGGGACCGCCCGACCGGCACTGTGGAACGACCGGCTTTCCTCTGATATGAATGACTTAGGGGTAGGTCGACCACACGATTTGGGGGAGCTTGTTGCGTGATCGGTGACGGGTGGCGCGTCCGCGTAGCGGGAGTGCTGGCGCTTGCCGCATCCCTCGCGGTTCCGGCCCACGCGCAGATCCCCGGCCTTCGCCTCGGCGTGCATCCCGGCATGACGCGTGCCGTCCTCGATCTTGTCGAGGAGGCGCCGTATCAGGTGCTGCTGGCGCCCGACGCCCGGTCGCTGGCGATCGTCGTTCCGAACCAAAGCGACCAGCCGCGGCGCTTCGCCGGCAGGGCGCCCGCCCGCGCCGGCCTCGTGCAGGCGATCTCCATCGATCCCGACACCGACACCGAGACCGTCGTGATGCTCCGCCTCGCCAAGGCGCCGCAGGCGGTCCGCGCGTTTCCGCTCGCCGAGGCCGACGGGCGCCCGCTCTACCGCGTCGTCGTCGACATGGCCGACGACACGAAGCGTGCGGGGCCGCAGGACAAGGCGGCCTGGACGGCGACGAATCCGGGCTCCAGCTGGCAGCATATTGCGTCCGCGGGGATGCCAACCACCGCACCTGTGACGGCACCTCCACAGGTCGCGCAGGGGGCGCCGCGCCGGGCTGGCCCGTTGCCGACCGACTACGACAGCGCCTTCCGTGAGATGATGGCGCATCCGACCGACCTCGATCTCACCTTCCGGTTCGCCGAGCTGGCGATCGTGGCGGGCGATCTCGAGGGGGCAGTGTCGGCTTTCGAGCGCCTGCTGATCTTCAATCCCGACCTGCCGCGCATTCGCTACGAGCTGGCGCGGCTCTACATGCAGCTGAACTCCCATCAGATCGCCAGGGGCTATTTCGAGGACGTGCTGAGGTCCCAGGACGTGCCGCCCGACATCCGCGCCGACACCCAGGCGAGCCTGGCGGAAATCGACAAGCGCCTGTCGGCGACCTCCTTCGGCCTCTCGCTACAGACCGGCGTGCGCTGGCAGTCGAACGCCAATGCCGCCAACAGCGCCGGCGTGGTCAAGCTGTTCGGGCTGGATGCGACGCTGGATCCGGCCTCGCAGAAGCGTGCCGACTGGAACGCCTATGCCCAGGCCTCGCTCGCCTTCGCCTATGACCTAGGCACGCAGGATCGCGACACGATCGAGGCCGGACTCCAGCTCTACGGCACCCGGCAGCAGGCGATATCGACGCTCGATCTCCAGGTGGCGCAGGCGGAGGTGGGGCCGCGTTTTCGCTTCGGCGGCGAGGACGGATGGAACATCCGGCCGTATGCGCTCGGCAGCGCCGTCACGCTCGACGATTCCCGCTACTTCGTCAGCTACGGCGGCGGGCTCGCCGGCGAGGTGCCGTTCGGCCCGGCCTTCGGCATCGACTTCGACCTGAAGTCACGCTTCCGCCGGTTCCATGTCTCGGAGGCCAGGCCCGCAGTCGCCGACAAGGACGGCTGGGAGCACGGCGCTCGTATCGGCGCCCGCTTCGCACCAAGTGCCGCCGATCTTCTGCGCGCTTCCGGTGGAGTCACTTTCGCCAACACGCGCGCCGAATACGAGCGCAACATCGAGTACAGCGTCGATCTCTCCTATTACCGCCAGTTCGCGGCGCCATTGGGGCTGACGCAAGCGCCCTGGGTCGCGAGCATCAGCGGCGGCCGGACACTCCGCTACTACGACGGCGTCGACTTCACGGTCGATCCGAACACGACGCGCTACGACCGCGAATGGTCGCTGGGCGCGGGCCTTTCCGTCCGCTTTCTCGGGAGCTGGTCCGCGAACCTTCAGTTGCAGCGGCAGTGGGTCAGGTCGTCGATCGAGAACTACGTCTACACCAACACCAGCGGCACGATCGGGCTGGGATATGCTTTCTAAGTGTGAGCCGCGTCACGTTTTTCCTGTGAGCCCGGTCACGGCGCCGGTGCACGCATCCCGTCTAGCCTGGGCTTCGGGGTGCAGGAGGATCGCCATGTTGCGCATGCTCATTCTTGCGATACTTGCTTCGGCGCTGCTCGCTGACGAGGCGGGCGCCCAAGCGCCGTCACCGACCAAGGTCGGCGTCGCCGCCGCGGTCAACCAGCAGCTGACCGGCACGCCGCCGGCCTCGCCCGGCCGCACCGTGCAGATCGGCAACGACGTATTCCATCGTGAACGCCTGGTGACTGACTCGCGCGGCCAGGCGCAGATGCTGTTCCTCGACGGCTCGGCCTTCACCGTCGGGCCCGACTCGGACCTCGTGCTCGATGAGTTCGTCTTCGATCCGGCGACCGGCACCGGCAAGCTGGCGGCGACGGCGGCCAAGGGCGTCGTCCGCTTCGTCGGCGGCAAGCTCAGCAAGAACCAGCCTGTGACCATCACCACGCCGACAGCCACCATCGGCATCCGCGGCGGCATCGGCATCGTCTCGGTCGACGGCCTGACCGGCGCCACCAGCGCCACCTTCCTTTTCGGCATCGAGATGACGGTGACCTCGCTCACCGGCGCGGTCGAGCGGATCGCGCGCCCAGGCTTCACCACCAGCGTGCAAAGCCGCGGGGCCGCACCGACGGCGGCGACGCGCGCCGCACCCGATCAGATCAAGCAGAATCTCGAGCAGCTGAACGGACGCTCAGACTCTGCCGGCGGCGCGCAGCAGCAGCCGACGGGAGCCCAGGTCGCGGAGCGGATGCCCGGACAGGGTGCCGGCCCTCAGCAACAGCAGCAGCAGCCTCAGCAGGGCATCAGGCGGCAGGGCCAGAACCAGAATCAGAACCAGCAGGCCGGTCGCGACGCGACCCAGCAGACACAGCGCAATGCCGTCACCAATGCGGCGCTGCCCGCCGGCGCCATCGTCTCCTACCGGGTCGATCCGGACCCGTCGCTGGGATCGTCGATGCCGTCGGTCCGTTCCGGCTCGGCCGGCGGGACGACCAACCCGGGGACGAGCAGCTTCTTCGGCGTCTCCAGTGGCCCGACCGGCACGGTGAAGAGCGTGCAGGTCTCGGTCGGAATCGACGGATCAGGCACCGGGCAGCACTCCGCCGTTGTCGTGACCACCGGCGAGGGCGGTGACAATGCCGGCATGCTGGCGACCACCCGCGGCAGCTCTCGAGGCAATGCCGATCGCACCACCACCTCGATCGCGTCGTCCTCGACGATCCAGGGAACGGGCACGATAAACAGCTTCGCTGCCGGCCGCATGCCGGACGGCTTCACCCAGACCGGCAGCGGCGTCGACACCACTGCCGGCGGCGGCAGCGCCACCTACGGTTACCGGCAGACCGGGACGCGCATCACCTCTACGCCGCTGGTCGGCGCCCGCGAGACGCAGGTGCTGAACGGCTATGCGGCCAGCTTCGCCGACTCCGTCCGCGCCGATGGTCGGATCGACCCGACGACGCCGTTGCTTGCCGGCACCGGATCGCCGGGAGGTCCGAACAGCATCTCGATCAGCACCGACGGCGCGACCGGTCGGCTCGCCGCGACCTTCAACATGACGACCGAGGCCGGCTCGGCCGGGCCGAACGTCACCCTCAATTTCGGCGGCGACCCGGCACGCGGTACCTTCGTCGATCGCGGCCGTTTCGCCGCAGTCGACTCCAGCACCGCCGTGACGATCACCGAAGGCGGCCAGACGCGGACGGCGAGCTCGAACCAGCTCTACCTCGTCTCGAGCGGGCTTGCCGGCAGCATGCTGCCGGGCGGCGTACAGGCTTGCGCCTGCGAGTTCGCGCAATGGGGCTGGTGGGGCGGTGCGATCACCGCCGTGAACAACTCCAACGTCACCCAGACCAACCACCTCCACATGGGCACCTGGGTCGCCGGCCCGGTCGTCGCGCAGAGCGAGATGCCGACCACCGGCAGCGCCAGCTACGCCGGCCATGCGGTCGGCACCGTGATCAACGGGAGCGCTCGCTACCTCGCCGCCGGCAACTTCAACGCCAATTTCAACTTCGCCAGCCGCAGCGGCAACATGAGCATCACCAACTTCGACGGCCTCGCCATGTCGGGCACG
>CAZDGR010000256.1:0-6672 GCA_964504845.1 uncultured Rhizobium sp. | reverse complement strand
GTCGACTGGTTCGAGTGCCCGATCCCGGAGAACGCCACCACCGTGCCGGAGCTCGTGCGCTTGAGGAAGCGCGCGAACGATGCCGGCATGGAGCTCGCCGGCCTCGAGATGGCGACCGCACCGTCGGCACTGCTGCCGTTCCTCAAGAGTGGCTGCTACGACGTCGTGATGCCGGACATCAAGTACATCGGCGGCTTCGCCGGCATGCTGCAGGCAGGGTCGCTCTGCAGGCGCTATGGCGCCGCCTGCGCGCCGCACAACCCGACCGGCCCGTTCTGCCACGGCGCCAGCCTGCATGCGGCGGCCGCGCTCGAAGGCTTCGACATGCTGGAGCACCAGTACGACGAATCCTCGCTGTTCGACCGGCTGGTCTCGGGAAGGCTGCCCGAACACGCCGGCGACGCCAGCGACCTGCCGTCGGCCCCCGGCCTCGGATTTGCGCTCGACGCGGAACTCGCGCGCGAGCTTCGCGCATGACCGATCAGCCGACGTTCCTGGGCTATCACCGTGCGGACGGCAGCGTCGGCGTGCGCAACCACATGCTGGTGCTCTCGGTCGGCGGTCTCACGATCCCGACCGCACGCCGCATCGCGTCGGCGATCAGGGGCGCGGTGATCGTCGGGTTCCCCTACAACGCCGGCAGCCTTCTCGGGGAGGATCGCGCCACCTGGAAGCGCGCGATGCTGGCGATGGCCGTGCATCCGAATGTCGGCGCGGTGCTGCTGGTCGGCGACAACCCGCCGGTCGCGGCCGAGGTCGCCGAGCATGCACGGAAGGCCGGCCGGCCCCATGCGGTGATGACTCTCGACGACTGCAACCACGACGCGGTCACTCTGACCGAGCGCGGCATCCGCGCCGGCGCCAGGATGGCGATGGCGATCTCGGCCGACCGGCGCGCGCCGGCGCCGTTGTCGGCGCTGACATTGGGCCTCGAATGCGGGCGCTCGGATCCGAGCTCGGGCCTCGTCTCCAATCCCCTGCTCGGCCGCATGGCCGACCGCATGGTCGATGCCGGCGGTCGCGCGATGATCGGCGAGACCGTCGAATGGCTCGGCGCCGAGCATCGCCTGGAAAAGCGCGCGGCGACGCCCGAGGTGGCGAAGGCCATCCGCGATGCCGTGCTGCGCCGCGAGCACTGGGCGATCGGCCACGGCCTCGATCTCACCGGCAACAATCCGGGGCCCGCGAACATCGCCGGCGGGCTGTCGAGCATCGAGGAGAAGGCTTTAGGCAACGTCGCCAAGAGCGGCAGCCGGCCGATCCAGGGCGTGCTCAGCTACGGCGAGGCGGCGCCGAAGCCCGGTTGCTGGGTCATGGACGCACCGGCCTATGCGTCGGAGTCGCTGACCGGCTTCACCGCTGCCGGCGCGCAGCTGATGCTGTTCACGACCGGCGTCGGCAACAGCTTCGTCTCGGCGCTGGCGCCGACGATCAAGGTCTGCGCCAACCCCGAGACCTGCGCCCGGGTCGGCGAGCAGCTCGACCTCGACGCGCACAAGGTCTTCATCGGCGAGGAGACGCCGGAGTCCGCGGCCGATCGCCTGTGGGCACGGATGATGCAGGTCGCGGAGGGAGCATCCACCTGGGGCGAGATCCTAGGCGAGGGCGACGAGATCGTCGCCCGCTACGGGCAGGCGATGTGATGGACGCGATCCGTCTCAGCCCCGACGACAATGTCGCGACCCTGCTGCGTGCGGTCGCGAAGGGAGAGCGCGTGCGTGTCGGCGGCGGCGAGATCGTGGCGGCAGAGAGCATCGCGCTTTGCCACAAGATCGCGCTGGTCGACCTGAAGCCCGGCGACCGTGTCCTCAAGTACGGCGATCCGATCGGCGAAGCGACCCAGGCGATTATCGCCGGCGCGCATGTTCACGTGCACAACCTGAGAAGCCTGAGGGCTCGCGCTAAGTAGCCTCAGCGCCGCTTCGACCAGAGCGCGGAAAGGCCGAGCGTCACCAGGCCCGCCGCGAGGCCCCAGAAGGCGGAGCCGATGCCGAGGAATGAGAAGCCGGAGGCGGTGACCGCGAGCGTCAGCGTCGCGGCGATCCGGTCCTTCTCGTCGGCCATGGCCGATCCCAGTGCGCCCGACAGAGCCCCGAGCAGCGCGGTGCCGGCGACGGTGACGATCAGCGCCTGCGGCAGCGCGTGGAACAGCGAGACCAGCGAGGCGCCGAAGACCGCGAGCACCAGATAGGCCGCACCGTAGAACGGCCCGGTCATCCAGCGCTTGTCCTTGTCCGGGTGCGCATCCGGCCCGGTGCAGATCGAGGCGCTGATGGCGGCGAGGTTGCTGGCATGCGCGCCGAACGGTGCGGTCGCGAGCGAGGCGAGGCCGGTGACCGCGATGATCGAGCGCGACGGCACCTGATATCCCGCGGCCTTGAGCACGGCGAAGCCGGGCAGGTTCTGGGAAGCCATGGTGACGAGATAGAGCGGCACGCCGAGGCCGATCAGCGCCGCCGGTTCGAAGGTCGGCGCGATGAAGACCAGGGACGAGATCGCGACCCCCGGCATCGGACCGTTGAGGCCGAGGATCTCGGCCAGGACCACGCCGGTGACGAGCACGATCAGCACCGCGCCGAACGGGCTGATCAGCCGCATCACCAGGAAGAGCGCCACCAGCGGCAGCACCAGGATCGGGAATGCCTGGGCGCTGTCGAAGACGGCAATGACGAAGCGGATCAGCACGCCGGCCAGCATCGCGGCGGCGACCGAGGTCGGCAGCTTCTCGATCCAGGCGCTCAAGGGCCGGAAGAGGGCGGTCAGCACCATCAGCGCGTTGGCCAGCAGGAACGCGCCGACCGCTGCCGACATCGAGACGCCGGACGAAGCGGCGATCAACGCCGCGCCCGGCGTCGACCAGGCGGTCACGATCGGCAGGCGATGGCGAACGCTCAGGATCGGCGTGGTGACAGCCATCGTGAGGCAGAGCGCGGTGACCCAGGAGGAGGTCTCTTCCGGCGTCGCGCCGACGGCCCGAGTCGCCGCGAGGACCACCGCGAGCGCGCCGAAGAACCCGACGATCACCGCGACCAAGGCCGAGACGACGACCGACCCGCGCATTCCAAGCTCCGATGGTTCCCCTGGCGGCCGGGCGGCCGGGTCGCGCAAGATAACCGCAAAGCCCGGGGAGTCCCATGCGCATCACCGCCGTCGACACGGTCCAGGTCGAAGCCTGGCCGCACTTGATCTGGGTCCGCGTCCATACCGACGAGGGGCTGATCGGGCTTGGCGAGACCAGCTATCACACGGAGGCGGTCGCCGGGTACATCCACCAGGTCGCGGCGCCCTATCTCGTCGGCAAGGACCCGACGCGGATCGACCTGCATCACAGGACGCTGACCAAGAGCCTGATGGCGCTGGTCGCCTATCGCGGATCGGCGGCGGAGATCCGCTCGATCGCCGCCCTCGACATCGCGCTCTGGGACATCCTCGGCCAGAAGGCCGGCATGCCGATCTACATGCTGCTGGGCGGCCTCTCGCGCGACACGATCGCGGTCTACAACACCTGCAACGCCTATCGCCCGGGATGGAAGCGCCGGCCCGGAGACCCGGGCGAGGGCTACTGGCGGCTGCTGCCGGCGGGCAAGCCCGAGGGGCCCTACGAGGACCTCGACGGCTTCATCAACCGCGCCGACGAGCTCGCCGAGAGTCTTCTTGCCGAGGGCATCAGGGCGATGAAGATCTATCCGTTCAACGCGGCGGCCGAGGCCTCGGGCGGACTGCATCTGTCGGCGGCGGACCTCAAGACCGCGCTCGAGCCGTTCCGGAAGGCGCGTAAGAAGGTCGGCGACAGGATCGACATCATGGTCGACTTCCACTCGCTCTGGAACCTGACCCAGGCGAAGCGCATCGCGCATGCGCTGGAGGAGTTCGAGCCCTACTGGCTGGAAGACCCGGTCAAGATGGACAATTTCGACGTCCTCAAGGACTACGCGGATTCGACCCGGCTCACCGTCTGCGGCAGCGAGACGCTCGGCACGCGCGCCGACTTTCGCGAGGTGATCGAGCGCCGCGCGGTCGGCATCGTGATGTTCGACACCTCATGGATCGGCGGCATCTCGGAGGCGCGCAAGGTCGCGGCGCTCGCCGAGACGCACCACCTCCCCGTCGCTCCCCATGATGCGACCGGGCCGATCACGCTGATCTCCGGCAACCATGTGGTGATGAATGCGCCGAACGGCCTGATCCAGGAGATCGTGCGCAGCTATTACTACAGCTGGTATCGCGACATCGTCACCGAGATGCCGAAGATCGAGAACGGCATGATGCATCCGCTGCCCGGCCCCGGCCTCGGCACGCAGCTTCAGCCGGACATGCTGAAGCGCAAGGACACGAAGGTCAGGACGACGAAGGCTTGAGCCCTACCTCGATGTGCCGGCGGTAGTAGGTGAGGTCCGGCGTCTTCAGGTCCGGCACCTTGGCGAGGTCGTCCCATTTGCGCAGACGCAGCGCGTCGGTCGCGCCGGGCAATGCCAGGAAGGATCGGGCTTCATCATGCGTGAACGGTCCGCCCTGCACCTTGAGCGAGAGCACGGACGCTTCCGACAGCGTCTCGAAATAGCCCCTCTCGGTGGTGACGAGGCAGCGCTTGGCGGCGACGTGGCGGCGGATCGGCTCGGTCACCTCGGGCTTGAACCAGCGCGAGAGATAGCCCGAGCCGATGTCCTCGTGCTGGCGGTCGATGCCGGATGCCGCCGCGCCTGCCGCGTGCTTGTCGACCAGGTGGCCGACGTCGTGCAGGAGGGCGGCGGCGATGAGGGCCTCGTCGGCGCCGTCGGCCTCCGCCAGCGCCGCCGACTGCAGCGCGTGCGCGAGCTGCGTGACGGCTTCGCCGCCATACATCTCGCCGCCATAGGTGCCATAGAGGCCGATCAGGTCGTCGACGATACTCATGCTCGCTGGATCACTCCTGCGCCATGAACTTCTTGTAGTCGTCGATCACGTCGGCGACCGAAGCCTCGGTCAGCTTCCTGCCGGCCTCGGGAGAGGCCAGCGACGGGTCGGAGCCGATGCGGCCGTCCGGGAAGGTGCGGCGATAGTCCTCGGCGTCGTAGAAGCCGCGCTTGGCCTTGCCGGTCCATTCCATCTGCGCCTTCTTGATGAATTCGGGATACGCGTATTGCGTGACCGAGACCTCCGAGGCGGTGGCATGGCTGCCGTCCTTGTCGCCGAACAGGTCGCTCGCCAGCTTCTTGGTGCGCTCGCCCTCCCACCAGCCGCGGAGCAGGCAGCGGATCGGCGGCTGGTTGGATCCCCGCTGATAGCTCGACTCGGCGTAGATCTCGGAGAAGGCGGCGGTCGTGGTGGCGATATTGCCGCCGTGGCCGTTCAGGAAATAGAAGCGCTCGAAGCCGTGGCGGCGGAGCGAGCCGACATAGTCCTGGATGACCATCATCAGCGTGGACGGGCGAAGCGCGATCGAGCCGGCGAAGGCCAGGTGATGCTGCGCCATGCCGACCGAGATCGTCGGGCCCACCAGGATGTCCATCTCCTCGCCGACCTTCTTGCCGATGAACTCGGGGCAGATCGCGTCGGTGCCGATCAGGCCGTTCGGCCCGTGCTGCTCGGTCGAGCCGATCGGGATCAGGATGCCCGTCGACTTCTTCAGATAGGACTCGACCTCGGACCAGGTGCAGAGATGCAGCAGCATGAATGCCTCGTTATGGGTGTGGGGGTGAGAGTAGGGCGATCGATGTGCTAGCGTCCAGACATGACCCAGTCCCAGACCCAGAACCGCCGGATCCTGCTCGCCTCGCGGCCGACCGGCTGGCCGACCACCGATAATTTCAAGCACGTCACCGAGGCCGTGCCGGAGCCGGGGCCGAAGGAGGTTCTGGTCCGGGCGCTCTGGCTCTCGGTCGATCCCTACATGCGCGGGCGGATGAGCGCGGCCAAGTCCTACGCCAAGCCGGTCGAGATCGGCGAGGTGATGACCGGCGGCATGGTCGCCCAGGTGGTCAAGTCGAACCATAAGGCGTTCACGGCGGGCGACATCGTCGAAGGCTCGCTCGGCTGGCAGGACTACGCGGTCGCTGATCCGGCGCTCCTTCGGAAGATCGATCCGAGGCTGGCGCCGATCCAGACCGCGGTCGGCATCCTCGGCATGCCGGGCATGACCGCTTATTTCGCGACATTGGAAGTCTGCCAGCCGAAAGCCGGCGACACGGTCGTGGTCTCGGGTGCTGCCGGCGCGGTCGGGCAGATCGTCGGCCAGATCGCCAAGATCAACGGCTGCCGTGCGGTCGGCATCGCCGGCGGCGACGACAAGCTCGCCTACATCCAGCGCGAGCTGGGGTTCGATGCGGTCATCAACTACAAGACCTCGAACGACCTCTCCAAGGCGGTCCAGGCCGCGTGCCCGACCGGCGTCGACGTCTATTTCGACAATGTCGGCGGCGCGGTCTCCGAAGCCGTGTTCAACAACCTCGCCTTCAAGGCGCGGATCGTGATCTGCGGCCAGATCAGCCAGTACAATCTCGACAAGCCGGATCTGGGGCCGCGGAACCTCCGCTACATGCTGACCAACCGCGCGCGGATGGAAGGCTTCCTGGTCTGGGACTGGCGCGACCGCTATCCGGAAGCGCTCCGGCGCATCGCCGGCTGGATCAAGGATGGCCGGATCAAGTACTCCGAGCACGTGACCGAAGGCCTGCAGAGGACGCCCGACGCCTT
>CAZDGR010000255.1:0-6679 GCA_964504845.1 uncultured Rhizobium sp. | reverse complement strand
GCACGATGTGTGGTCGCACAAGCAGCTGCTCGACGTGGTCAGCCATACACCGGTCGAGGTCGAGAAGCTGGGGAAGGTGCAGCAGTCGAGCGAGTGGGTCGACGCGGTGCGCCACTTCGTGCCCGAGGACCAGAAGCTCTACAGCTGGTGGAGCTACCGCGCGAAGGACTGGCGGCTTGCCGATCGCGGCCGTCGTCTGGATCACGTCTGGGTCACGCCGCCGCTCAAGAAGAGCCTCAAGGGCCACGCGATCCTGAAGGACGCCCGCGGCTGGGAGAAATGCTCCGACCACGTGCCGGTGACCGTCGACCTGGCGCTGTAGTCATCGTGTTGAGCAGCCCGCCCCCCATCCTAACCCTCCCCCACAAAGGGGGGAGGGAATCCGATCGTGTCCCCTCCCCCCGCGCAGCGTGGGGGAGGGCTAGGGTGGGGGGCTAGTCTCCATGCGCGGCCTCCGCCCCTTCTTCGCGCCGCGCTCGGTCGCCGTCGTCGGCGCCGGCGAACGGGCGACGTCGTCGGGCGGGGCGGTGCTGAAGAATCTCGGCGCCAGCGGCTTCAAGGGCCGCATCGTCCCGGTCAATCCGAAGGGCGGCATCATCCAGGGCAACGAGGCGAAGACCTCGCTCCGCGAGATCAGCGAACCCTGCGACCTCGCCGTCATCGTCGTGCCGCCGCCCTCGATCCCCGAGGTCGTGCGCGACGCGGCAGCAAGCGGCCACAAGAGCCTGCTGATCCTTCCCGGGGGCTTCGCCGAGGCCGGCGAGGAAGGCAAACGACGCGACGCGGAAGTCCGCGCGTTCGCGACAGAGAACAAGCTCACCATAGCCGGGCCGAACTGCGCCGGCATCATCGGATCGGGTTTCGCCGCAACCTTCCTCCGCGACCTGCCGAAGGGCGGCGGTGCGGCGCTGATCAGCCAGTCCGGCGCGCTCGCAGAGGAAGCGATCGCGGCCTCCCATGTGCGCCACATCCCGCTCGGCACCGTGGTCTCGGTGGGGAACGCGATGCAGCTGGGCGTCGACGACTATCTGGCATATCTCGGCGACGATCCGGCCGTCACCTCGGTGCTGCTCTATGTCGAGAGCATCGACGATCCGCGGCGCTTCCGCGACATCGCCCGCAAGGTGGCATCACGGAAGCCGGTGATCGGCCTCTTCGGCGGCCGCACGCTCGAAGGCGGCCGTGCCGCCGCCGCGCATACCGGCGCCATCGCGAATTCCGACGAGGCGATCCAGGCCTTCGCCGAGGACTGCGGCATCGTCCGCGTCGAGTCGATGCGCCGCCTGATGCTGGCGGCGAAAGGCTTTGGCCGCTTCCCGCAGGGCTTCGGCAGGCGCGTGCTGATCCTGTCGAACTCGGGCGGCCCCGGCGTGCTCGCGACCGACCGCGCCTCGGTCGAGAAGCTCGATCTCGTCGAGCTGCCTGAGCGCCTCAAGAGCGTGCTGCGGCAGCAGCTTCCGGCCGAGGCCTCGGTCGCCAACCCGCTCGACCTGCTGGCCGATGCGCGCGAGGAACGCTTCGCCTCCACCTTGTCGTCGGCGCTGGTCGAGACCGAGGCGTTCGACGCGATCCTGATGATCCATGTCGTGCCGTTCATGGTCGACGCCGGCCCGGTGATCGAGGCGATGGCGCCGCTGTGCAAGGCCGCCAGGCTGCCGATCCTGCATTCCATGATGGGCACGTTGGTTCACCGGGCCGACTGGTTCCGGACTATGGAGGAGGCCGGCGTGCCGATGTTCGAGGATGCGGAAGCGATGGCCGAGTGTGCCGGGTTGCTTGCGCGTTACCGGGCAGCACAGGCGCGCGCGATCGCCGGCGGCGACTCGCCGCCGGCACTCAAGGGGAGACGCTGATGGCCAAGCGCCTGTCGCGCGCGGATCTCAAGGGCAAGGTCCAGACCGTGCTCGGCACGATCGACCCGGCCAAGCTCGGATCGACCTTGATGCACGAGCACGTGCTCTGGGACCTGCGCAAGGGCGAGGCCCGGCTCAAGAACGACCTGGGCCCCGAGATCACGCTGAAGAACCACTACGACATCTGGTACGGCACCCAGTACTCGCCCCGGAATGCCCAGCTCGACGACGTCGCGATCGCGATCGAGGAAGTGGCGCTGATGAAGGAGGCCGGCGGCTCGACCCTGGTCGAGCTCACCTGCGGCGGGCTCCGCCCCGATCCCAAGGGCCTCGCCGACGTCTCGCTCGGCACCGGCGTCAACATCGTCATGGGCTGCGGCTACTACGTCGAGGAGTACCAGGACCCGAAGAATCACGCGCGCTCGGTCGACAGCTTCGCGACCGAGATGATCGGCCAGGTGCTCGACGGCGCCTGGGGCACCGACATCCGCTCCGGCATGATCGGCGAGATCGGCTGCCAGACGCCGTGGACGGCGCTCGAGCGCAAGGTGATGGAAGGTGCCATCGTGGCGCAGCAGGAGACGGGCGCCGCGGTCAACGTCCATCCCGGCCGCGATCCCGACCAGCCGCAGGAGGGTGCCGACTTCCTGGTCACCCACGGCGCCGACATCGAGCGCGTGGTCTACAGCCACATCGACCGCACGATCTTCGATTCAGGGAGGATGCTGAAGCTCGCCGACACCGGCTGCACGCTGGAGTTCGACCTGTTCGGCCGCGAGACCTCGCTCTACACCGCCTCCGACATCGACATGCCGAACGATGCGCTGCGCGTGCAACACATCCGCATGCTGATCGACAACGGGCATCTCTCGCGCATCGTCATCAGCCACGACATCTGCCAGCAGATCCGCTTGAAGACCTTCGGCGGCCACGGCTACGGCCACATCTTCACCCGCGTGGTGCCCTTGATGCGCCGGCGCGGCTTCACCGAGGCCGAGATCCAGGCGATCCTGGTCGACAACCCGCGGCGGCTCCTCACCTTCGCCTGAGGTTGATCGCCAGCGCCGCGCCGACCAGAACGGTCGCGACGGCGAAGGTGCCCTGCATCCCGCTGACCGCGAACACCGCGCCCATGGCCGAGGCGCCGGTGACCAAGCCCAAGTTGCGCGACAGGTTCAGCAGGCCCGAGACGACGCCCCGCTGGTCCTGGGCGACGCCGGCCATGACGGCCGTGTTGTTCGCCGCCTGCACCAGCGCGTAGCCCGAGGTCAGGACCGCGATCGGCGCCAGGTACGCGGCGATGCCGAACGCCGCCGGCAGGGCCGCGAGCAACCCGGTGCCGAGCGCCATCGCCCCCAGTCCGGCAACGGCGGCGCGACGCGCGCCGTAGCGATCGACCATGCGGCCGGCCGGAACGCCGGCCGACGCGGTGACGAAAGGTCCGGCCGACATCGCCAGCCCGACCGTCACGGCGTCCAGCCCGAGCGCGCCCGAGAGATGGAAGGGCCCGACGACCAGGGTCGCCATCATCACCGCAGCGACCAGCGCGTTCGTGGCGAGGCCGGCGCTTAGGCCGCGGTCGCGCAGCCGCGCGGGCCGGATCAGCGGGGACGCCGCTCGCGCCTCCACGATCCCGAAAGCGACGACGCCCAGGAGCGCCACGACCAGCAGGCCCATGTTGATCGCGCCGAAACCGCCGCGCCCCGCGGTCATCGCCCACGCATAGACCGCGAGCGTCAGCGCAAGCACCAGCGCGCCGAGCGTGTCGAAGGCCGGCCGGTCCGGCTGCGGACGGCCCTCCGGCAGCCGGCGATACGCCAGCAGCAGGGTCAGCAGGCCGAGCGGCAGGTTGACGAAGAAGATCGCCCTCCAGCCGAACCCGGAGATCAGCAAGCCGCCGAGCGACGGGCCCAGCGCCGTGCCGATCGCCGACATCGTGCCGAGCAGCCCCATGGCGCTGCCGGTTCTCTCCTTGGGCACGATCTCGCCGACGAACGCCATGGCGAGAGCCATCATGATGGCCGCACCGGCGCCCTGCACGGCCCGGGCCGCGACCAGAGCCCAGAGTGACGGTGCGAGTCCGCACATGATGGAGGCCGCCGTGAACAGCAGGACGCCCGCGAGCAGCAGCCGCCGCCGGCCGACGATGTCGCCGAGCCGGCCGGCGCCGACGACGAGCGTCGTGACCGAAAGGAGATAGGCGATCACGACCCACTGCACCTCCTGGAAGGTGGCGTCCAGCGCCTGCGTCAGGGTCGGCAGCGCGACGTTGGCGATGCTGGTGCCGAGCGAGGACAGGAAGATCGAGAGCGAAAGGCCGACAAGCGCCCCCCGGATCGGGGACGCGGGGCGAACATCTGCGATGGCATGTGCGGAGGTCATGGCCGTCACATAGCCCTGACCCTGATATGGCGCCAGATGCAGCTTTTGCACTTTATCCGTGCGTTTGACGCCATATCACGGCATGCTGGCATCATGCCGATGCCGGATCTCAACCTGCTGGTCACGCTCGACGCGCTGCTTTCGGAAGGCAGCGTCGCCGGTGCTGCCCGGCGGCTGCGCCTCAGCCCGTCGGCGATGAGCCGGGCACTGGCGCGGCTGCGCCAGGCGACGGGCGATCCATTGCTGGTCAGGGCGGGGCGGGGCCTGGTGCCGACACCGCGCGCGATCGAGCTCCGCGGCCAGGTCGGCGGGCTGGTCCAGCAGACGGAAGCGGTGTTGAGGCCGGTCGAGAAGCTCGACCTGAGACGGCTCGTCCGAACCTTCACGCTCCGGACCAGCGACGGCTTCGTCGAGAGCTTCGGGCCGGGCCTGATCGCGCGCGTGGCCAGGGAGGCGCCCGGCGTGCGGCTGCGCTTCGTGCAGAAGACCGACCGGGACAGCGCCCTGCTCCGCGACGGCCTCGTCGACCTGGAGACCGGGGCCGTCGGCGAGACGACGGGTCCCGAGATCCGCACCCAGGCCCTGTTCAAGGACCGCTTCGTCGGCGTCGTCCGGAAGGGTCACGCCTTGAGCCGGGGCAAGGTCACGCCGGCACGATACGCCGCGGGGCAGCACGTCTTCGTCTCGAGGCGCGGCCTCGAGCGCGGATCGATCGACGAGGCCTTGAAGCCGGCCGGCCTCGAGCGGGAGGTCGTCGCCGTGGTCGGCGGTTTCGCCGCCGCCATCGCGCTGGCGCGCGGCTCCGACCTGATCGCCAGCGTTCCCGAGCGGCACACGGCGCGCCTCAGGGCCGGGATGCACAGCTTCGCCCTTCCGGTCTTAGCGCCGGACATGACAGTGTCGCTGCTCTGGCATCCCAGGCTCGACGCGGACGCCGCGCATCGCTGGCTGCGCGGATGCGTTCGGGCGGTCTGTGCGGAAGGCTAGGCCGGCCGCTTCACCACGGGCAGGAAGGAAAGACATCGTGAGCGACCCCAAGGACGCCGAGGCGATCAGCCAGGCGATAGCGGCCAGGTTCGGCGAGACCTTGCCCGTCGATCCCGACACCGAAGGCCTGGAGACGCTGCGGCGCATGGCGAGCCGGCGCGTGCATCGCCGATACCTCGACAAGCCGGTCGAGCCCGACCTGCTTCGCCTGCTGCTCGCCTGCGCGCTGTCGTCGCCGTCGAAGAGCGACCTGCAGCAGGGCGACGTCGTGATCGTCGCCGATCCGGCGAAGCGCAAGGCGATCTTCGAGCTGATCCCGAGCATGCCATGGACGGCCGAGGCGCCGGTGTTCCTCGTCTTCTGCGGCGACGGCCAGCGCCTCCCCCGGATCTCGGAGATGCGCGGCAAGCCGTTCCCGAACGACCACATGGACGCGTTCTTCAACGCGGTCGTCGACGGCGCCATCGTGATGACCAGCTTCATCGCGGCGGCCGAAGCGGCCGGCCTCGGCTGCTGCCCGATCAGCGTCGTGCGCGACAACTGCGACGTCCTGCGCGACGTGCTCGTCCTGCCGAAGCGCGTGGTGCCGATCGCCGGGCTCACCGTCGGCTGGCCGGCGACTCCGGGCCGCCTCTCGGCACGGCTTTCGATCGACGCCCGCGTCCATGTCGACCGCTACGATACGGAGAAGCTCGCGGCCCAGCTCGACGAGTACGATCGCCGCCGCAACGCCGCCGAGCCGGGCCTCAAGCCCCGCGAACCTGCGCGCTGGGGCGAGGCGCCTTATTACGGCTGGTCCGAGGACAAGGCCCGCCAGTACGCCAACCCGCAACGCACCGACTTCGGCGCCTTCGTGCGCGCGCAGGGATTCAAGCTGGATTGAGGCTCGACTTCAGGCGGCCCTCACCATGTAGTAGCGGCCTTCCGGCAGGTTCTGCGGCAGCTTGATCGGCGTGGTTCCCGGCACGTCGAGCTTCTGGTCCGAGACGACGAGACCGCCGGGCGCCAGCAGCGGCGCCAGCATCGGCGCGACGGTGCGGGCGAGCGCCAGCGTCGCTTCCTTGTTGCCGGAACCGATGTCGCCGTGGACCAGCGCCACCTGCTTCGGGAAGCGTTTCGCCGCCACCGGGATCGTTTCCCTGAAATCGCCGAGCAACGCGTGCGCGGCATCGGGACGCGAGTCGGGGTGAGCGGCGATCTCGCGGTCGAAAACGAAGATCTCGCGGCCCGGCAGGATCTCGCGCAGATGGTCGTAGGTGCGGCCGTTGCCGAGCCCGAGCTCGAGCACGACGCCGGGCACGTCCTTGATCAGGCGCGCCGCCTCGTCGAGGCAGGCGAGCTGGGCCTGGACCCGCTGGATGAAGCTGTGAAGCCGGCTCATCGGTTCAGTGCGGCTTGCCTGCGCGGGCTTCGCGGAGCTGGAGGTTGGTTTTCTCGAGCCGGTGCGCGAGCTCGAG
>CAZDGR010000254.1:3918-6681 GCA_964504845.1 uncultured Rhizobium sp. | reverse complement strand
GGTATCCGAGCCTCTACACCAGCTCAGCGCCTGAACAACCTTCTTGGTAACGACATCTAGGCACCCTTCTGGCGAAGCAGGGTCTCGACCATCGCTGCGGCCGACGGCCCCGAGGTCTGGCCGGCGATTCCGCCGTCGGCTCCGGCGAGCTTCGCCGCCGCCTCGTCGGCGATGCCGTCCCCGAGGACCAGGAGGCAGACGGTTTTCGGCTTCAGCGCCTTGATTGCCGCGACCAGATCGGTGCCCGGGATCTCCGGAGCCGACGGATAGGCGATGACCGCATCGAACGGCTTGGTGCTGGAACGGAAGCGGCGGAGTGCGTCGGCGCCGGAGCGGTGGCTCTCGACCTGCCAGCCGAGCTCGACGAAGCCCGTGGCGCGCGGATCGGCGACACCGTCGCCGACGCCGGCGATCAGCAGGCGTCGCGCAGGCCCCTCCGGTGCGGCCGCCGCGGCGGGAGCTTCGGGCGCGCTTCCCGGCAAGGCGGAAAGCGCGCGGACGATCTGGGTCAGCTGCTTGGCGATGACCTCGCCGCGGAGCCCGGCGGCCAACAACTCCTGGGCGTAGTCCAGGAGGCCGGGCGGCAAACGGCCGGTTGCATTGGCGTCGCCGATGTCGCGGACGAGAAGCGAGGAGAAGCCCAGGACCTGGCCGAGCACGTTGTTGAGGTCGTGCGTGCATTTCTTCAGCCGGTCGCGCAGGTCTTCGCTCGGTTGATCGTTCAAGCGACCCCATCCTTTCCCATGTGTTCCGGCGGTCAGGGTGACCCCGCCGCCAGCGACAAGTCAACTCGCAAGCCCACCGACTTCGCGGGGCGGCGATGTTCGGTCAACATCTTCGCGCATGCGGACAAACACCCTGCTAGGATGCCGGCTTTCGCGCGTTGCGGACGTTCATGCGCCGGGCCAGGATCCTTCTCGTCGACGACAACGGTGTGAACCGCAAGCTCCTTGCCGCCGTCCTGGAGGCCGATGGCCATCGCATCGACGAGGCGGGCAGCGGCCGCGAGGCTGTGGAAGGATGCCGGCTCTTGCCGTACGACCTCGTCCTGATGGATATCCAGATGGCTGACATGGACGGGCTCGCGGCGGCGGCCGAGATTCGGGCGCTCGGCGGGCGCCAGGGGGATGTCCCGATCGTGGCGATCAGCGGTGACGTCGAGGGCGATATCGTCGAGCGCTGCCTTGCCGCCGGCATGAACGGCCACCTGCCGAAGCCGGTGTCGCCGACCAAGCTGACCGAGGCCGTGGCCAGGTGGTCGCGCTCGCGCGCGCCGGCGCCGGCCGATCGCGCAGCCGAGCCGGTCGCTGCCACCTCGGAGCGCCTGGGAGGCCTTGCCGCCGGCCTCGCCGCCGAGACCCTTGCCCCGATCGTCGACGATTTCATCAGCGGCTCGACGCTTCGGATGGCGGACATCGAGCGCGCCGCCGCAGCCGGCGACCTCGTGCGGCTTCGCGGGTTCGCCCATGACTTGAGCGGCTCCGCGGCGAACCTCGGCTTCACGGATCTCAGCCGGATCGCGCGCTCGGTCGAGAGCGCCTGCATCGAGTCCGAGCCGGAGTCGGTGAAGCGGCTGGTGCCCGAGACCAAGGCCGAGCTTCAGCAGGTGCTGGCGACGCTCGCCGACGGGCGCCGCCGGACCCAGGAGCATTCGCGCTAGATGCCGAGCGGACTGATCCTGGTCGTCGAGGACGAGCCGACGCAACGCCGAGCCTATGTCGAGGCGCTCAAGGCCCGCGGTTTCCTGGTGGTCGGGGCCTCGACGGGCGAGGAGGCCTCGCGACTCTTTCCGCAGTACATGCCACGGCTGGTGATCCTCGACGTCAATCTGCCAGGGATCGGCGGCACCGAGGTATGCAGGCGCATCCGCCGCCAGCACGGAAAGTCGGTAACCATCATCTTCATCACCAGCAACGACCGCCTCGAGATCCTGCACGAGTGCATCGAAGCCGGCGGCGACGACTTCCTGATCAAGGGCGTGACGATCAACGGCGTGCTCGAGCGGGTAAGCTACTGGATGCACGCGCCCTCCAGGAGCCTGCAGCCGGGCCAGCGCGACAGCATCCTCAAGAACGTGCAGACAGCGATCCGGGTGGAAGCGCCCAAGACACAGAACGCGGCGGCGCCGGAGAAGAGCTGGCGGACGCTTACGCCCGAGACCGACGAGGTGGTCGAGACGCTGACACACTTCATCAAGGCGGCGCGGGCCCAGGCGCCGAACGGCTTCGGACGGACCGTCGACCAGAAGCTCTACATCCTGGGATACATCGCCGGCGTCGTTAACTTCGTCGCCAATTCCAGCATGATGCTGAAGATCAGGTTTCTCGACTACCTGAAGGCGACCTTGTACTGGTCGGGTGTGCTCGACTCGGACGACGTCGATGACCTGGTCGACTCCTGGTACTCCTTTTACGGCCAGGCGACCTTCGAGGCCGCCGGCAAGAGCGGCGAATCCGACTATCAGAGCTGGAAGACCGAGCGGCACGTTCCGCGCAGCCTGTCGGCGTATGCCGAGGCGGGTTCGGCAACGTAAGAGCGTCGCGGGCGCCGCTGGAGGCAAGCCTATCCACGCCCCCGTCGGCGCTAAGAATTCGTTAACTATTTTGGGCCAATTTCTGGATGGCAGGTCCCAGGCGAAGTACCTAGAGTGCGCGCCGGAAAACCGCATTTTCCGTTTAGTTGCGACGAAACCATCTGAAGTGCGCGGGTCGACTACGAGCAGAAGGTCTCAGAAAAAGTCCGCTCCATGAAGGCAGCCGAGAA
>CAZDGR010000254.1:0-3818 GCA_964504845.1 uncultured Rhizobium sp. | reverse complement strand
TCTTCGACCGCTACGGCGTGCGCCTCGTGGTCTCGACCATGCTGGTCTTTGCCGTGATCGGCTCGCTCTTGTTCGCGATCGCCGAGTCGATCGGTCCTCTCGTCGCTGGCCGCTTCCTGATCGGTCTCGGCTTCGCCGGCGGCATGACCGGCTCCCTGGTGGTGCTGTCGCGCTGGAACGAGCCGTCCAAGTTCACGCGCGCGATGACGCTGCTGTTCGCGATGGCGAATGTCGGCAGCCTGCTCGCGACACTACCGCTCGCCGCCGCGAACGAGTGGGTCGGCTGGCGCATCAGCTTCGTCGTCCTCGGTATTGCCACCGGCGTGATCGGCGTGATCTTCGCCATGCTCGTTCGCGACTACCCGGAAGGTGCTACGCGCCCGGCGCAGCCGCTGACGCTGGCGGCGGCAGTCGGCGGCATGAGGGAAGTGTTCCGCACGCCGGGACTTCTGCACGTGATGCCGATGATCGGCATCGGCTACTCGTCGATCGTGACGATTGTCGGTCTCTGGGGCGGACCGTACCTGCATGACGTCTATGGCCTCGATGGCGTCGCCCGCGGCAATCTCCTTTCGGTGATGGCGGTGGCGATGGTCCTGGGCACGCTTGCCTACGGTCCGATCCAGCAGTGGGCCGGAGGCTTCCGGCCGGTGGTTGTCCTCGGCGGCAGCGCCTCGGCGGCGCTGATGATCATCCTGGCGGCGGTCTCGACCGCCCCCATCTGGTTTACGGTCGCGCTCCTGATCGCGATCTGCTTCGTCGGGGCCTACAGCGTGGTGCTGATGGCTCACGGCGTGGCCCTGGTGCCGCCGGCGCTGGCCGGGCGCGGCACGACGACGCTCAATTTCGTTCTGATGGGCGGCACCGCGATCCTGCAGATCGGCTCCGGCGAGGTGATCCGCTTGGTCCAGGGCTGGACCGGTGGCGCGGCTCCGGGATATGCGGCATTCTTTCTACTTCTGGGCGTTTTGACGCTGATCGCTGCGGCTATCTATCATCGGGCGCCCGAGCCTCCGGCCAAGGACGGCAAATAGGCCGCAAAGGGGTCTTGTCGGGAAATAGTCGTCGAATACGGCACTACCGTCCGAAAATGAAACGGAGAAGATCCATGTCACTCATCAGGAAGGCAATCGGTGCATTCGCCTGGGCCGTCTCGATCGTGGCCCTCGCCGCTGTTCCGGCTCTCGCTCAACCGCTGGCGAAGCCGGCCGAGCGTCCGCTGCTCGAAGTGACCGGCAAGATCAAGGTCACCAACGACGGCGACAAGGCGGCTTTCGACCTGGCGCTGCTCGAGAGCGTCGGAAAGGCCAAGACCAAGACCTCGACCGCCTGGACCGAAGGTACGCCCGAGTTCGAAGGCGTGAACCTGAAGACCCTGCTCGAGCGTCTCGGGGCGTCGGGCGACACCGTCACCGCGGTCGCGCTCAACGACTACAAGGTCGAGATCCCGATGGCGGACTTCCAGCGCTATCCGGTGATCCTGGCCTACAGGATGAACGGCGACCTCCTGAAGGTGCGCGAGAAGGGGCCGCTGTGGATCATCTACCCGCAGGACGAGTTCCCGGCGCTGAAGAACAAGGAGACCCAGGCGAAATGGGTCTGGCAGGTCAAGGAGCTGCGGGTACGGTAGTTCGACGTGCCCGTCGATATCTGAGAACCTGAATGTCAGCGACGACGGCCAATACTCCGGTCGGCGGCATGGAAGAGGTCAGATGGCCTCTGATCCGCTACGGCGCACTGGTCGTCGCTTTCTGCGCGTTCCTCATCGGCGTCTTCTTCATCTTTCAGGGCCTCATCCAGCAGCGGGCGCTGATCGAGAAGGAGAGCCGGATCGCCATCTGGTTCGTCGCGCAGGCGGAGATCGAGTTTCTCCGCCTGAGCGAGTCTCTCAAGACCTATACGATCGCTCCGACCAAATCGAACGCCGAAGAGGCGAAGGAGCGCTTTGAGATCTTCTGGAGCCGGCTGACACCGCTCCTGAGCGGCTCGCAGAACGCCGGCTTGCGCGAGATCGAGGGTGTGGTGCCGTCGGTCCGGGCGATGATGCGCACGCTCGAGGAGCTCGAGCCCGAGATCAACCGCATGCCGAACCTTCCGCCCGATGCGCTGGCGAAGGTCGACGACAAGCTCGACGACTTTCGCGGTCCGCTGAAGGACCTGGTTCGCCACGCGCTGCTGTACGAGTCGAACGAAGTCAGCGGCGCCCGCACACGCCACAGCGAGCTCTATCTCCAGCTCCTCGGGCTGTTCGTGCTTACGCTGGCCGGCGGTCTCGCGGTCTTTGTCATGCTGTTCATCCAGACGGTGAAGACCCATCGCGCAGTGGTCGCCGCGGCGACCTCGGCGGAGGCGGCGATCCAGGCGCGCAACGAGCTCGAGCTGGCGATCAACAGCATTTCCGAAGGCTTCATCATCTACAATCCGGATGACACGGTGGCGCTGTTCAACAAGCGCTACGTCGAGCTGCATCCGCTCCAGGCCGAAGTCTTCGCCGTCGGCGTCCATTTCCGCGAGCTGCTGCTGGCCTCGGTCCGCAACGGCGGCATCTCGATTCCGCCGGACCAGGTCGAATCCTGGATCCAGTCCTGCCTCCGCCAGCGCCGCGAGGCAGACTCCACCTTCGAGAGCGAGCTTGCCTTCGGCAAGTGGCTGAAGATCAGCGAGCGCCGAACCAGCGACGGGCGCATCGTCGGCGTCCATACCGACATCACCGAGCTCAAAGAGCGCGAGCATCTGATCAATCAGAAGTCGGCGCTGCTGCAGACGACGCTGGACAACATGAAGCAGGGCATCGTCGTGTTCGATGCCGATTTCTCGCTGGTGCTGTTCAACGACCGCTACATCGAGGTCAACAAGTACCCGGACGGCTTCGTCTATCCTCGCCGGAAGTACCAGGATCTGGCCCGCTTCTCGGCACTCCGCGGCGACTTCGGCCCGGGCGAGGCCGATGCGCTGGTGGCTTCCCAGGTTGGTGCGATCTCGCAGCTGCTGCGCGACAAGAAGGGCAGCTTCCGCCAGCAGCGGCGCCTGCCCGACGGACGCATCGTCGAGACGCTGGTGACGGCGCTTCCGACCGGCGGCTTCGTCAAGACCTACGAGGATATCACCGAGCGCGTGCGCTCCGAGGCCGAGCGGGCCCAGCTGACCGAGAAGTACCACGCTGCGCAGAAGACGCAGGCCCTCGGCACGCTCGCCGGCGGCATCGCGCACGACTTCAACAACATCATCGGCAGCATCCTCGGCAACTGCTCGCTCCTGATGATCGATACGCCGAAGGAAGATCCGGGCTACGAGCGGCTGCGCCAGATCATCGAGTCCGGCACCCGCGCCCGCGACCTCGTGCGCCAGATCCTGACCTACAGCCGCAATGCGGAATCCGAGCGGAAGCCGCTGGAGCTGGGCTCGGTGGTCAAGGACAGTCTGACCATCGTCAACCCGCTGATGCCGTCCAACGTTTCGCTCAAGGTCGAGCAGATGGACGAGTGCCTGGTCTCGGGCGACGCCACTCAGATCCATCAGGTCCTGCTCAACCTCTGCCTCAACGCTGCACAGGCGATCGGCGCCAAGGAAGGCGCGATCAAGGTTTCGGTCAAGTCGGTCCAGGTGCGCGGCACCGAAGGCCGCGATGTCGGCGGCGATCCCTGGCCGAAGGCGCCGGTTCGCGGCCAGTCGGGCTCGCTGACCGATGGGAGCTACGCCCGCATCAGCGTTCGTGACACCGGTGGTGGCATCGACGAAGAGACGATGCCGCGCGTCTTCGAGCCGTTCTTCACGACCAAGGAGGTCGGCGAAGGCACCGGCCTCGGCCTCGCCGCGGT
>CAZDGR010000253.1:0-6723 GCA_964504845.1 uncultured Rhizobium sp. | reverse complement strand
CGTCGACTACGAGATGTCGGGCAAGGACCTGATCGACTCCGTCAAGCTGTCGAGCCAGATCTGCCGGATCCTGGGCGCGGCCCCGCCGGAAGGCTTCAACTACGAGCTCTTCCTCGACGAGAAGGGCCAGAAGATCTCGAAGTCGAAGGGTAACGGCCTCGCGGTCGATGAGTGGCTGCGCTATGCGCCGCCGGAGTCGCTGGCACTTTACATGTTCCAGTCGCCGAAGAAGGCGAAGCGCCTGTTCTTCGACGTGATCCCCAGGGCGGTCGACGACTACCTGACCTTCATCGAGAAGTACCAGGCCGAGGAACCGGCGAAGCGGATGGAGAATCCGGCCTGGCACCAGCACGACGGGCATCCGCCGGAGGTCTCCTCGCCTGTCAGCTTCGGCCTGCTGCTGAACCTCGCCAGCGTCGCGCACGCCGAGGACAAGGGCGCGATGTGGGGCTTCATCAGCCGCTACGTACCGAACGCGACGCCGAAGACCGAGCCGTTCCTCGACCGGCTGGTCGGCCATGCGGTTGCCTACTACCAGGACCAGATCAAGCCGACGAAGACCTATCGACAGCCGACCGACATGGAGCGGGCCGCGCTCGACGATCTCGCCGGCAGCCTCGGCAAGGCACCGGCCGACGCGGATGCGGAAGCGCTGCAGAACCTCGTCTACGAGGTAGGCAAGCGCCACGCCTTCACCGATCTCCGCGCCTTCTTTCAGGCGCTCTACGAGATACTGCTCGGCCAGAGCCAGGGCCCGCGCTTCGGCGGCTTCGTCGCACTCTACGGCATCAAGGAGACGATCGCGCTTGTCCGCCGCGCACTCGCCGGCGAGGACCTGGCGAAAAGCTGAGGCCTACGCCCCCTTGTGGGCATATTCCCAGTAGAGCTCCCGCGCGCGCTTGTAGACGGGGCCGGCCTGCAGGTGCCGGTCCTCGATACGCGTACAGGGCTGGACCTTGGCGTAGTTGCCGCTCGAGAAGATCTCGTCGGCCTCCAGCACTTCCTTCACCTTCACCGTCCGCTCCTGGACGTCGTGTCCGGCCTTCTTGAGCAGGTCGATGATCCGCGCGCGCGTGACGCCCGGAAGGAACGTGTTGTTGAGGATCGGCGTATGCACGACGCCGTCCTTGACGACGAACAGGTTGGCGGTCGCGAACTCGGCGACGTTGCCGTTCATGTCGCGGACGACCGCGTTCTCGAAGCCCTTGGTCTTCGCTTCCATCATGATGCGGCCGGCGAGCGGATAGAGGCAGCTCGCCTTGGCGTCGGTCGGCGCGGTCTCCGGGGACGGGCGGCGGAACTGCGAGACGCAGGCCGAGAAGCCGCCCTTCGGCAGCGGCGACTCGTAGACCGAGCACATGAAGCGCGTGGTCGTCGGATCCGGATCGATCCAGCCGCCCTCGGCGAAGAACATCGGCCGGATGTAGAGCTCCGCGTTCTTCGGGAACTTGCGGACGCCCTCCCTGCAGATCTCCTCGATCTCGCCGGCGCTCAGCATCGGCTTCATCAGCATGTTCTCGGCCGAGCGCACGGCACGCTGGCAATGCAGGTCGAGGTCGGGCGTCACGCCCTCGAAGGCGCGGGCGCCGTCGAAGATGACCGACGACAGCCAGGTCGCGTGGTGCATGGGACCGAGGACAAGCGGGTTTCCTTCGACCCAACGGCCGTCGACATAGGTCCAGGCTTTCATGGAGGCTCCGAACGGGGTGGCTCCAAGAAGTCTAGCCCCGCGATTCGGGCAACGCTACCCGTTGTCCTTGTCGTCCGACTCCGGCGCCTCGTTGGTCGGAATCCGATAGCCCTCGCCGAGCCAGCGATGCAGATCAACGTCCGTACAGCGCTGCGAGCAGAACGGCTTGTACGCGATCTCCGGCGGCTTGCCGCAGATCGGGCACTTCGCCGGCTTGCGATCGGCAAGGCGCGTGACCTTGGCCACTAGTCCCTCAGCACGTCGAACTGCTCGCGTCCGTAGCCCGGCCTCGCTTCCAGCGCAACCGCGCGGCCGGCTTCCGTGAGCGCCGGGGCGCCCTCGCCTTCGAGCCACGCGATCACCTCGGGTGCAGCGACCAGCTTGAGCCGTCCGCCGTCGGCGCGCGCGAGCACCCGCAATGCCGCCAGCGCCGCGGTTTCGACCGGCGATGACCGGAGCCGCGCCGAGAGGCTCGGGCCAAGGCGTGGCCGAGTCATCTCGTAGAGGCCGGCGCGGGTCCAGCCGAGGCACTCGACTCCCTGCGGATCGGTTGCGACCGCCTCCTTCATCGCCGCGTCGATGCGCGCGCGATCCGCCTTTCCCTCGACCAAGGGGAAATCCACGACGAGGGTTCCGCCGAGTTCGCGGAACCGGATCAGCCGGCCGATCTCGCGCGCCGCGGCGAGGCAGAGCTCGATCCGATTGCCGGTACCGTTGACGTCAAAGGCGGTCAGCGTCTCGCCTTCCTCGACCACCAGGCGACCGCCTGCGATTGGGATGTCGCGCGCCAGCGCCCGGGCGATCTCGTCCTCGATGCCGAGTGCCTCGAACGGACGATCCACCTTCTCGACGGACACGGAGGTCGCACGCAGCTTCGCCGCGGTCGCGGCATCGCCGGCGACCAGTCGCCCGGGACGGAGCTGGCGCGCCAGCAGGGTCGGCGTATCGGGCGGCGTCCACAGAAGGCGCGGCGGCGTCCCGACGAGCTGCGGCTCGATCTTCCGCCATTGCTCGGCAAGATCGCGCCAGATCGCTTCGAGATCGTCGCCTTCGCGCGCTGCGGTGCGGACGAGCATGCCGGGACCGGTCTCGGCCAGGATTTTCAATCTTTCGCGAAGGCGCTTACGCGCGGCCTCGGGCAATTGGCGGGAGATGGCCAGGCCGGGCCGGGACGTCAGTGCCAGCACGCCACCATCGAGCACGAGCGCGCGCGCGACTTCCGGCCCTTTGCCGGCGACAGCAACTTTGACCAGCTGAACCGCGACCGCCGAACCCTCGACGAGAGGCTCGGCCGAGGTCGGCAGGAATGCCGGCACGTCACCGCCGATGTCGAGGAAGGCGCCGACGCCCGGCTCGATGCGCACGACGCGCGCGAGATGGATCGCACCGAGGCGGGCCGCCTTGCCGAGACGCTCCAGGCGGACCTCGACCGTGCGGCCGTCCTCGCGAATTGCGATCCGCGTCTCGCCGGGATTGCGCTCGATGACGAGCTCTATCACCGGAAGCCTAAGCCCGTCAGCAACGCATAGGTCTCGGCGAGGCCGAGGCCGACGACGTTCGAGTAGGAACCTCGGATCTGGGTGATGTAGGCGGCGGCCCCGCCCTGGATCGCATAGCCGCCGGCCTTGCCGCGCCAGTCGCCGGCCGCGACATAGGCCGCAATCTCGGCATCGGTCAGGCGTTTGAAGGCGACGACGGTGGTAATCAGGCGCCGGCGCTTCGTGCCGTCGGGCGCACGCACGGCGATGCCGCCGATGACGCGGTGGCGTCGGCCGGAGAGAGACGTGAGACAGTCGAGCGCGTCCGCCTCCGTCTCGGCCTTGGGCAGCATGCGCCGGCCGAGCGCAACCACGGTGTCGGCGGCCAGCACAAAGGCATCAGGATGCTTCGGCGCGATCGCGTCGAGCTTGGCGTCGGCGAGCCTGAGCGCCAGGTCGGCGGGAAGCTCGCGCTTGAGCGGGGTTTCGTCGAGATCGGCGGCGTCGACTGCGTCGGGCTGCCAGCCGATCTGGGCCAGGAGCTCGCGGCGTCGGGGCGATGCCGAGGCGAGCACGAGGCGCGCGCGCCGGGACGGCGCGGCCATCGGACTTACTTGAAACGGAAGGTGATGCGCCCCTTGGTCAGGTCGTACGGGGTCATCTCGACATTGACCCGGTCGCCGGCGAGGACGCGGATGCGGTTCTTGCGCATGCGGCCCGAGGTGTGGGCCAGCACGATGTGCTCATTGTCGAGCTTCCCCCGGAACATCGCATTGGGCAGAAGCTCGGTGACGGTGCCCGAAAATTCGATAACGTCTTCCTTCGGCATGCAAACTCCGTAGTTGCGGGGCGAAAACCGCCGGAAAGTGGGCTCAAGGGGCCGCCCGGTCAAGCGGAAACGGCGGTTTTCTCAGGCGATTGCCGGACTCCGGCCCGGCGGGAAGCGTTCCTGGATGCGCCGGATCAGGCCGTCGCGAACGTCCCGGTATGCGGCGAGCCGGACCTCGCGCGTGCCCTCGACGATGGTCGGATCGAACGTCGGCCAGTATTCGACCTCGCAGGCCATGACCCGGGTCATCTCGAGCGCTCGATGATGGGCCTCGGGTGAGAGCGTCACCACCACGTCGAACGAGGTGTCGGCCAGCGTGTCGAAGGCCTTGTGGCGATGGCGCGTCAGGTCGATGCCGATCTCGCGCATCACCTCGATCGCGAAAGGGTCGACCTCATGGCCGCCGCGGAGACCGACCGAGTCGACATAGATCCGCGTCCCGTGCAGATGCTTGAGGTAGCCCTCGGCCATCGGGGAGCGCACCGCGTTCTGGGTGCAGGCGAAGAGGACGGCCGAGGGGAGCGCGACGTTGCTCATACCCGGAGATGCAGCGCGCAGATCAGGGTGAACAGGCGGCGTGCCGTGTCGAGATCGAGCGTCACCTTGCCGGCGAGGCGCTCCATCAGCAGCCCCGAGCCCTCGTTGTGGAGTCCGCGGCGGCCCATGTCGATCGCCTCGATCTGGGTCGGGCTCGCCTGGCGGATCGCGGCGTAATAGCTGTCGCAGAGGGTGAAGTAGTCCTTGATCACCCGCCTGAACGGGCTCAACGAAAGGCCGATCAGCAGCAGCGGGTCGCCCTCGTCGCCCACATCCGTGCGGACATCGAGCATCAGCCGGTTCTCCTCGACGAAGAGCCGGAGGTGATAGGGCCCGTCATGCCCGGTGAGCTCGAACTGATTGCTTTCGATCAGGTCATAGACCGCGACCGCGCGCTCGTGGTCGATCTCGGGTCCGCGCCGGGCGATGCTCGCCTCGTCGAGCGAGATGCGGGCGATGCGGCCGGGCACGGACATCGACGATCAGCGGCGGTTGAGGCGGATCGCCACCGAGCGCGCGTGAGCCGGCAGCCCCTCGGCCTCGGCCAGCCGGATCGCGGCCGGGCCGATGCGCGCGAGCGCATCGGCGGTGCAGCCGACCACGGTCGTGCGCTTGAGGAAATCGAAGACCGACAGGCCCGACGAGAAGCGCGCCGTGCGCGAGGTCGGCAGCACGTGGTTCGGCCCGGCGACATAGTCGCCGATCGCCTCCGGCGTATGACGCCCGAGGAAGATCGCGCCGGCATGGCGGATCTTCGCCGCGAACGGCTTCGGATCGGCGATCGCCAGCTCCAGGTGTTCGGGCGCGAGCCGGTCGATCAGGGTCACCGCATCGTCGAGGCGGCGGACCAGGATCGCCGAGCCGTGGTTCTGCCAGCTCGCCCGCGCGACCTCGGAGGTCGCGAGGCTGCGAAGGTGGCTCTCGGCCGCCTCCATCACCGCGTCTACGAACTTCGGATCGTCGGCGATCAGCACCGACTGCGCGACCGGGTCGTGCTCGGCCTGCGACAGCAGGTCGGCGGCGATCCAGGCCGGATCGTTGTCGCGGTCGGCGACCACCAGGATCTCGGATGGGCCCGCGATCGCGTCGATGCCGACGCGGCCGAACACCATGCGCTTGGCGGTCGCCACATAGGCGTTGCCGGGGCCGACGATCTTGTCGACCGCGGCGATGGTCTTGGTGCCATAGGCCAGCGCGCCGACCGCCTGGGCGCCACCGACGCGGTAGACCTCGTCGACGCCGGCGAGCCTGGCCGCCGCCAGCACCAGCGGATTGACCACGCCGTTCGGCGTCGGCACCGTCATCGCGAGGCGCGTGACGCCGGCGACCTTGGCCGGGATCGCGTTCATCAGTACCGAGCTCGGATAGGCGGCACGCCCGCCCGGCACGTAGAGGCCGACGGCGTCGACCGGCTTCCAGGCGAGACCGAGCGTGACGCCGTCTTCGTCGTCAAAGGCGATGTCGGCCGGTACCTGCCGGCGATGGAAGGCCTCGATGCGTTTCGCGGCGAGCTCCAGCGCCTCGCGCGTCTCGGCCGGAATCGAAGCGGCCGCCGTGTCGATCTCCGCATCGGCGAAGCGGATGCCGGTCTTGCCGAGGTCGAGCTTGTCGAAGCGCTGCGTGTAGTCGACCAGCGCCGCGTCACCGCGCCTCCGCACGTCCTCGAGAATCTCGCGGACGACGCCGGAAACGTCGTCGGTCACCGCCTCGCGGTCGGCGAGCAGCGTCTCGAAGTCGGCGGCGAAGCCGGCAGCCGAAGCGTCAAGCCGCCTGGGCATCGAGGCCGGCGGCGGCACGGAAGCGCTCGAGCCAATGGCGGAGCTGCTCGCTCCTTGTCTTGAAGGCGGAGCGGTTGACGGCAAAGCGCGTAGTGACGTCGGCGATGTGCTCGACCTCGACCAGGCCGTTCTCCCTGAGCGTCCGCCCGGAGGCGACGAGGTCGACGATGCGCCGGCAGAGGCCCAGCTGCGGCGCCAGCTCAAGCGCGCCATTCAGCTTGATGCACTCGGCCTGCACGCCCCGGCGAGCGAAGTGCCGCTTGGTCACTTCCGGATACTTGGTGGCGACGCGGAGATGGCTCCAGCGTTGCGGATCCTCGGTCTCGGCGAGATCCTTCTTCTCGGCGACCGCGAGGCGGCACTTGCCGATGCCGAGGTCGAGCGGCGTGTAGATCTCGGAGAAGTTGAACT
>CAZDGR010000252.1:0-6742 GCA_964504845.1 uncultured Rhizobium sp. | reverse complement strand
TCCGCCAGCAGATCCGCCGCGAGCCCGCCTTCAAGGACTCGACCGGCACCTTCACTTCGAACGCCTTCCAGCTGGCGCTCCGCAACGCCGGCATGAGCGAGCAGGAATATGTGAAGACGATCCGCCGCGACATCGACCGCCAGCTCGTCGCCGGCGCGATCGAGGCCGGCGCAGTGCCGCCGAAGTCGCTGGTGATGGCGCTCGAGCGCTACCGCAGCGAGCGGCGCACGGCCGAGACCGTCGAGATCCGGCACGACGCGATGACCGGCATCCCCGAGCCGACCGCGGACGAGCTCGCCGCCTATCACAAGGACCATGCCGCCCAGTTCACCGCGCCCGAGTATCGCAAGGGCGCGATGCTGAGGCTCGCGGTCGAGGACCTGGCGGCGACGCTTCCGGTCGAGGAGGCGCAGATCAAGGAAGAGTACGAGCGTCACTCGGGCGACTACCAGACGCCGGAGAAGCGCGAGCTTCTGCAGGCGCTGGTGAACGACGAGGAAGAGGCCAAGAAGCTGGTCGAGGCGGCGAAGTCGGGCGACTTCGCGACCGCGGCCAAGGACATCGCCAAGCTCGACGCCGAGGCGATCAAGCTCGGCGAGGTCGCCAAGTCCGACCTTCCGGCGGAGCTCGGCGACGCGGTGTTCGCGGCAGCCGAGGGCGGCGTCACGACGCCGGTCAAGTCCTCGCTCGGCTGGCACGTGTTCAAGGTCGAGAAGGTGCTGCCGGCCTCCGTCCGCACCATCGACGAGGTGCGTGACGAGCTCAAGGCGATGATCGCCAAGGAGCAGGCTTCCGATCAGATCGCCCGTCTCTCGGTCAAGCTCGAGGACGAGATCGTCGGCGGCGGTACCTTCGACGAGGCGGCGAAGAAGCTGAACCTGAAGATCGTCGAGATCGGCCCGATCGACAGGAACGGCGTCGGGCCGGACGGCAAGCCGGCGGAGCTGCCCGCGACCGACCGTCAGCAGCTGCTCACCACGCTGTTCTCGACCGAGGCCGGCAAGGCGAGCGGCCTGGTCGAGACCGATCGCGGCGACTTCTTCGTGCTCCGCAACGACGCGGTGACGCCGGCGACCCTCAGGCCGCTCGATACGGTGAAGGACGAGGTCGCCAAGGCCTGGCTCACCGAGAAGCGCGCCGCCGCCGCCAAGGCGAAGGCGGAAGAGATCTTCACCAAGGCCAAGGCCGCGAACGGCGACCTCGCCAAGGTCGCCGCCGAGAACGCGCTCACCGTCGAGACCACCCAGCCGGTCACGCGCGGCGGACGCAGCGAGACCGTGGTGCCGCAGGTCGTGGCCGCGATCTTCGCCAACAAGCCGACCGAGCTCGCCCGCGCCTCGGCACCCGACGCCGAGGTCGTGGTGAAGGTGAAGGAGATCCTGCCGGCAGATGCGGCCGCGGCAGAGAAGGAGACCACCGAGCTCGGCCAGCGCCTGCGCGGCCAGATCGCGCAGGACCTGAGCGCGTCGTTCTCGCAGGGCCTGCGCCAGCGCTACCCGGTCAAGATCGACCAGCAGCAGATCCAGAAGATGTACTGAGGCGGCGGGGAGCGATCCCCGCCGTTTTTCTAGTCGGCCGCCGCGACCGCCTTCTCGGTTACCGGAACCGGCGTCGCATCGTGCCCGCCGGGGAGCGAGAGGCAGGCTACCGCGGCGGCCGCCGCCATCGCCGCCATCACGAAGAACAGCCATTCGAAGCCGCCGGTGGCGCCGTAGATCCAGGCGATCAGCGGCACGCCCGCGGCGCTGACGCCGATCGACAGCACGAACTTGGCGCCGAAGGCGGTCGCCCGCCACTTCGCCGGCGTGTATCGGGCGAGCAGGATCGACTCGGACGGGCCGTTGAGCGTCTGCATCACCGCGAGCGAGGCGGTGAACGCGATCGCGGGAATCCCGGTCGCCGCCGCGAGCACGACGCAGACCGGCACCTGCAGCAGGAAGGTCAGGAGATAGATCGACTTGTTCGAGTAGCGGTCGGCGAGGTATCCGCCGATGTACTGGCAGAAGCCGGCGCCGAGATAGACCGCGGCGACCGCGGCGCCGACGCCGATCGAGCCGGTGCCCAGCACGTCGCTGGCGCGCTCGGAGAAGACCTTCGGCATCGCCAGCGACAGGCACTGGTAGATCAGGCCCGAGAACACCATCGTCACCGACAGCACGATGAAGGCACGGACGATGTCGTCGCGGGTCGCCGGCGCCTCGACCTTGGCGTCGACCTTGGTCTCCATCATCGAGCCGCCGCGCACCATCAGCGCCATCGCGATGCCGGTCGCGAAGCAGGCGATGCCGGGCAGGATGAAGGCCATGCGCCACGAGATCAGGTCGGCCAGCACGCCCGCGACCAGCGGCCCGGCGGCGACGCCGATCGAGCCGTAGACGCCGTTGATGCCGAGTGCCTTGCCGCGGTTCTTGGCGTTCCGTACCAGCCAGGCGATACCGACCGGGTGGTAGATCGAGGCGAAGAGACCGGTGCCGGCCATGCCGAGGGCGAGCTCCAGCGGCGTGCGCGCGAAGCCGGTCGCGACCGTGCAGGCGCCGGTGCCGAGGAAGAAGATCACCATCATGCCGGAAGCGCTCCAGCGGTCGCCGAGCCAGCCGGCCGGCAGTGCTGCGGCGCCGAACAGGATCGAGGCCGCCAGCGCCAGCGGCAGCAGCTGATCGTAGCCCATCCCCCACTCCGGCCCGATCGACAGGACCAGCGTCGGGAACAGAAGCGTCAGCAGATGCGAATAGATGTGCCCGACATAGGAGAAGCCGAGCGAGAGGCCAGCGGAACGGGTGCTCATCGTGCGATCCCAGGGAGGGGATGGATCAAGACCAACATGACAGTCGCGGCGACGGCTTACCAGATCTTCGGGTTCAGGTGGTCGGGCCGCTTCACGCCGGGAAGGTTGCGCGGATCGTCGACCGGCTCGCCGATGACCATCTTCACCGGCAGCACGCCGGCCCAGATCGGCAGCGCGTAGTCCTCCTCGTCGTCGGCCGGCGGGCCGGTGCGGACCTTGGCCGAGCATTCCTTCAGGTCCATCTTGAGCACCATCGTCGCCTTCAGCTCCTGCTTGTTGACCGGGCGGAGCGTCTCCCAGCGGCCGGGAAACAGGCGATCGGAGAAATCCTTCAGCGACTGCAGCTTCTCGGCCTCGTCGGTGACCTTGTGGGCCATGCCGAAGGCCATCACCGCGCGGTAGTTGACCGAGTGGTGGAATCCCGAACGCGCCATCACGAAGCCGTCGAGATGGGAGACGGTCAGGCAGACCGGCGAGCCGCCCTCGATCGTCTCCAGCATCCGGCTCGCCGACGAGCCGTGCCAGTAGACCCGGTCCTCGTGCCGCCAGAACGAGGTCGGCGTCACGTAAGGATGCCCGTCGATCACGTAGCCCACATGGGCGATCACGCCGGCATCGAGGATCGCATGCACGGTCGCGCGGTCGTAACGGCCGCGGTCGGGCAGCCGCTTCACCTTGGTCCTCTTGGTCGGCGGGAAATCGACGGTGTCGGTCATCGCAGGCGGTCCTTTGCAAACCTGGGCCGAAGGTCGCCCGGGAAGTGGCTCAGGCGGAAGGGCCAGTCCGGCGCTTTCTCTTGGGTCCACTTTCGATCGCGCCCGCGAGGTAGTCGACCGCCCTTCCAAGCATGGCCGGCGTCGAGGCGGCGAAGCCCATCAGGAGCCCCGCCGCACCGTCCTTCAGGTAGTAGCGCGACAGCGGCATCGGCGCCGCCTCGACCGGATCGAGACGGCGGACGAGATCGATGTCGTCGATCCTCCGGCGGAAGCGCGCGGCGAGCTGGAGGCCGCCGCCCGGCTCGGGAAGATCGAGCAGGCCGCCGAGGCGCGCCTGGAGACGGTCGAGCAGCGCCGCCTCGCGCTCGGCATAGAGCCCGCGCATGCGCTTGATGTGCGCGGCGAAGGCGCCCGACTCCATGAAGTCGGCGAGCGCCGCCTGGCCGTGAAGCTGCGTGATGCCGTCGAGGGAGGCGCGCACCGAGGCGAAGGCGTCGACCAGGCCGGAGGGCACGACGAGATAGGCCAGACGGATCGCCGGGAACATCGCCTTCGAGAAGGTGCCGACATAGAGCACGCGCCCGCCCCCCGACAATCCGTGCAGCGACGGCGCCGGGTGCCCGCGGATCTGGAACTCGCCGTCGTAGTCGTCCTCGACGATCCAGGCGCCGAGACGCTCGGCGATGCCGAGCACCGCCATCCGGCGCTCGAGGCTCATCGCGACGCCGAGCGGATACTGATGCGAAGGCGTCAGGTAGATCAGGCGGACGCCGGACAGCCGCCCGGGGTTGGCCCCTTCACCGTCGACCGGCATGGCCGAGAGCTTGAGGCCGGCGGCGTTGAAGATGGCGCGCGCGCCGAGAAATCCCGGATCCTCGATCGCCGCGCCCTCGCCCGGCTCGGTCAGGAGGAGACCGGCGAGCTGGATCGCCTGTCGTGTGCTGGTCAGGATCACGATCTGGTCGGGCGAACAGATCACCCCGCGCGCAGGCCCGGCATGCGCGGCGATGGCGGCACGCAACGGCTCGAAGCCGCGGCGGTCGATGCCCTGCAGCAGGGCCAGGCGCTGCCTGCGCGCGCTTCTCAGGATCGAGCGGTGCCACAGATCGGTCGGGAACCGGTCGAGAGCCGGCACGTCCGGCGCCAGCGGCCGGTCGCCATGCTGGCCGCGCAGCAGCGCCTCGGCGAGCGCAGCGCGGCCGCGCACGGATAATTTGCCGGACACGGTGCCGCCGGAAGCGGTCTTCGCGGGCGCGCGCCTGGCCCCGACGACCTCGGCGACGAAGGTGCCCGAGCCGCGCCGGCTCGAAAGCAACCCCTCGGCGATCAGGCGGTCTAGCGCGCCGACCACGGTATTGCGCGCCACCCCCCAGGCCTCGGCCAACGCTCGGCTCGACGGCAGGCGCGCGCCGGCAGGCAGCACGCCGTCCAGCACCATCGCACGCACGCCGGCATGAACCTGGCGGGCGAGCCCCTGCGGGTCTGACCGATCGAGCGCGAGCGCGTCGAGGAGGACGGAACGGCGGCGGGTCATCGCCATGAGCCTACCAGCTTCGCTATCGTTGCGAGACGAGCCGGCTTGCCGAGAGGGAGATCTGCCTTGCTGTTCATGATCATCGAGCGCTTCAAGAACCAGGACGCGATCCCGGTCTACCGCCGCGTGCGCGACAGCGGCCGCGGAATACCGGACGGGCTGAAATACATCGACAGCTGGGTCGAGCCCAACTTCGACCGCTGCTTCCAGCTGATGGAGTGCGACGACCCTCGCCTGCTGCAGGAATGGATCCTGAACGCCGAAGGCCTGATGTCCTTCGAGATCGTGCCGGTGGTGACGAGCAAGGAGACGCGCGAGGTCGTGGCCCCCTTCCTCGACAAGCCGCCGGCCGCCCGGCGGTGAAAATCCCCTGCACTGAAATTCAGTGGGTCAAGCGCCTTCCGACGTTGACCCGGGCCCTTGGTTCATGGTTCGGTGAAGGCGATTCGGGGGTGGGGTCGACGCTAGGGGGAACGGATGTCACGGCGACGCGACGCGACGCTGACGGTGGTTAATTTCGAGCGCCAGACGCCGCGGCCGACCGCCGCCCAGATGAACTGGCTCAAGCGCGGCCTCGACCAGCCCGGCGGCAAGCTGCCGCTGTTCGACGTTGATGGCCAGCGCATCAATCCACGCACGATCAAGGCCTGCACCGAGCAGGGATGGGCCGAGCCGTGGTTCGACAATCCGGTCAAGCCGGACTGGCTGGTCTGCAAGCTGACCGAGGCCGGGCGCGCCGCGGCGCTCGCCGGCCACATCGACCCGACGCCCGACGCCGAAGACGACTGAACCGGCTCCGCCGCGATGCGCCTCGACGAGTATGTGGTTCATGTCGCCGGCAGCCAGCCGGCCGACTGGCGCGTCCACAAGTCGCCCACATTCCACTACCGCGTGGTTCCGGTGCGCGGCGGTCCCAACCGGATCGTCGACTTCGAGCTGCACGAGCACAACGTGGTGCTGACCTACTCCAAGGACGTCGGCATCAACATGTGCTTCGGCCTGGTGCAGGACCGGAACTACTCGAGCGCCTGGTCGCAGCGCTTCCCCGACAAGCGCGCCCAGTCGTCGTTCCTCGACTTCTTCTACAACGGCGCGCTGGTGTTCCGCGAAACGCTGGTCTGGGTCGACGGCTGGCGTTGCGTGCTGCCGGAGCCGACACAAGCCCAGGGCCCGCCCTTCCCGATTCCGGCCAGGAAGTACCAGATCACCAAGCTGGTGCACGGCATGGTCGGTCCGGGCACCAACTTCGACGACTACTTCCGCCGCGCCGGCATGGCGCCCAGCCAGGACGCCTGGCCCTAAGCCTCTAAAGGTTGTCGCCGAGCAGCGCCTGGCACATCGCGTCGGTGACCTGACGCGTCGTGGCACTGCCGCCGAGGTCGGGCGTGTGCAGACGCTTGTCGGCCGTCACCTTCTCGATCGCACGCATGAGCCGCGTCGCCGCGCCCTTCTCGCCAAGATGCTCCAGCATCATCACCGCCGACCAGAAGGTTCCGATCGGATTGGCGATCCCCTTGCCGGTGATGTCGAAGGCCGAGCCGTGGATCGGCTCGAACATCGACGGGAACTGGCGCTCCGGATTGAGATTGGCGGTCGGCGCGATGCCGAGCGACCCGGCCAGCGCCGCCGCCAGGTCCGACAGGATGTCGGCATGCAGGTTGGTCGCGACCACGGTGTCGATCGACTTCGGCTTCAGCGTCATCCGCA
>CAZDGR010000251.1:0-6744 GCA_964504845.1 uncultured Rhizobium sp. | reverse complement strand
ATGGCCGATCACGGCCACTTCCTCAACGCGCCGGACGTCTACATGGACAAGCTCGCGGTCGGCGGCGGCCTGCCCGAGGGCGTCGTCGACCTCGACGAGGGTCCGGTCAAGAACCTGAAGGCGCTGGCCAAGGCGAAGAAGGTCGACATCTCCGACATCGTCGCCTGCATCCTCGATCGGCCGCGCCATGCCGAGCTGATCGCGAAGACGCGCGAGTCCGGCGCTCGCATCATGCTGATCTCCGACGGCGACGTGTCGGGCGTGATCGCGACCTCGAAGCCGTCGTCGGGCGTCGACATCTACATGGGCTCGGGCGGCGCGCCGGAAGGCGTGCTGGCGGCAGCCGCGCTCCGCTGCATCGGCGGCCAGATGCAAGGCCGGCTTCTCTTCCGCAACGACGACGAGAAGGGCCGTGCCGCCAAGCTCGGCATCAAGGACCTCAACCGCAAGTACAGCATGCTCGACCTCGCCAAGGGCGACGTGATGTTCGCGGCGACCGGCGTCACCGACGGCTCGATGGTCCGCGGCGTGCGCCGGGTCGGCAGCTCGATCCTGACCAGCTCGCTGGTGATGCGCTCCAAGACCGGCACGGTCCGCACGATCGAAGCCGAGCACGATCTCGTCCGCAAGCCGAGCGCCGATCCGAAGGGATGATCCGTTGACCGGCCCCTTCCTCGGGGTCGAGCGCTCGGTCACCGGGCGGCGCTGGCGCGCACGCAATACAGGCGACGACCGCCTCTCGCTCCAGCTGGCGCAGCGACTCGGCGTGCCCGAGCTGATCGCACGCCTGCTTGCCGCCCGCGAGATCGCCGCAGACGCGGCGGACCGCTTCCTGAAGCCGACGTTGCGCGACTGGCTTCCCGACCCGAGCCATCTGCTCGACATGGAGAAGGCGGTCGAACGCCTGGTCGCCGCCGTGAAGAACCGCGAGCTGATCGCCGTCTTCGGCGACTACGACGTCGACGGCGCCACCTCCTCGGCGCTGCTGCACCGGTACCTGGCGAGCGTCGGCGGCAAGGTCCGCGTCTATATCCCCGACCGCATGACCGAAGGCTATGGCCCGAACGCGCCGGCGCTTCGGAAGCTGAAGGCCGAGGGAGCGTCGGTCGCGATCACCGTCGATTGCGGCACCACCGCCTTCGACGCGCTGTCGGAGGCGAAGGCCGCGGGCCTCGATGTCCTGGTGATCGACCACCACACGGCGGAGCCCTCGCTGCCCGAGGCTTTCGCGGTGGTGAACCCGAACCGTCTCGACGAGACGAGCCCGCATCGGACCCTGGCTGCGGTCGGCGTCGCCTTCCTGCTGGTCGTCGGCCTCAACCGGGCGCTGCGCAAGGCCGGGTGGTTCGCCTCGCGGCCGGAGCCCGATCCTCTCGCCTGGCTCGACCTGGTCGCGCTCGGCACCGTCTGCGACGTGGTGCCCTTGGTCGGCGTCAACCGTGCGCTGGTGGCCCAGGGTCTCAAGGTGCTGCGCCGGCGCGCCAATGCGGGTCTCGCGGCGCTTGCCGATGTCGCGCGCGTGCAGACCGAGCCCGAGGCCTATCACCTGGGATTCCTGCTGGGGCCGCGCGTCAATGCCGGCGGGCGGGTCGGCCGGTCCGATCTCGGCGCGCGCCTGCTCGCCCTCGACGACGCGAGCGAGGCGAAGGCGATCGCTGCGGAGCTCGACCGCTTCAATGCCGAGCGCCAGGCGATCGAGGCCCAGGTGCTGGAGCAGGCAATGGCCCGCGCAGGCGAGCTCGCCGATGCGCCGGTGATGGTGGTCGGATCCGAGGGCTGGCATGCAGGCGTCATCGGCATCGTCGCCAGCCGGCTCAAGGATCACTTCAACCGGCCGGTCTGCGTGGTCGCGGTCGAGCGCGGGATCGGCAAAGGCTCCGGCCGTTCGATCGCCGGCGCGGCGCTGGGGCCGGCGGTGATCGCCGCGCGCCAGGCGGGCCTGCTGATCAACGGCGGCGGCCATGCGATGGCCGCGGGCTTCACGGTCAACGCCGAACGCATCGCCGACCTGGCACACTTCCTCGGCGAGCACATGAAGCCGCAGCTTTCCGCCATCGACCCGGTGCAGAGCCTGGGATTCGACGGCGCGCTGGCGCCGGCGGCGGCGACGCCGGAGCTGGTCGAGCTGGTGCAGGCAGTCGGGCCCTTCGGCGCCGGCAATGCCGAGCCGCGCTTCGCGCTGACCGGCGTCAAGATCGTGAAGGCGGACGTCGTCGGCGAGAAGCACGTTTCCTGCGTGATGACCGGATCGGACGGATCGCGTCTTCGCGGCATCGCCTTCCGCTCGCTCGACAACGGGCTCGGCGCGGCGCTGCTGCAGGCGCGGGGATCCGCGCTCCATGTCGCCGGCAAGCTCCGCCTCGACACCTGGAACGGCCGCCGCCAGGCGCAGCTCCATGTCGAGGACGCGGCGCCGGCCCTCTAGGCGTCCGCCGCGCTTGGCCCCTTGACCTGGATCAAGGCGGCAGGCGGTCCTACGGTTAGAGTGGTGGCAGTACGGGCATCGAGGGCACGGTGCGGCAGGCTGACGACAGGAACGAGTTGGCGGAGACTCCGGCGCTACAGCGTTGGCAGAGGCTCCTCATCTGCCTGTTGGTTGCGTTCGCGGTGATGGGTCCGAACGCCCACGCGGCGTCGGCGCAGTCGATCGGGGCGGCGATCGTCACGGCTTCGGATACCGCTCCCCACGGCGATTCCTGCGACGGGGTGCGCGATGCCGCCCTGCATCATTGCCACGCCTCAGGCGCGGGCAGCTCGGCCTGCATGCTGGCGGGCGAGTTTCCGAACATCCTCGGTACCGCCGAGACGGCCCGCCCCGCCTGCGCCGGACCGTTAGCGGTCGGCAGGCTCGTCAGCCCGCTCCTTCGTCCGCCCAAGGCTCCGTCGCGGGCCTGACCCGTGCGGTGCGCGCACGTCGCCGCACGATCGGCGGCGATCCTCCTGCGCAGCTTTTCCCAGGCGTCGCGCGATCCGGCCAGGTCGTTGGAGGTCCCATGGCGCCGTCTCCCCAGCGGGCGGCCGGGCCGTGGAAGGCGTTTGACGTGAGACCCCGAGCAAGGAGCTCGTCATGCAGCAGAACCGCGATCCCCGAACCGAGCGTGGTACCGGAAGCATCACCAGCCGCCGCGGCTTCGTCGCCGCGCTCAGCCTCAGCGCCGTCAGCCTCTATGGCATCTGGGCGGGCTATGGCGCCGCTCCGCTGGACCTGGCGGGCGGCGGCCATGGCGACAAGCCGGAGGCGGCGCCCCCTGCGGGCGACCACGGCGGCCACGGCGGCGGCGGCCGTGGGCCGACGGCCGAGGAGTTTCGTCGGCAGGCCGAGGAGTTCATTGCGCGGCACCGGCAAGCGGACGGCAGCGTGCTTGTCGACGCCGTAGCGACGCCCGCGGCCGCGATGGGTGCCGCCGACGCGCATCGAGGACATGGATCCGATCACAAGGCGACCGCGGCCCAGCCGATGGTATCGCCCTCGCAGGCTACGGACGTCTACCTGCTGGCGCAGCAATGGCTGTTCGAACCGGACGTCCTGCGGCTGCGGGCCGATGCCGCCTACCGCTTCCGCATGATGTCGGTCGATGCCGGTCACGGCGCGGCGCTGCAGCTGGGGAAGGGCAGCCGGATCATCCGCCTGCGTCCGGGTGCGCTCGTGGAGCACGAGCTCTCCTTCGCCCGGCCGGGCGAGTACCTCGTGTACTGCACTCTCTATTGCGGAATCGGCCACGACCGCATGCACGGCCGCATCATCGTGACGTGAGGCCCGCCATGACCGAGATTACGCTTGCGCGAGGGGTGGGAGCCCTGCCCTCCGGCGACCGAAGGCTCCTTGCCGCCATGATCTGGTCGGCGCTGCTCACGCTGGGCGCCGGCATCGCCTTCGGCGTGCTGACGGCGATGATCCGGGCCGGCTTCGTCGAGGTGGATCCCGAGACAGGCTACCGGCTGATGACCTTGCACGGGTTCACGGTCTTCTTCTACTGGCTGTACTTCGCGCAGATGGCGCTGCTTCTGGCGTTCGCCGCCGTTTACGCGCGCAGCCGCCCGGAGATCGCGCTGAGGCCGGCCGCCTGGGCCGGCTTTCTGCTGATGCTTCTCGGCTTCGCCGCCAATCAGTTCGGTGCCTGGCGGGGGCTGCCGTTGCTCTATGACGCACCTCCGGACCTGGTCGGCGAGGAGCGAGGGCCGGCCGGCGTGTTCTACCTGGGCTACCTGTTCCTCGGCGGCGGCCTCTTCCTGCTGGCCGCGGCAACGATCGCGACCGCCCTCGCGGGCAAGAGGGAGCAGGCGGGGCGCCCGTGGTCGACCATCGGCTTCGGCGCGGTCGCCTGGGCCGGCCTCGTGATGGTGAGCGGCGTGGCGATGCTGAACGCGTTCCTGTCCCCGGCGCTGTGGGCGTTCGGCTGGATCGGGATGCCCGCCGATCACTCGACCGGCTGGCATCTGCTGTTCCACAATCTCCACTACCTGCCGCTGATGGGGACGGTCCTCATCTGGTATGCGCTCGTACGCGAGATGACCGGCGTGGGATCGATCTTCGGCCATCGCTTCTCGAAGATCGTCTTTGCTTCCTATCTGATTTTCGTTCCGCCCACGTCGCTCTACCACATGTTCCTCGAGCCGGGGCTGGCGCCTCTGGTCCGGGCGCTCGGCTCGATCCTGTCGCTGTTCATCAGCGTGCCGACGGTCGCCGTTTTCCTGGTGATCGTGATCTCGCTGGAGGCGCATGCACGGGCACGCGGCGCACGCGGCGTCTTCGGCTGGCTGCGCATGATGCCGTGGCGCGAGCCGGCGATGTCGGCGATCGGGATGGCGGTCGTCAATCTCGCGCTCGGCGGCGTGCTGGCCTTCGTGCTGATTCAAGAGCAGCTCGCGCAGCTCCTCAGCGACACGTTCTTCGTGCCGGGCTACTTCCACTTCCTGACGATAGGTACCGTCTCGCTGACGTTGCTCGCCGTCCTGGCGCGTCTCGTCCCGGCCCTGCGTGGCCGCGATCTGTGCGCCCCGGGGCCGCTTCGGATCCTTCCCTACGTCATGACGGCAGGCCTCGTGATGTTCGGCATCGCCGGCATGACGGCGGGCCTTCTCGGCATGCCACGTCGCGTGCTCGACGCGACATACGACGGCGCTGCGCCCGTCGCGTGGCTGGAGCTGTCGAGGCTGATGGGCATCGGCGCGGCCGTGATGGCGCTCGCGCTGCTGCTCTACGTCGGCGCTCTCGCCGTGACGCTCATGGCGCGGAAGGTGCCGCGCGAGCCCGCGGCGGCGCCGGCGGCCGACCTGGCCGCGCCCGATGCGGCGATCAGGCGCCAGGCGGCATGGACCGGACCGCTGTCGGTTGCGGTGCTGGTGATCGCGATGTACGCGACGACGATTCTCGCCTTCGATGTCTTGCGCGGCCTGCCGATTGTCGGCGTCGGCCTCGGCGGCCACTGAGGAGGAAGACATGAGCGAAGACCGATGGCTGATCGGTGCGGTGGGCGCGACCTGGTCCGCGCTCGCGGCGATCTATGCGCTGGTGCCGATGCTCGAGATGCCTGGCAGCGCGCTGGTATGGGGCCTGGGCGCCGCCATCTTCCTCGGGCTGGCCGGGCTCGTCGTCCGTGCGGAGCGTCCGCGTCAATCCGGCTGATCGACGGAGATCCGGCGCGGCGGTCCGCGGCGCGCGCGCGTCATCTCCTGGCGCGAGGCGTAGAGGGCGGCGGCGAAGATGATCGCCGATCCGAGCAGCGCGAAGGCGTCCGGCACCTCGCCGAACATCAGGAAGGCCGGGATGATCGTGAACGGCAGCCGGGCGAAGTCGTATGGCGCGATCGAGGAGGCATCGGCGACCGCCAGCGCGCGGGTCAGCGTGGTCCAGCCCACGGTCGCGAGCGTGCCGACGAGCGCGCCGTAGATCCAGACCTCGAGGCTCGGCCAGCGCCATACGGTCAGCGCCGGGACGAACGAGACCACGGTCATCATCACGGAGAGCTGCAGCACGATCACCAGCGCCGGCTGGTGCCGGCTCGCCGCCTTCACCGTCAGGCTTGATAGCGCGTAGGCGACGGTGCCGAGCAGCACCAGGAGGGCCGGCGGCGAGATCGCGCCGAGGCCGGGGCGCAGCATGACCAGCACGCCGGCGATCCCGCCCAGGGTCGCGATCCAGCGGCTGCGTGTCACGGACTCGCGGAACAGGAGCGCGCCGCCGATCGTCCACCAGATCGGCGAGGCAAAGGAGATCGCGGTCAGGTCGCCGAGCGCCATCAGCGCGACCGCGGTGAAGAAGCAGAACATCGAGGCGAGGTTGAGGGCGGCTGCGAGCCACATCCGCCACGAGATCGCGAAGGCGCCGGCCAGCGCCGGCTGGCCGGGCGGCGCTACGAACGGCAGCAGCATCGCGGCGCTGACGAAGCCGAACAGGTTGCGCAGGAAGGCGGTCTCGAGCGCGTCGAGCTCGGCGCTCATGAGCCGGACCAGCACGTTCCCGAAGGCCCCGGCGGCGGCCGTGCAGAGGCAGAGGAGGGCGACCCGGATCGGCGTCGACATCGGCTCGCGGAGAGGGGAGGGGGCGTGGTCTGACACCGCGCCCGGAGCATGCATTCGGGGGGCCGCTCCGCCCAGCCGCTTCCGGCCGGAGCGAAACGGCCGCCGCGCTTGCAATTGCCGCCCGGCAGGGGTATTCCCGCCCCGCCGTCCCCATCGTCTAGAGGCCTAGGACACCAGCCTTTCACGTTGGTAACACGGGTTCGAATCCCGTTGGGGACGCCA
>CAZDGR010000250.1:0-6748 GCA_964504845.1 uncultured Rhizobium sp. | reverse complement strand
ACGAGCCCAGCTACGGCTGGCAGACAAACAACTACGGCCACTCGCTGCAGACCGCGACCCGGGCGCTCCGCGACGGCGCCGACGAGGACATGGTCGTGCTGTCGCTGCTGCACGACATCGGCCAGAACATCGCGCCGGTGACCCATGGCGAGTTCGCTGCTGCGATGCTGAAGCAGTTCCTGTCGGACGATTACCTGTGGGTGCTCAGCTACCACACGGTCTTCCAGCGCTATCACCGCTTCAACCACCCGACTTCGGACCGGATGGGACGCGAGAAGTTCCGCGGCCACCCGGCCTTCGAGCTGACCGCCTATTTCTGCGAGAAGTACGATCAGAACGCGATGGAGCCGGACTACGCCACCCTGCCGCTGGAGGCGTTCGAGCCCATGGTCTATCGCTTCTTCAACAAGACACCCCGGTTCGTCGGCAGGCGCTAGGCTGGAAGAGACGCTTCCGGCGGGCCGACCACCCCTGCTATGGTCGGCACATGAGTGCCTTGGACGACGCAACCGCCAAACTGGATCAGGCGCTGGCGAGGCTCGAGCGGGCGGCATCCGGCCGCGCGGATCGCGAGACCAAGGCGCGTGCCGAGCTCGAGCAGGCGCTTGCCCAGCTCAAGACCGATCACACCCGGCTCTCGGAAGCGGCCGACACCGTGTCGGCGCGCCTCGACGGCGCCATCGGCCGGCTCCGGCTGATGGCCGGGGACTGACGCACATGGCCGAGGTCACGCTGTTCCTCAACGGCCGCGGCTATCGGATCGCCTGCGCCGACGGCCAGGAGCCGCATATCGAGAAGCTCGGCCGCTACATCGACGGCAAGGTGCAGGAGCTCGTGCGCCAGGTCGGCCAGAAGGGCGACGCGCTCCTCCTGGCGATGGCGAGCCTGATGATCGCCGACGAGCTGGCCGAGGCCAAAGGCGGCATCGACGCCGCCGGCGGGTCGCCCAAGTCCGCCGATGCCGCGGCCGCGGCGATCGAGTCGGTGGCGAAGCGCATCGATGCGCTTGCAGCACGGCTCGAAGCTTCCTAAGTTGATTCCTGGCGGGGCTGCCCGGTTCGACAGGCTGCACATTCCCCGGGGCCAATACCGATCCTCTGGGAGCTGTCCCTGGCCTTGGCCATCGGCCTTGGCTACATGGCGCCCACCTGCTTAGGCAGGCCTTGGAGGAACTGCTCATGCCATCGGCCATGGTGGCTCCGCCAACCTTTCCCGATCCCGAGATCGTCGCGGCCAAGCGCCGCCTCCGCGCGGAGATGATCGAGCGCCGCAAGCGGCTCGCCCTCCCCTCGGCCGGTGTCGCACTGGCTCGACAGGTGACGACGCTCGGACCGTTCGCCGCCGGCGCCGCGGTCGCCGGCTTCTATCCGATGCCCCCCGAGATCGACGTTCTGCCTTCGCTCGTCGCGTTCGCGGGCGCGGGCCACACCGTCAGTCTTCCGGTCGTCGTCGGGCGAAGTCAGCCGCTGATCTTCCGCAGCTGGATGCCCGGCGACGCCCTCGCGAGCGGCGTGCTCGGCATTCCCTATCCGCCGGAAGGCAATCCCGAGGTCGAGCCATCCGTCCTGCTGGTGCCGCTGCTCGCCTTCGACCGGCGCGGCCATCGGCTGGGATATGGCGGCGGCTACTACGACAGGACGCTGGCCGATCTCCGCGCGAAGGGACCGGTCTTCGCCGTCGGCGTCGGTTACGCCTTCCAGGAAGTCGACGAGGTGCCGGCGGACTCGATCGATCAACGCGTCGACGCGATCGCGACCGATGCCGGCGCGGAGCGGATAACGTGAAGATCCTCTATCTCGGCGACATCGTCGGCCGCTCCGGCCGCGACGCGGTGCTCAAGGAGACGCCGCGCTTTCGCAAGGAGCTCGGCCTCGACTTCGTGATCGCCAACGGCGAGAACGCCGCGCACGGCTTCGGCCTCACCCTCCAGCTAGCCGAGCAGCTGTTCAAGGCCGGCATCGACTGCCTCACCAACGGCAACCACGTCTGGGACCAGCGCGAGTTCGTCGGCCAGATCGATCGCGACCCGCGCCTCCTCCGTCCGCGCAACTATCCGCAAGGCACGCCCGGGCGCGGCGCCAACGACTACGCGCTTCCCGACGGCCGGCGCGTCCTGGTGATCAACGTGATGGGACGCCTGTTCATGGATCCGCTCGACGACCCGTTCCGGTCGGTCGAGGAGGAGATGGCGAAGGCGCGGCTGGGATCGACCGTCGCCGCGATCGTCGTCGACGTTCATGCCGAGGCGTCCAGCGAGAAGCAGGCGATCGGCCACATGCTCGACGGCCGCGCTTCCCTGGTGGTCGGATCGCATACGCATGTGCCGACCGCGGACGCGCAGGTCCTGCCCGGCGGCACCGCCTTCCAGACCGACGCCGGCATGTGCGGCGACTACGACTCGGTGATCGGCATGCACAAGCAGGTGCCGATCCAACGCTTCACCCGGAAGCTGCCGACCGACAAGCTGCAGCCGGCCGACGGCCCGGCGACGATCTGCGGCGTCTTCGTCGAGACGGACGACCGCACCGGGCTCGCCAAGCGCGTCTCGCCGATCCGGGTCGGAGGCCGCCTGCACGCGGCCTGGCCGGCCTAACCCGCTGATCGGCCTCTAACCTCGCGTTAACTATTGTGCGTTAAGACGGACCCTGACACATCGCGGGCCCTCTCCTTCAAGGCCCGGATCGGAGGGTCGAACCGCCGTGGGGAATGCAGGCTTCCTGCAGAAACACGCTAGATCCTGGCCCGTGATTGCGGGCGCAGCCTCCCTCGTCGCCCTTGCAATTACATTTGGTTACAATCTTTGGGGCGGCTACCAGTCGAAGCTGCTCGACACCGAACAGACGGTCCGACGCCTCTCCAGCGCCCTCGAAGAGCACACGCTCACCACGTTCGATGCGGTCGACGGCGTGCTCAAGGCGACGATCCGGCATCTCCGCCTGCTGCAGCGCCTCAGCGCCGACGAGCAGACTTCCGTTCGCGGCGTGCTCGCCGCGGGCGCCGACAGCCTCCGCCAGATCCATGCGCTGATCCTCTACGACACCGAGGGCCATCCGGTGAACGCCGGCTTGATGCCGGTGCCGCCGACCCTCAGCGTCGCCGACCGCGCCTTCTTCAGCCGGCATCGCGAGGAGGCCGACCTCGGCGTCCTGATCTCCCTGCCGCGCAAGAGCCTGGTCTCCGGGTACACGGTCCTCACCGTCAGCCGCCGCATCGAGCGCGAGAACGGTACTTTCGCCGGCGTGCTTGCCGCCGACATTCCGATCGAGGCTCTCACCAGCACCTTCTATCGGGCGCTGAACGTCGGACCGAAAGGCTCGGTCGGGCTGGTCAGGATCGACGGCGCCCTGCTCGCACGCGAACCGCCGCTTCCCGATCAGCTGGGCAAGCCGGTCGTGGCGAACCCCGCATCCCTGATGCGCCTCGTCGAAGCGCCGGCCGGCATCTACCGCGGCACCACGCGAGTCGAGAACGTCGAGCGCATCACCGGCTATCGCCTGTTGAGGACGTTTCCCGTGATCGTCAGCGTCTCGATCGCGGTCGAGGACGCTCTCGACGAATGGTACGACCAGGTCCGCGAGTTCGCCGCCTTCTGGGCGTTGTGCGCCGTGGTCGTCTCGATCCTGACCTTCTTCTCGGTACGCGACGCTTCCCGGCGAGCGGTCGCCGAAGTCGAGGCCCGGAAGGCGAAGACGATGCTTTCCGATGCGATCGAAAGCCTGGATGCGGGCATGGTCGTCTTCGACGGCGACGATCGCTTCGTGATGATGAACCGGCGGATGGCCGAGATCTCGCCTGCCGCCTATGTGGCGCTCGCCGTTCCCGGCACCAGCTATCACGCCATGGTGCGGACGCTTGCTGAGAGCGGCGAGATCGCCGCCGCTCACGGCCGCGAGGACGAATGGGTCAGGGACCGGCTTCGCGGCCACCGCCTGCCTGGCGGCTGGCGCGAGGAGCGGCGCGTCGGCAAGAGCTGGCAGCAGGTCTCCGAGCGGGTGACGGACAGCGGCGGCGTCGCCCTTCTCGTCTCCGACGTCACCTCGATCAAGGAAACCATCGCCGCCCTGCAGGCGAGCGAGGATCGCTTCCAGCGGATGGCGGCGAACATCCCTGGCTACGTCTTCCAGCGCAACGTCGCCGCCGACGGCACCGTCACCTTCCCCTTCATCAGCGAAGGTGCCCGCGACTTCTACGGCTGCGATCCCGAGGACTTGATGCTCGATCCCTCGATCATCAAGCGTGCGATCCATCCGGACGACTTCCAGCGCATCGACCAGAGCGTCCGCGCGGCGATCGCCACGCTGGCGCCGTGGCAGGCCGACTACCGGCTGGTCGCCAAGGACGGATCGGTCCGCTGGGTCGCGTCCCAGGCGCGCGCGATCCGCCTGGGAGACGGCGGCGTCCTCTGGGACGGAGTCGTCGTCGACATCACGGCGCGCAAGGAAGCGGAAGCCCAGCTTACCGACGCCAAGCTCCGCGCCGAGCGCGCGACACGCGCCAAGTCGAGCTTCCTCGCCTCGATGAGCCACGAGCTTCGCACGCCGCTCAACGCCATTCTGGGATTCTCGGAACTGATGGCGACCACCGCGCTGGCGCCGAAGCTTGAGCACAAGGCGGCGGAGTATGCGGCCGACATCCACAACGCCGGCAGCCACCTGCTGCAGCTGATCAACGACCTGCTCGATCTGTCGAAGGCCGAAGCCGGCAAGATGGAGCTTTCGGAGTCGGAGGTCCAGATCGACGGCATCGTCGAACGGGTCGTCCATCTGGTCGTCGGCCACGCGCGCGCCGGCGGCGTCTCGATCACCTCGACCGTCCCGCCGGCGATGCCGCTCGTCCGCGCCGACGAACGAAAGCTGATGCAGATGCTGCTCAACCTCGTCGCCAACGCCGTCAAGTTCACGCCGGCGGGCGGCAAGGTGACCTTGTCGGCGGGGATCTCGGCGGAAGGCGATCTGCGCATGACCGTCGCCGACACCGGCGTCGGCATCGCGGCCAAGGACCTGCCGCGGGTGCTGATCCCCTTCGCCCAGGTCGACAACGACATCACGCGGGCGACGAACGGCACCGGCCTAGGATTGCCGATCGCCAAGCAGTTCGCCGAGCTTCACGGCGGATCGCTGACGCTCGAGAGCGTGCAGGGCCAAGGCACCATCGTCTCGGTGCACCTGCCCGGCGAGCGGCTGATCGACTGGAAACCCGAGCTGCGCCGGGCCGGCTAGGGTCTAGCCGACCAGACGCTCGAGGCCGGCGCAGAGTTCCTGGCCGACCTGCCCGCCGTCACCTTTCAGCTTGTTGGCGATGATCGCGCGCATGGCGTCCACCAGCGAGCGCAGCACCTCGACCTCCGCCATGCCCACGGTGTTGCGGCCCTCGAGATAGCGGCACAGCATGCTGCCGATACGCGTGATCAACGGGTAGCCGAAGTTGCCGCCGCCACCACGCAGATCGTGGACGATGTTGAACAGCGTCGACAGGTGCTTCGCCTGGTTCTCGCGGTCGCTGAGCAGAAGCTGAACGACCTCGGCCGCGCGGGCGAGCTCGGGGTTTGCCTGGGCAGGGAAATCGACCTGCTCCTGGGCCTTCGCCATCGCCGCCTCGGCCCTGGCCAGCAGGTTCGGGTCCATGCCCTTGCCGGCCGGCCCGACGCGGGCCTTGATCTTGTTCGGCGGGTGGATGACTTCGACCGCGCCCTTCGGCTTGTCGCCGCTCATGACATTCTCCTAAGACGACCCACGCGTCATAAATGACGCTTTACGCGTCATGATTTCTGCATCGACTTGATGGTGTCCTTGGTCCGCTTCAGGGCGGCCTGTTGATCTCCGCTCAAGGACGCCGGTCTCGCCGCCTCGGCGCCGGATGGCTTCCGCCGGTCCGGACCCTCGAACGGCAGCATCTGGCGGCGGCGATCGGGACCGAAATAGTCATTGGTTCTGACGAATGGCCGGGGATTCTCGATGATCGAGACGATCCGGGCATAGAGCGAGCGTGCCGAAACCGGCTTCGCCATGAACTCGGTCACGCCGGCATCGCGCGCCTGCATGACCCTGGCCCGCTCGGTATGGCCCGACAGCATGATCACCGGCACGAACTGGTCGGGGCTTTCCGGCGAGTTGCGCAGATGCCGGGTGAGCTCGAGCCCATCCATCGGCTCCATGTTCCAGTCGGCGATCAGGAGGTCGATCTGGGCCTGGCCCATCTTCTCAAGGGCGTGGCTTCCATCCCTGGCCTCCATGATCTGGCTGACGCCGAGGGATTCGAGGATCGTCCGGACAAGGCTCCGCATGTGCTGATTGTCATCGACGATCAGCACCGCCAGTCGATCGAGCCGATAACCCATCATGCTGAGGCGGCTCCTGCCGGCTCGCTCATCCCCCGCCTCGCCCTTCCCCCGGCGTTTTGCCGGAATGTATACCGATGTGTCGCTGCGTGCCTAGGTGAGGCTGGCGGCCCGTTCCGTCCCTTGTCCGGAGCCGGCGGCCTCAATCTGGCCGCAATGAGACTTTACTCGTGAAACACGCCATAGGTGCTTATAACCACTAGATTTGGTATAAGCATCGAATCTCTCTACGAACTCTTCGGCCGGGCGAATGGCAGGACATAGCCAATTCAAGAACATCATGCACCGCAAAGGCGCTCAGGACGCCAAGCGGGGCAAGCTTTTCACCAAACTGATCCGCGAGTTGACCACAGCGGCCCGGGTAGGGGCTCCCGACCCGTCGGCCAATCCCCGGCTCAAGGCCGCGATCAC
>CAZDGR010000249.1:0-6771 GCA_964504845.1 uncultured Rhizobium sp. | reverse complement strand
GCCGCGCCCATCGGAGATCGGCGATGACCTATGTCGTGAATGAAGCCTGCATCAAGTGCAAGTACATGGACTGCGTCGAAGTCTGCCCCGTTGATTGCTTTTACGAGGGCGAGAACATGTTGGTTATTCATCCCGACGAGTGCATCGACTGCGGCGTCTGCGAGCCCGAATGCCCGGCCGAGGCGATCGTCCCGGACACCACCTCGGGCGCCGAGAAGTGGGTCGAGATGAACCGCCAGTACTCCGAGCAATGGCCGAATATTACCCGGAAGGGCGACGCCCCTGGTGACGCCGATTCGTTCAAGGGCGTCGAAGGCAAGTTCGAAAAGTTCTTCAGTCCGAACCCCGCCAAGCGTTGACGCCGGCTTGGACGGAACCCATCTTTAATCTGAACCCGTGAGTCCCCCCTCAATCTAGGGGGCGCTGCGAGCAGCGCCCGCGAGATGTTGAGGAGTGATGGGAACAAATGTAGGTAAATCACGGGTTTGCGAGGCGCGAGTTCTCACGATGGTGCGACGTTTCGGCGCTCGCATCTGGAAATTCGCGGAAAATTGTGCTATACATTATTTCTAGGTGAATACGAAAGGGGCCGCGGACTAGGCCAAAGATTCGGCACAGGCTCCTTTTCCGCAATTTACTGCTGCTTGGGGGGATCGGCGGGGGCTTCTAGCTGCCGCCGGCGGGGTACTTGACCGCGTTTCGGCGCGTGCGAGCGAGAGGGTTGGAGCGAGATGACCGCGAAAAAGACCAAGGCCAAAGCGCCTGCCGCGGCGAAGAGGGCGAAGGCCGCCCCCGTCGCAAAGTCGAAAAAGGCGGCCAAGCCTGCCAAGGCGGCTGCGAAGCCGGCCGTCAAGAAGTCGCAAGGAAAGTCGGTACCGGTGAAGAAGAAGACTCAGGTTCAGGCGAAGAAGCCGGTGCAGGCTAAGGCGCAGGCGAAGAAGACTCCGATCGTTCGTAAAGTCGAAGCGAAGAAGACGCCGGAAAAGAAGGTCGTCGCGCCGAAGAAGGCCGAGACGGCCGTCAAGCAGCCGGCGCCCGAGAAGCTGAACGGCCAGGTGGCGAAGAAGGCCGAGGCCGGCAAGCCAGTCGTGGCGGCGAAGGCCGTCGCCGGCAAGCCGCCGGTCCCGGCGAAGGCCAACGGGACGAATGGTGCCAAGGCGGTCGCGCCCAGGTCGATGACCATGGCCTCGACGCCAGTCCGCCCGCCCGTGGTGGCGGTTCCGGGCCAGCCTGCCATCGTCGTGAAGCCGGCGCCTTCGGCGCCGCCGCTGACCGGTGCGCCGCGCCCGTCGGCGGCCGGCGAGTCGGCCAAGCTCGCGACCCTGATCCGCGCCTCCGGCTTCGCGACCGGCGACCACGTGGTCTATCCGACCCACGGCGTCGGCCGCATCGTCGAGACCGAGACCCAGACCATCGCCGGCCAGGACCTGCACCTGTTCGTCATCACCTTCGAGAAGGACCGGATGACCCTCCGGCTCCCGATCGCCAAGGTGCGGACCTCGGGCCTGCGCAAGCTCGCGACCCGCAAGGAGATGCTGGCGGCGCTGACCCGGCTCAAGGGCCGTTCGCGTGCGCGGCGCACCATGTGGAGCCGCCGAGCCCAGGAGTACGAGGCCAAGATCAATTCCGGCGATCCGAACTCGATCGCCGAGGTGGTCCGCGACCTCTACCGCAACGCCGGCCAGCCCGATCAGTCCTACTCCGAGCGCCAGATCTACCAGGCGGCGCTCGACCGGCTCGCCCGCGAGTTCGCGGTGATCGAGAAGATCGACGAGACCACGGCGGCGCAGCGCCTGGAGCAGATGCTGCGCGCGGCCTAAAAGGTATCCTTCTCGGCGGATGGCCGATCGGGACAAGTTCGCAGAGTTGAAACCGAGCGACCGCCTTTGGGCGGTCGCCTCGATTCATGGCGAGGCCGAGCGCCTCGGCCATCTCCACGCCGAGCTCGCCGGCCGCCTCGGCTACAACGACCGCCTGATCTATCTCGGCAACTACGTCGGTCACGGCGCCAAGGCGGCCGAGACCATCGACGAGCTGCTGCGCTTCCGTCTCTGGTTCCTCGCGCGCCCTCTCGCCTTCGTCAGCGACCTGGCATATCTCCGCGGCGCGCAGGAGGAGATGTGGCACAAGCTGCTCCAGCTCCAGTTCGCGACCGATCCCCGCGGCGTGCTCGCCTGGATGCTCGATCACGGCGTCGGCGCGACTCTCGCGGCCTACGGCACCACTGCCGACCAGGGGAAAATCGCAGCCCGCGACGGCGCGCTCTCGATCGGCAAATGGACCACCCGGCTCCGCGAGGCGATCCGCGCGCGGCCGGGCCATGACCCGTTCTTCTCAGGGCTTCGGCGCGCGGCGATGGGCGGGCGCATCCTCTTCTGCCATGCCGGCATCGACCCCTCGCGTCCCCTGGACGAGCAGATCGACAGCTTCTGGTGGGGAAGCCCCGCCTTCGCCCAGATGGACCGGGCCTATGGCGATTTCGCCACCGTGGTGCGGGGATACGACCGCCAGCACCCGGGCCTGGTGGTGACGCCCTTCTCGGTGACGATCGATGGCGGTGCCGGCTTCGGCGGCCCGCTCATCGCCTGCGCCTTCGACGCATCGGGCCAGGTCGTCGATCAGCTCTCCGTCTGAGCTCCAGTCTTCGCCGACCCGTTCCGGTTGGTGAAGCTGGCGTTACCGAGGCCGGTGCCGATCGTCAGCACCCCCCAATGCGCGACGTCCTTCATTTCCGGCACCTGGCTCAGGCCCTGGACGACGGCGTCGTTGTGCATGACCACGGCGGTGTCGCGGCCACCGATCGCCGGGATCCGCTCCTTCAGCACGACCGGCAGGTTGAAGCGGCTGCTCGACCAGTTACCGGGCAGGTTCTGCGCGCCGCGCGCGATCGTGCCCTTCTCCTCGATCAGTCCGGGACAGCCGACGCCGATGAACGGCGCCAGCTTCAGGTCCAGCTTCTCCGCCTTCTTGATCGATCGCTGCAGCATCTTCACCAGGCGCTCGACCACGTCCTCGCGTTTGGGTCCGTCGCTGGCATGGCGCCACAGCTCGAAGGCCTCGACCTCGGCCTTGGCGAAGTCGCGGCCGTCGTCGGTATCGAGCGCGACAACGCCGCAGCGGATGTTGGAGCCGCCGACATCGACCGCGATCAGGCTGTCGAAGCCCTCGAACAGCCAGGCCGGGACCAGCCGGGCGCAGCCGATCAGCGCGGCCTGGTCAGGATGATGGCTGAGCGGCACTAGGTCGACGTCGACGTGGTCGCTCTTCAGGATACCCGCGGCGCGGCCGATGGCGATCTCGCCGACGCGGCTCTGCCTCAAGCCGCCGCCGATGCCGATCCGCTCGACCTCCCGCCAGGCCTTGAGCCGAAGGAAGCGCCGCGTAACGCCGGCGAGCTTCTGGGCAAACTCCTCGATGGCGCCATGCAGCATGCCGGCAGCGAGCGGGTCGCCGGTGCGCAGCAGCTTGTCGAGTTCCTTCTTCTTGAGCTGGGCGCTCGGCGTGTCGCCGAACGGGTCGTGATCGTTCTTGGCGATCCGGGCGCGGATCTCGTCGAGGATCGCACGGAAGGCCTGGCCGCTGGCGCGGTCGCCGACGAAGCCGTCCTCATCGCGGATCTCGAGGTTGTAGCTGTCGAGCGTGACGTCCGGCAGCTCGCTGGCGCCATGCATGAAGCTCGAATGATCGTGTCCCGGGCTCGTCACCGGTGGGGTCTCCGTCGGGGATCGCGAGGCGCGACTTCGGGCCTCACATAAACCGGCCCCGCCATGCTTGGTTCCGATGGGCCCCTGGTTCCGCCCCGTCAGGCCACCCGGAAGAGCTCGATGGCCTCCATCCGGCCGCGCAGCTGGCGGGTGCCGAGGCTCTTGCAGTCGCGGGCTTCCTTGCCTGCCGCCCTGATCGTCTCGCCGCTGGCCAGCACGACGACGTCGGCCGAATCCTCGGCGTCCTTGGCCTCGCTCAGGATGCGGGTCGCCGAGTTCACGGTGTCGCCGACGATCGTGTAGTTGACGCGGCCGGCCGGCCCGACGTTGCCGACGACGGCCGGGCCGGTGTGAAGGCCTACCGCGACCCGGATCGCGGGCAGCCCGTCCGCCACCCGGCGCCGGTTGTCGGAGGCGACCGCGGCGGCGATCGCGCGCGCGGCGCGGAGCGCCCGGGCGGCGTGGTCGGGCTCGATCGCCGGCGCTCCCCAGAACGCCATCACGCTGTCGCCGATGTACTTGTCGACGATGCCTTCCTCGGCGTCGACGACATGGTCGATCAGCGCGAAGTGCTCGTTGAGCAATGCCGCGACCTCCGCTGCCGACAGCCGCTCGGACAGCGTGGTGAAGCCGCGGATGTCGGTGAACAGCACCGTCACCCGACGTTCGGCGGAGGCGATTGCGGTCGTCCGCCGGCCGATCAGCTGGCCGACCAGGCGACGAGGCACGTAAGTCTCGAACCAGCGGAGACCGCTCAGCATCTGGTTGAAGGCACGGCCGGCGTCGTCGAGCTCGCGCACGACGCTGCGGCGAAGCGGGGGGGAGGAGGCGAGGTCGAGGCTCCTGACCGCCTCGGCCGAACGGGCGAGCGCCAGGATCGGCCGGCCAAGCATCCGGGCGAAGGCGATGGCGGCGATCAGCGCGACCAGCAGTACCGCCGCCCCGGCAAGCGAGGCCTGAAGCAGGCGGAGCAGCTCGCGATCGACGTCCTGCTGGTCGAAATAGGTGCCGATGATCCACGGCGTCGGCCCATAGCCGCGCAGCTCGCGGGTGAGGAAGATGTAGGTGCGGCCGGCGATCTCGACTTGGTGCCCCTCGGTTGCACCCATGCGCAACGGCTCAAGGCGAACGCCCTTTGAGTCCCAGATCTGGGCGAGGACCGGGTCCTCGACCTGGGCCAGGAGAGGCAGCGGCTGGCGCTCGTCCGTGGTGATCGAGCGCCTGGCGGCGAGGTTCGGATGGGCCAGCACCTCCTCGCGGCCGCGCAGGATGAAGGGACGTCCGATGACCTCGCCCGGAATCGTTTGCAGCGTGCGCGACAGATTGCCGACCTGGACGACCGCGCCGAGCCCGCCGACGAAAATGCCGTCCCGCCAGAGCGGCGTCCGGAGATTGATGAAGGCGCCGAGGGCGCGGGTCCACAGCACCTCGCCCCAGAACGGCTGCTTGGTCTTGCTCACTTCCTCCAGGCGCTCGCGTGCCGCGGCGTCGTCGCTCCAGTCGTTGACCAGGACGTAGCCGGTACGCGCGACGAGCGTCGCCTGGTTGGCGGTATCCTGCAGGATGAGACTGCTGACTTCAGGGCTCCCGGCCTGCGCCGCATAGAGCGTCTCGGCGACCTGGGCTCGGTTCGCGATGTCGAGCTCGCGTGCCGCGACCATGCGCGCGATGAACTCGGCCTGGTGGCGCGCCGGTTCGAGATGCAGGCGGATCTGCTGCTCGATCGCGGTCACCACCAGGTCGGCCTTGTCGGAGAGAAGATCGAAGGTGTTGCGCCGGCTGGAACCGAGGCCGATCGCCAGCACTGTCAGCACGGCGGCGAGGACCAGGCCGCCGATGCCGACCACCAGGACGCCGACGATCGGAATGCGCGGCTGCCAGAAGCGCCGGCGACGCGATGCGACAGGCAGGTTCGACGTCACTCGGCGACGACCTTGACGACGGTGCCGGCCGCAGGTGTCGCGCCGGGAGCGAGGCCGTTCATGATGTCGAAGCGCCGATCGCGGCCGGCATCGGGCGCCATGTGCTCGACCAGGTGCGCACGCGTTTCGCTGGTCGTGACCGTATGCAGGCGGATCCGTTGCGGCCGGGCGGCGGTCGTCTCGGCGGGCGTCAGCCGGCGGAAGCTCAAGGTGGTGCGACGCAGATCGGCAGCCAGCATCGGCGTCAGGGCCGGCGGCGTCAGGTAGAGGAAACGGTGCACGGAGGCATCGACGCGGACGGCGACCAGCTTGAGGTCGAGCGGGCCGCGGCGCGTCTGGATCCTGGTCGAGGCGGTGGCGGCATCGAAGCCGTCGACCTGAAGCCGCTCGATCTCGGCAAGCGTGAGGCTGCGGCCCCAGACGGTGCGCAGGTACTCGGTCATCGCGATCGGCTCGGACCGGGAAGAGTCGAAGACGATCGTCGCCCCGTTCGCACTCTGCGCGATGACTTGGCGGGCGCCGCTGACGAGGCGGAAGCCCTGCGGCACGTCGAAGCGGACGCCGAGCCTCGGATGGATGAAGCTTTGCCCGCGGACCAGGCCATGGTCCGGGTCATCGCCGAAGACGAGCCCGTCGATAACCTGGAGGTAGGCGTCGCGCTCGCGTCGCCCGGCGCCCGACCGGGCCGAGGCGCGCTCGACCCGATCCAGCGTCCGCGGATGCGTCGCCATGATGTTGAGGCCGTCGACCTCGCCCGGCGGGCGGCCGGCGAGCTCGGCTTCCAGGCTCGACTGGCGGTCGAGCTTGGCGAGGAACGTGCCCATCGCCTCGACCGCGTATCCGGCGCGCCCGAGATAGCGGACGCCGAGCGTGTCGGCCTCGAACTCCTGGTCGCGGGAGTAGCTTTGCAGCACGGCCGAGGCACCGAACGAGAAGGTCTCGGCGATGTCGTCCGAACCGGTGATGGCGCCGACCACGGCGGTACCGACACCGGCGACCACCTGCTGGCTGTAGCGCCGGGCGGCGTGGCGTGCGGTCACATGGCCGATCTCGTGCGCGATCACGCCGGCGAGCTCGGCCTCGTCGGACGCGATCGCCATCAGGCCGCGGGTGACGTAGACGTAGGCGGCCGGGAGCGCGAAGGC
>CAZDGR010000248.1:0-6826 GCA_964504845.1 uncultured Rhizobium sp. | reverse complement strand
CGCCATTGCCGTCCTCGGACGGCGCGGTGATGTGATAGGCATCGCCCGACATGCCATAGCCGGTGACCTCGGCATAGATCTTGGCGCCGCGCGCCTTGGCGCGCTCGTACTCCTCGAGCACGACGACGCCCGCACCCTCGCCCATGACGAACCCGTCGCGGCGCTTGTCCCAGGGACGCGAGGCCTTCTCCGGCGTGTCGTTGAAGCCGGTCGACAGCGCGCGCGCCGCGGCAAAGCCGGCGATGCCGAGCCTGGATACCGCGGCCTCGGTGCCGCCGGCGATCATCACATCGGCATCGTCGAGCGCGATCAGGCGCGAGGCGTCGCCGATCGCATGCGCGCCGGTCGAGCAGGCCGTGACCACCGCATGGTTCGGCCCCTTGAGGCCGTAGCGGATCGAAACGTGGCCGGAGGCGAGGTTGATCAGGTTCGAAGGAATGAAGAACGGGCTGATGCGGCGCGGGCCTTTCTCGGCGAGCGTCGTGGCACCTTCGGCGATCCCGATCAGGCCGCCGATGCCGGAGCCGATCATCACGCCCGAGCGCTCTTTCTCTTCCTCGGTCTTGGGCTTGGCGCCCGCGTCCTCGATCGCCTGCTGGGCGGCCGCCATCGCATAGACGATGAACGGGTCCATGCGCCGCTGTTCCTTCGGCTCGACCCAGTCGTCGGCGTTGAAGTTGCCGTCCTTGGTCTCGCCCCTGGGCAGCTGGGCGGCAACCTTCGCCGGCAGATCGGAGACGTCGAAGCTCTGGATCGCGCGAATGCCGGATTCGCTGTTCAGCAGCTTCGACCAGACGTTTTCCACGCCGACCCCGAGCGGGGTGACGAGGCCAAGACCGGTGACAACAACGCGTCGCATGGGGCGTTCCGTCCTCGAGAGAAGAGAGGGCGAGCGCTCGACGCTCAGCCCTGCTTCGACTTGATGAACTCGATCGCGTTCTGGACCGTGAGGATCTTCTCCGCGGCGTCGTCCGGGATCTCGATGCCGAACTCCTCCTCGAAGGCCATGACCAGCTCGACCGTGTCCAGGCTGTCGGCGCCGAGATCGTCGACGAAGCTGGCGTTCGCCGTGACCTTCGCCTCCTCGACGCCCAGGTGCTCGACCACGATCTTCTTCACGCGCTCTTCGATGTCGCTCATCTTCTCTTTTCCTTCGGAAAAACCTTGTTCCGTGCCGAGTTTATGGCCGGGCGTCGGGTGGTAACACAAGTCCCCAGGGCCGGTCCAGCCGCCCCCACGCCCTCTAAAGTCACAGCATCGCCATGCCGCCGTTCACATGCAATGTGGCCCCGGTGACATAGCCCGCCTCGGCCGAGGCCAGGTAGACCGCCGCAGCCGCGATCTCGTCGGAAGTCCCAAGCCTTCCAAGGGGGATTCGTTCCAGCATCCGGCTCTTCTGGTCCTCGGTCAGGACGTCGGTCATCGGCGTCTTGATCATGCCCGGGGCGATCACGTTCACGGTGATTCCGCGGGAGGCGACCTCCTGGGCCAGCGCCTTGGAGAAACCGATCATGCCGGCCTTGGCGGCGGCATAGTTGGCCTGGCCCGGGTTGCCGGTCGCGCCGACCACCGAGCTGATGCCGATGATCCGGCCGTGGCGCCGCTTCATCATGCCCCGGAGCGCCGCGCGCGAGAGCCGCATGCCGGCGTTCAGGTTGACCTCGAGGACCGCCTGCCAGTCCTCGTCCTTCATCCGCATCAGCAGGCCGTCCTTGGTGATGCCGGCATTGTTGACGAGGATGTCGAGCTGGCCGCCGAGCGCGGCTTCCGCGTCCTTGGCCAGGCGCTCGGTATCGGCCGGATCGGAGAGATTGGCCGCGACCGCATGGGCGCGATCGCCGAGCTCGCCCGCGAGCTGGTTGAGGGCCTCGGCCCGCGTGCCGGTCAGCGCCACCCTGGCCCCCTGCCCGTGCAGCGCCTTGGCGATGGCCCGGCCGATGTCGCCGGAAGCGCCGGTGACGAGCGCGGTCTTGCCGCTTAAGTCGAACATGATCGGCGCTCCTTAAAGGGTCTTGAGGAAGGCCTCGACATCGGCCGGCGTATGCACCGACGAGGCATCGAGGTCCTTGAAGATGCGCTTGGCGAGACCGGTCAGCACCTTGCCGGCGCCGACCTCGATCTCCTTGGTCACGCCGTGCTCGACCATCGCCAGCACGCATTCGCGCCAGCGCACCATGCCGGTGACCTGCTGGACGAGAAGCTTCTTGATCTCGGGCGGATCGGAGACGGGTGCCGCCCGCACATTGGCGATGACCGGCACGCTCGGCTGCCTCATGTCGACCTTGGCCAGCGCCTCTTCCATCGCGTCCGCCGCCGGCTTCATCAGGGCCGAATGGAACGGCGCGCTGACGGGAAGCGGAACCGCCTTCTTCACGCCCTTGGCCGGCGCCAGCTGGATCGCACGGTCGATCGCGGCCTTTGAACCGGAGAGCACGACCTGGCCCGGACCGTTGTCGTTGCCGAGGTCGCAGACCTGGCCCTGGCGTGCCTCGTCGGCGATCGCCTTCGCCTGGTCGAGATCGGCACCGAGGAGAGCCGCCATCGCGCCCTCGCCGACCGGCACCGCCTTCTGCATCGACTGGCCGCGCAGCTTCAGGAGGCGCGCCGCGTCCGCGACCGAGAGCGCACCCGCGGCGCAGAGCGCCGAGTACTCGCCGAGCGAATGGCCGGCGACGTGGGAGGCGAGATCGGAGAGCCGCTTGCCGGTCTCCCTCTCGATCACGCGGACGACCGCGACCGAGACCGCCATCAGCGCCGGCTGGGCGTTCTCGGTCAGCGTGAGCGCGTCCTGCGGGCCCTCGGCCATCAGCTTCGAGAGGTTCTGCTTCAGCGCCTCGTCGACTTCCTGGAAGACCTCGCGGGCGGCCGGGAAGGCCTGAGCCAGCTCCATCCCCATGCCGACGGCCTGGGAGCCCTGCCCCGGACAGACGAACGCACGCGTCATGCAATACCCCGCTCGAAAAGGGCCGGAGTCATGGCACGGCGACGGGGTGAGTCAAGGCGAGCGATAACCGGGACGCAGGAAAATAGTGCAACCATTGTTTTTTTAGTTGATAAGTTGCATATGTTCCCTTATTGTTCTTGTGACGCCCTTCGGATCCCGATACCCCATGAACGCTTGGCGAGGCCTCTTCCTGCGCGCGTGGTTGCCGCTGGTCCTCGGAACAGCATTCTTCGCCGCAATCCCATCGGCCGGCGCCGCTCCGAGTGTCGCCGCAGCAGCGTCCTCCCTGGAGGTAAGGCCTACGGACGCGTCGGCCCCGTCCATGCCTGCCGGTTGCCTCCCCACGATATTTCCGGTGACGCCGGTCGGACCTACGACCAGGTTCAGGGGAAGCACGTATCGCTCGAGCTTCGACGCCGTCATCTGGCGGCACCCCTGCTCGAACGACGCGCGACGCTCCGCCGTCCTGATGCGCGTCATGCCCAGTCCCGGTCATATGGCGTGGATATGCGGAGGCTGGGACGTCGAGCAGAACGGCCGGACGTTCGGCATCGTGGACTGGACCTTCCGGGGCGTCTTCAGCTTCTGCGCGAACTTTGCCGAGCCCGAGACCTTCGCTCTCGGGGCTCGCGGCTTCGACGATCAAGCGGCGTTCTCGCTCAAGGGCAGCTTCGGTCTCACATTGTCGCCGGCCCAGGTCCGGGTGCCCGCCTATGAGCCGGATCTGTCGACCCGCTCTCTTGCGATCGAGGTGACGGGGCTGGGAACCGGGCGGATCGTCAGCGTGCCCGGCGGGATCGACTGCGCGTCCGGCATGTGCCGGTCCGAATTCTTCAACAACGTGGCCGTCGAGCTGAGCGCCGAAGCGCAAGGACGATCCGTCTTCGCGACCTGGGGCGGAGACTGTGCCTCCGCGGGCTCCGCGCGCCGGATCGTCCTCGTGCTTAGCCGCGACGCGCGGTGCACGGCGCACTTCAATCCCCCCTTCGTCGATCCGCAGACCGGATGGTGGTGGGCGCCGTCGGAACCGGGCCGCGGCTACTCGATCGAGCTCAGGAACGGTCGCCTCTTCATGGCGAGCTACGCCTATCGCGCCGACGGAACCCCGGTCTGGTACCAGAGCCAGGGCGCGTGGAACGGCGTCAGCCTGGCGGCGCCCCTCACCGAATACGGCGGAGGTACGGCGCTGGGCGATGCGTGGCGCCAACCCTCGGATCGCGGCAGCGCGGGACGGATTTCCCTGTCCTTCTCGTCGCCGACGAAAGGAACGCTCGTCATCGACAGCGGACCGCGGATCGCGATCGAGCGCTTCCAGTTCGGCGCGCAGGGCGCCCGGGATACGGAGGCCGTCGCATCCCTTCCTGCGTCCGAAGACGGCGCGATACGCATGCAGAAGCTGCGCGACCTCGTGCAGGCGCGCGGCACGCTTAGGGTCATCGTCCGGCTCCACGAGGGCGCCGCGCTCTCGGCCAGCCGGGGACGCCTGCAGCCCGCGATGGCGGCAAACGGCAGCCGCCTCGGCGACGCCTTCACCGCAGCGCCCATGTTCGTCGCCGATGTCACCTCCGCCGGCCTGGCGGCGCTTCTCGCCGACCCGGCGGTCGCTTCCGTGCACGAGGACATGCCGCTCGAGCCGCTGCTCGCGACCACGGTGCCGCTGATCCGTGCTCCCCAGGCCTGGGCTCGGGGCATCCGTGGCCGCGGCCAGACGGTCGCCGTCATCGACACCGGGGTCGACGCGACACACCCGTTCCTGGAGAACAGGATGGTCTCCGAGGCGTGCTTCAGCGCATCCGAGCCGGCGCTCCAGATCCGCTCCGCCTGTCCCAACGGGGCCGATACGATGATCGGCCCGGGTTCAGGCTCGCCCTGCCGCGACGACAGTGCCTGCTTCCACGGCACTCACGTCGCCGGGATTGCGGCCGGCCGGGGATCGAGCTTCTCCGGCGTCGCGCCGGAAGCGAACGTCATGAGCATCCAGATCTTCAGGCACTATCCCGCGCTCTTCTGCGGCGGCGAGCCCTGCATCAGGGCCGCCACCTCGGACCTCATCCGGGCGCTCGAGCATGTCCGCGACAGCGCCGATCGCCTGAAGATCGCCTCCGTCAATCTCAGCCTCGGCAGCGGCAGCTACCGCACATATTGCGACGACCATCCCTACAAGCCGGTGATCGATCAGCTGCGCGAACGCGGGATCGCGACCGTCGCCGCGGCCGGCAACGACGGCCACTCGGCATCGGTGGCTTCTCCTGCCTGCATTTCGAGCGCGATCCGCGTCGGCGCGACAACGAGCGCCGAGGATCTCGCCTCCTTCTCGAACGAGTGGCTGTTGCCGATGCTTCTCGCTCCCGGCGACCCGGTGGTCTCGGCGATACCCGGCGGCGGCTATCGTGCCGCGAGAGGGACCTCGATGGCGGCGCCCCATGTCGCCGGCGCCTTCGCGGTCCTGAAGGGCGCGCGCCCGGATGCGAGTGTCACGGCCATTGCCGAAGCGATCACGCTTTCGGGGGTTCCCGTCGGGGGCTCGATCTCTCTCCGCCGCTACCCGCGCATCGACGTCGCAGCGGCCCACGAACGCCTCATGCAGATCGAGACCGGATGGTGGTGGAATCCGGCCGAGCCCGGATCCGGCTACTTTGTCGAGGCGGCGAACGGACAGCTGTTCTTTTCGGCCTACAGCTACGGCGCGGACGGCCGGGCCGCCTGGTACGTCGCCAACGGTGCCCATCTTCCCGGCTTCTTCCAGGCCCCGCTCCAGGAGTTCGGCGGTGGTCAAGCCTTCGGCGCGACCTGGCGGGCGGCACAGAAGATGGCCGATCGCGGCACGATCGTCCTTAGATGGGACGCCCCCGACGCCGCTCGCCTCGTCCTGCCCTCGGGGCGCGAGGTCGCTCTCAGCCGCTTCGCCTTCTAGATCGGCGACAGCCAGGCGATCAGCAGCGTGATCGTGCCCAGGGAGAGCATCGTCGACGCCACGACCGACGACACCACCGGCGCCTCGTAGACGAGATAGCGGTTGGCGAGAATGAAGACGTTGGCGCCGGTCGGAAGCCCGGCCCCGAGGATCGCCACCGCCGCAGTTTCGGCCGGGAGATTCAGCCAGAGGCCGAAGACCCAAGCCAGCGCCGGCAAGGCCGCGAGCTTGAGGACCAGGATCACGGCCGTCGGGCCGAGCGATCCGCCGAACCTGAAACGGGAGAGCTGGGCGCCGAGCGCGAACAGCGCACACGGAATGCCGGCGGCACCGAGCAGTCCCAAGAAGTCGTCGACCATCTTCGGCAGCTCGACGTCGAAGCCGGCGACGGCGAGGCCGGTCACCATCGCGATGATGATCGGGTTGCTGGCCGCGCCCTTGGCCGACTGGATCGCCGCCGCCTTGGCGCCGCCGCCGCGGCCGCGCGCGATCTCGATCAGCACCGTGGTGAGGCCGATCAGCACCAGCGAATGAAAGCTGATGATCAGCATCAGGGGCACCAGGCCGTGCTCGCCGAAGGTGCGGACCACCATGGGGATGCCGAGCTGGACCGAGTTGCCGAAGGTGCAGGCGAGCCCCAGCATCGCAGCTTCCTCGAACCTGATCCTGAAGACGCGAAGCCCGATCGCGAGTGCCGCACCGTAGATCACGAGGCCCGAGCCGAAATATGCCAGCAGCACGCCGGGATCCGCGGTCTCCCAGCGGATGTTGCGGATCACCGAGCGGAACATCAGCGCCGGGATCGCGATGAAGAAGGTGAAGTCGGCGAGCCCGTTGACCCGGTCGCCCTCGATGACCTCGAACCGCCCGACGAGCCAGCCGACGAAGACGACGGCAAAGATCGGCAGGACGATCTCGAGAAGGTCGATCACGGGGAAGGAACCAGGGCCGGGGAAGCGCTCACGCCC
>CAZDGR010000247.1:0-6859 GCA_964504845.1 uncultured Rhizobium sp. | reverse complement strand
TTGGCGCGCACCAGCCGGGTCCGGCGGAGGTCGGCGTTGCAGAGCCTGGCCTTCTTGAGCGGCAGCCCTTCGAGATCCAGGCTGGAGAGATTGATTCCGGTCAGGTCCGGAAGCTGGCGGATCGAACCGATGCGAAGGCCGGAGATCAGCTCCCGGACCTTCTCGTCGTCGATGCGTTGTGTCGGGCCGGGCTCGCTCATGACGGCCTCAAGGCTAGGACCGCGGCGCTTCCGGCGCAAACGCCTTCAGGCGGCTTGAATCGCCGCCTTGGCCAGGGTCGTGTGGATGTCCTCGCAGGTCGAGGCCACGTCGAAAGCACCGGCGGCACGGAGCTGATCGCCGAGCTCGGGCCAGCAATGCTCGCCGCCGACGAAGCCCAGCACCGGCATCCCGGCCGCGACCGCGGCGCCGACTCCGACGGTCGAGTCCTCGATCACCAGGCAGCGCTCCGGCGGCACACCGAACTGCTTCGCCGCGTGCCAGAAGAGATCCGGCGCCGGCTTGCCCCGCGCCACCATCTTGGCGCTGTAGACATGCGGGTCGAAGCGCTTTAGAAGACCCGCGATCTCCAGGTTCCAGCGCAGCCGCTCGGTCTCGGTGTTGGAGGCGACGCAGAACGGGAGGCCGATCCGGTCGAGCAGCACGGCGATGCCCTTCACCGCCTTCAGCTCCTCCGGAATGACCTTCGCGACGCGTTCGTTGACCCGGACTGCCACTTCGTCGGGCAGCGGGCGCCCCATCTCTTCGGCCGCGATCTTCAGCGTCCTGTCGAATGAGATGCCGACGAACTTCCGCGCGAACTCGTTCGCGGTGATCGGATAGCCGGCGCGCGTGAACTCCTCGGCGTCGATCCGGCAGTAGAGGATCTCGCTGTCGATCAGCACGCCGTCGCAGTCGAAGATGACGAGGTCGGGCGTACGCGCGAGGCTCATCAGCGCGCGAGCTTCGCCATCGCCGCGTCGACGCCGCCCTTGCGGTAGGGGATGCCGGCGGTCTTGAACGACATCTCGACCGCGGCCAGCGCGCCAAGCAGCATCGGCTCGTTGAGATCGCCCATGTGGCCGATGCGGAAGACCTTGCCCTTGAGATTGTCGAGGCCGCCGCCGAGCGAGACGTTGTAGTGGTCGAGGGCCGCCTGGCGGACCTTCTCGGCATCGATGCCGGGCTTCATCAGGATCGCGGACACCGAGTCCGAGTAGAGCTTCTCGTTCTGGCAGAAGAGTTCCATGCTGCCCTCCTCGCCCCAGACGCGGACCGCGGCGCGGGTCGCTTCGGCCAGGCGGTGGTGGCGGGCGAAGACGTTGTCGAGGCCTTCCTCGTCCAGCATCTTGATCGCCTCGGCGAGGCCATAGAAATGGTGCACCGGTGCGGTGCCCGGGAACTTCTGCGGCTGGCGTCCGAGCATCAGGCGCCAGTCGAAATAGGCCCTCGGCAGCGTCGCCGACTGGGTCGCATCGAGCGCCTTCTTGCTGACGCCGGTGAAGCCCATGCCGATCGGCAGCATCAGTCCCTTCTGCGAGCCGCCGACGGCGACGTCGACCTTCCACTCGTCCATGCGGAAGTCGATCGAGCCCAGCGACGAGATCGTGTCGGAGAGGAAGAGGCCGGGATGGCCTGCGCGGTCGATCGCCTTGCGCACTTCGGCAACGGGGTGCGCCACGCCGGTCGCCGTCTCGTTGTGGACCAGCAGTATGCCGCGGATCTCGCGGGCGGTGTCCTTCTTGAGCCGCGCCTCGACCTTCGCCGGCTCGACGCCGGTGCGCCAGTCGAAGCTCAGCGTCTCGACCTCGAGGCCGTAGGCCTTCGCCATCTCTCCCCAGGATGCAGAGAAGCGGCCGGTCTCAAGCACCAGCACCTTGTCGCCGGGCGAGAACAGGTTGACGACCGCCGCTTCCCAGGCGCCGTGGCCGTTGGAGGCATAGACGAACATCGTCTGCTTGGTCTTGAAAACGCGCTTCAGCCCGTCGAAGCAGTGGTCGGCGATCTCGGCGAAGTCCTTGCCCATGAAGTCCATCGACGCGCGATCCATGGCGCGGAGGATACGGTCGGGAATGTTGGTCGGACCCGGGTTCTGGAAGAACTGACGGCCACGCATCACGGTCATGACGAGCTCGCTCGAAGGGAGGGCCTGCACGGCGGGGTTGCGAATATCGGTCGAGTCCCCCTCGGGAGGCAACAGCGATCCGGAGACATTCACCTCCGCGCCGCAGAACCGTGAAAATTGTCCAATCGGACACGATCGATCGCACTTGAACCGGATCTGGTTCCTGCGACGCTCGCGATCTGCTTCAACGATAGTCGCGCAGCCGAAGATTGCGGCAAATGGGCGCGTGCGGGCTGTGCCAAAAAGAAAGGAAGCCCGCTTGGCGACCTGAGCAGCCTTTCGGCCGTCGGATCGCCAGTGCGGGCGTTACTGCTATCGACCGTCTCACTTCGTCGCGGTCGCGTACCAGACGCGGAAGCCGTTCTGCTTGATGTCCTTCAGCTGCCTGTTGGCGGCGAGGTTGCTCACCGACTGGGTAATGAAGGCGTGCGGGCCCTCGGCCATGTGCTTCAGCTGGATCTGCTTGTAGAGATCGGCCCGCTTCGCCGGGTCCCGCTCCATCCGCGCCTGGTCGGCGAGCGTGTTCAGGCCGGTGTCCTGCCAGGCCGAGATCCACGAGGGATAGCCCACCAGGTTCGCTTCCTTGCGGTTGTCGGGATTGACCGCGAACAGCGAGACCATAGCGTCGGCATCCGGGTATCCGGCGGCCCAGCCAGTCAGCACCAGCTGGTAGTCTCGCGCGCGGCTGCGGTTGATGGTGACGGCGCCGGCGCCGGCCTCGATCTCGATCTTGATGCCGGCCTTGGCCGCCTGGCCCTGGATGTACTGGCCGAGCTCGAGCTGCGGCGAGTTCGAGGTGTGGATCAGCTTCACCGAGAAGCCGTTCGGATACCCGGCTTCCGCCAGCAGCTTCTTTGCCGCCTCGACGTCCGGCTTGTACGGGAGCCCCTCGGCCTTGGAGAGAGCGCCGAAGGCACCCAGCGGGACCACGCTCTGGCGCGCGGTTCCGCGGTCCTTCATCAAGGTCCTCTCCAGCTCCTCGTTGTTGATCAGGTGCTTGAAGGCCTGGCGCACCTTGACGTTGGCGAGGATCGGGTCGGAGGCGTTCATCGCCAGGTACCAGAAGTGATGCAGCCCGACCTGGAACTGGTGCACGTCGGCGTGCTTCAGCGCGCCTTCGAGATCGGTCGCGTTGAGGATGCGCGCGATGTCGGCATCGCCCTTCTCCAGCATCAGCCGCTGCGCGCCAGACTCCGGCACGTGGCGGATGATGACGCGACGAAGCTTCGGCTCGCCCCGCCAGTAGCCGTCGTTGCGCTCGAGGATCATCGTGTCGTTGGCGGCCCAGCTGCGCATCCTGTAGGCGCCGACGCAGGCGGTGTTGGTCTTGAGCCAGGCGTTGGCGTGGTCGTCGCCCTTGATGTTCTTCTTGGCCTCGACCGAGTCGAGCACCATGCCCATGCCGCCGGTGAACAGCGCCGAGATCGCGAGATCGGTCGGATAGGGCTTCGGCAGCTTGACGACCAGCGTGCGGTCGTCGGTCGCCTCGACCATGCCGTCGAAGCCGGCCTGGGTGTAGCCCCACTGACGGAGCGTGCCGGCCGGCGCGAAGTTGATCGCCATCACGCGGCGGAGCGACCACTCGGCATCCTTGGCGGTAACCGGGTTGCCCGACGGGTGCTTGAGGCCGGCGCGGATCTTGAAGGTGATCGAGGTACCGTCGGCCGAGGCCTGCCAGCTCTCGGCGATGCCCGGCACCAGCTTCGCGGGATCGGTGTAGTCCTGAAAGACCAGCGGATCGCAGATGTTGTTCAGGAACTCGAAGGCGTTGAACTCCGCGACCTGGCCGGGATCCATGCCGATCACCGGATCGAGCGCCCAGGCGATCACCAATGTGTCGGCCGGCGTCTTGGCGGCCGCCGCCAGCGGGGCGGCGACCAGAGCGGCAGCGGCGAGCCGGGCGGCTGAACGAATGAGCATGGTCTCTCCTGAGGTTTCTCGTTGGAAAACCCAGGAAAGCACAGCCGCCCGGCTCGCGCCAATACCGGAACCCCGGTCAGCGTGCCGACGCCGCGGCACCGGCAGGTTGCTTGGCCTTCGCCCGTCGCTCGGAGATCCAGAGGCCGAGAGAGGCCAGCGGGATCCAGCCGACCCAGCGGAGGAACTGCAGCCCCGCCTCCGGCACCGAGATCGCCTCGAGATACGCCACCTTGAGGCCGGTCAGGTTCTCGGCCACCTCGAAGGCCAGCAGCCAGATGAACAGGCACGGCAGCACGACCGTGAGCGGCTTGAACTTCGGGCTCATCCGGCTCTCGAACCACGGCGAGAGCGAGATCGCGAAGACCAGCACCGTCAGCATGCCCTCGAGCGCCGGCCCGTGTGCGAGAAAGCCCTTCAGCAGCTGTTCCTCGAAGATCATCTTCGCCGCCGTCCAGGCCAGGACGCCGCCGGCGAGCAGGATGATCTGAGGGAACCGCCCGACCATCGCCAGCACGAGGCGGCTGCCCCAGACGATGATCGGCACCGTGATCGCAAGGCCGAGGATGATCAGGAGCACGCTTTCGCGCGCCATCGCGCCGATGGCGAGCGCATTGTCCACGCCCATCACCGTGTCAGCGATGATGATGGTGCGGACAGCGGCGCCGACCGAGGAGGCAGCGGCGATGCTGTGCCCGGATTCCTGATCCGGCTGAAGCAGGCGCCGGGCGATCCAGATCAGTGCAGCGCCGCCGATCAGCATGAGCCCTGGAATCTTCAGGAGCCAATAGACGCCGAGCGTCATCGCGACGCGGACGGCGATGGCGCCGAAGGTGCCCCAGAGGATCACCTTGTTCTGCTGGTGCTTCGGCACCTTGCGGGCGGCGAGCCCGATGACCAGCGCGTTGTCGCCGGCCAGCACGAAGTCGAGAAGGATGATGGCGATGAGTGCCGAGATGAACTCGGCCGAAAACACTTCCATGACGAAACTCCGATCCAAAGGGAACAAGCCGCGGCGGCCTTCAGGACGCGCGGCGGTTCAAACGACGATCGGAGTCAGCGTTTCGGGACTTTGATCGGCCGGCGCGAGCGGCAGGAGGCCAGCGCGCGAACCGGCATGGCTCCGTCGAGAGGGAGCATGAAGAGGGTAGCGACCATCGCCATCCCCGCCAGGAGGGCGAAGAAGATCTGATACCCGTAGACCAGGATGGACGACACGACCTCGAGGCCGAGATCGGAGGCGATCAGCTCGAGCTCCATTTCGACGAAGAAGGCCACGTCCAGCATCTCGCCGAAGGGGCCGGCCATCGCGATCAGGAAAAGCGGGAAAAGCGTCCGCCCCTCGGTCGTGCCGAGCCATCGGCGCAGGGTTCCGAAGCAGCGGCGGATGTCGTCCCGCAGGTCCATATCCAAGATATAGCGCAGCGCCGGCCCGCGACCAAGGCGAACCGGACGCGACCCTATCCTGTTACCGCGCCGCCCGGATCGCCTGCCAGACCCGCTCCGGCGTCGCCGGCATGTCCATCGACTTCACTCCGACCTCGCGGAGCGCATCGACCACTGCGTTCATCACCGCCGGCAGCGAGCCGGCGCAGCCCGCCTCGCCGCAGCCCTTGGCCCCGAGCGCGTTGGTCTTGGCCGGCACCGGGTGGCTGATGAAGCCGATGTCGCAGGTGTCCGCAGCCCGCGGCATCGCGTAGTCCATGTAGGAGCCGGTCAGGAACTGACCGTCCTTGTCGAAGACCGTGCGCTCGTAGAGTGCCTGGCCGATGCCCTGGACGATGCCGCCATGGGTCTGGCCGGCGACCATCAGCGGGTTGAGGATCGTGCCGAAGTCGCTGACCGAGGAGTACTTCACCACCTGCACGTGGCCGGTCTCCGGGTCGATCTCGACCTCGCAGATATGGCAGCCGTTGGGGAACGCCGAAGGCGAGGTGTCGTGCACCAGCTTAACGTCGAGGCTTGCCGGGACGCCGTCCGGCAGCTTCATCGTCCGAACCTTCTCGGCGAGTTCGAGGATGCCGATCGAGCGGTCGGTGCCGGCGATCGTGAAGCGCCCTTTCCCGAACTCGATATCGGCAGCCGCCGCTTCCAGCACATGGGCCGCGGCCTGCTTGCCCTTCTCGATGACCTTGTCGCCGGCCTCGATGATCGCGCCGCCGCTGGCCATCGCCGAGCGCGAGCCGCCGGTGCCGCCGCCGGCGATCAGCTGGTCGGAGTCGTTCTGGTGCAGCTTGATCTTCTCGAAGGGAATCCCGAGCTTGTCGACCAGCACCTGGGCGAACGGGGTCCAGTGACCCTGGCCGTAGTCGAGCGTGCCGGTGACGATGGTGACGCTGCCGTCGGTCTCGAAGCGCAGCCCGCCCATCTCCTTGCCCTGAGGCGCGGTGACCTCGAGGTAGTTGCCGATACCGATGCCGCGCAGCAGCCCCTTGGCCTTGCTCTCGGCCTTGCGCTTGGCGAAGCCGTTCCAGTCGGCCGCCGCGACCGCCTTCGACAGCAGCGCCGAGAAGTCGCCGGAGTCGTACTCCATCGCCGATGGCGCCGTGTAGGGGATCTGGTCCGGCGCGATGTGGTTGCGCCTGCGAATCTCGACCTGGTCGATGCCCATCTCGGCCGCCGCCGCCGAGACCAGGCGCTCCATGAAGTAGTTGCCCTCCGGCCGGCCGGCGCCGCGATAGGCGTTGATCGGCACGGTGTTGGTCATGATGCACTTGGTCGCGACCTCGATCAGCGGCGTGCGGTAGACGCCGATCGAGTTCTTGACGATGTTGACCGTCGCCATCAGCGGGCCCGCGGTGTTCAGCACCGCGCCCATGTTGGCGTATCCGGTGAGGC
>CAZDGR010000246.1:0-6872 GCA_964504845.1 uncultured Rhizobium sp. | reverse complement strand
GCGCGTCTGCTTCAGGATCGGCGCGAACCGGATATGCCCGATCTCGATGGCGCCGCCCTAGGCATCGATGCGCACGAAGGACGGCCGGACCATGATCCCGGATAGTCTGGCAGACGCGCTCGGGTTGGTCGGGTTGTGATCTTTTTGCGCCCACGCAACCCGGCGCCTTCCTTCCTGTTTTGCGTGCCTTGCCAACACGCTGTCGCATTCGCGCCACACTTGCCGAAAAGATCACGGCTTCGGCATCCCGTTTTTTTTCATGGCGTTCCCAGCAGCAGCCACACCCGGCCCATGCAAAAAGGAGACGTCCATGGAAACTTCCCCCACGGTCGGTAGCTACGCGGGGCGTATCGGTTCAATCCTCGTCGCGACGGTTCTCGGAGCGTCGGCGGCCTTCGCTCAGGCCCCAGCCTTCCTGCCGCAGACCGGCTATTGGGAAGTCCCGAACGAGCCCAACGGCCGGAGCGTGGTGCTCGAGACGAAAGCCGACGGCGAGATCTATGCGGCGGTGATGGTCTACAACGAGTCCGGCCAGCCGACCTGGTTCGTTGTGAACACCAACACCGATACGGCCAACCCGCTGAGCGGCGGCATGCAGCGCTTCGTCGCCGGACAGAATGAGCTCGGTGGCGTGTATTCGGTGAACTACTTCGACGGCTTCAAGGGGTTGGTCACCTTCAGCTTCGACAGCCCGACCACCGGCACGATGACCTGGCCGACCGGCTCGGCTCGGATCGCCCGCACAAACTTCGTTCCCAACGGTGTGGGGAGCGGGCCGCAGGCCGGTGCCCCGCGCGGTGGCTGGTGGTGGAACGCGGCCGAGAGCGGCCGTGGCTACTTCATCGAAGTCCAGAACGACCAGTTGACCTTCGCCGTCGCCCTCTATGACGCGCTCGACCAGCCGGTGTGGTTCATCTCACGCGGCGCGATGCTGTCGCCGACGGTCTATAGCGGCGAGTTCCTGATCACCTACGGCGGCATGACGTTGGACGGCGCCTATCAACGCCCGAACGCGTTCTGGACCCGTGGCAACTTCACCGTCCAGTTCACCTCGGACGACACCGCGATGCTGACGATGCCGGACGGCCGTCAGATCCCCATCACCCGCTACACGTTCTAACCGAAGGGGCCATCCCCGCTGCCGGCGGGGATCTCCTCCGGGCGGGGCGCATCAGCGCTCCGCCCGGACCGTTCTTGTTCTACGCGAACTCTCAGCGCCGCGCGGCGAGCGGCTTCTTCTGCTTGCCGGCAGCGTCGAAGTTCGCCGGGTCGAGCCATCGCTCGAACGCCGCCTTCACCTCCGGCCATTCGCCGTCGAGCATCGAGAACCAGGAGGTGTCGCGGTTGCGCCCGCGCACGACCAGGTGCTGGCGGAACAGCCCTTCATAGGTGAAGCCGAAGCGGAGCGCCGCGGCGCGCGACGGCATGTTGCGCGAGTTGCACTTCCACTCCAGGCGTCGGTAGCCCCAGCGGTCGAAGGTCTCGCGCATGGTGAGGAAGATGGCCTCGGTCGCCTGGCGCGTCTGCTTCAGGATCGGCGCGAACCAGATGTGCCCGATCTCGATGGCGCCTCCCTTCGCGTCGACGCGCATGAAGCTCAGCATGCCGACGGCCCGGCCGGTCGCCTTGTCGACGATCGCGAAGAACAGCGGATCGGGTGAAGCAGCGCAGCCGTCGAGCCAGGTCTTCATCGCCGCCTGATCGGCGAAGGGTCCGTAACCCATGTAGTTCCAGAGCGTGTCGTCGCCCTTCGAGACCTCGTAGAGGTCGGCGACGTGGCCGGCCGCGTCGATCGGCTCGAGCCGCACCGTCTTGCCGTCGATCGCCGTCTTCGGCGGCGGCACAGCGCCCTTGTAGTGCAGCTCGGGCCCGAGGATCTGGTCGTAGTCGAGAGCCATCGTCTGTTCCTTAAAGCGCGTAGTCGTAGCGGATGAAGCCCTGGTGCTTCGCGACCTTGTCGTAGAGCGCGCGGGCGCGGGCGTTGTTGTCCTGGGTCAGCCAGTAAAGCCGCGTCGCCTTCCGCTTCCGCGAGTCCTCCGCCACCGCCTCGATCAGCGCCCGCGCCACGCCCTTGCCGCGCGCCGCCTCGTCGGTGAACAGGTCCTGCAGATAGCAGACGTCGCCCATCCAGACATGGGGGTGGAAGAAGTAATGGGTAATCCCGGCCAGCCAGCCGTCCAGGCGCCCGGCAAAAGCGTGGATGTCGTCGGCCCGCATGATGCGCGCCCAGGCCTTGTCATAGTCGGAGCCCGGAAGCTCGGTCTTGTAGAAGGTCTTGTAGCCGCGGGAGAGGGCTTCCCAGCGGGCGCGGTCGTCGGCTTTCAGCCGGGTGATCTCGATGCTCATGGCGGGCGAGACTAACGGCCTGGGTGGCCCCACGCACGGGCCAGTTTGTTGGAAGCGGACTGGTCCGCTTCGGATTTGGCATCTCCCGGGCGGTCATGCACACTCGCGATCGCATGCGCATCCTCGGCCTCACCGGCTCGATCGGCATGGGCAAGTCGGTGGCGGCCAATACGTTCAGGCGCCTCGGCATCCCGGTCCACGACGCCGACGCCGCCGTCCATCGCCTGACCGCGCCCAACGGGCGGGCCATCCCGGCGATCGCGAAGGCCTTTCCCGGCACGGTGAAGGACGGCGTGCTCGACCGGAAGGCGCTGGGATCCAGGGTCTTCGCCGACAGGCAGGCGCTCACGCGGCTGGAGAAGATCCTGCATCCGATGGTCCGCGACGCCCAGCGCCAGTTCCTGTCAGCCAACAGCCGGAAGCGCCTGGTCGTGCTCGACATCCCGCTCCTGTTCGAGAAGGGCAACGAGCGGCGCTGCCATGCGGTCCTGGTGGTGACGACGTCGCGGGCGATTCAGCGCCAGCGGGTGCTGCGCCGCCCGGGCATGACGATGCAGAAGTTCGCCGACATCCTGAAGAACCAGATGCCGGACGCGGAAAAGCGCCGCCGCGCCGACTTCGTCGTGCCGACCGGCATCGGCTTCAGATCGACCTTGCGCCGCGCGCTCCGCATCGCCAAACATCTCTCTCACGGACGCTGGCCGAGGAGACGACATGCGGGAAATCGTGCTCGACACGGAAACCACGGGACTTGATCCGGCTTCCGGTCACCGCATCGTCGAGGTCGCTGCCGTCGAGCTCTTCAACCACGTGCAGACCGGCGAGTTCCGCCACTTCTACCTGAACCCCGAGCGCGACATGCCGGAGGACGCCTTCCGCATCCACGGCCTCTCCACCGAGTTCCTCTCGCAGCACAAGACCTTCGCCGAGGAGGTCGACGACTTCCTCGAGTTCATCGACGGCGCCCAGCTGGTCATCCACAACGCCGAGTTCGACCTCAAGTTCATCGACCACGAGCTGAAGCGCTGCGGCCGCCCGCCGATCGACCGCGCCCGCGGCGTGGTCGACACCGTGTCGATGGCGAGGCGCAAGTATCCCGGCGCGCCGGCGAGCCTGGACGCGCTCTGCCGGCGCTTCGAGATCGATCTTTCGGCCCGCGAGAAGCACGGTGCCAAGCTCGACTGCGAGCTCTTGGCGCTGGTCTACCTGGAGCTGATCGGCGGGCGCGAGCCGGGCCTCGACCTCGCCGCCTCGGCCCGCCGCCGCCAGGCCCAGGCGACGACGATCGCCGCCGTCCGCCCGCCGCGCGCGCACGCTCCCAGCGAGGCCGAGCTCGCGGCGCACGCCGAGTTCATCAAGAAGCTGAAGGAACCCGTCTGGCTCGGCTAGGCCGCGCGCGGATTGACCTCTTTCTCGACGACGGGACCGATCTCCGCCTGGGCCTTGCTCAGGTCATGCATGGCCTGAAGGTTGATCCAGAATTCCGGCGTCGTCCCGAAGAAGCGCGCGAGCCGAAGCGCCGTATCGGCGGTGACGCCGCGCTCGCCCTTCACGATCGCGCCGACGCGATTGGCGGGCACCCGAAGCGCGAGCGACAAGGCATTCGCCGTCAGGCCGAGGGGCTTCAGGAATTCCTCGCTGAGGATCTCGCCCGGATGTGTGGTGATGCGGTTCGCCATGGCTGACCTCAGTGATAGTCGACGATTTCGACGTCGGTCGGACCGTCCGTCGTCCAGACGAAGCAGATCCGCCATTGATCGTTGATGCGGATCGAAGGCTGGCCCTTCCGGTCGCCTTTCAACGCCTCCAAGCGGTTCGCCGGCGGCGCGCGCAAGTCATTTAACGCTCTCGCAGCGGCGATCATGTCGAGCTTTCGCAATGCCGACACCTTGATCCCAGCGAACCTCTTGACGGTCTCGCCTCGAAAGAGCTTTTCGGTCGCGCCGTCCCTGAAGCCCTTGATCATACGTGGGATATAATACGCGGAACGTATTATCGCAACTGAGGCGAGGAATCCGGAACCTGTATGTGGCGGCTGTCGTTTGCCGCCCGCGGGTGTAAGGAGCGCGGATGATGAACCGGACCGGCAAGGACCTGTCGAGATCGAGAAGTCGCTGTGGACCGGCGGCTCCGACCTCTATCGCCAGCACCTCGACGAGACCTGCCTAGCGGTCTTCCCCGGCATGGTCGCCGTATGTCCGCGCGAGGAGATCGCCGGCATGGCCGACCAGCGGCGCTGGACGGAGGTCGCGATCGACATGAAGGGCATGATCGAGCCGCAGCCGCGGATGGCGATCCTCTGCTACGAGGCGAGAGCGCAGCGCGCGAGCGGCGAGCCCTATAGGGCGCTGGTGTCGAGCGGCTATGTCGCGCGCGGCGACGGCTGGAAGCTGGCGTTCCACCAGCAGACCGAGTTCAAGGCAGAGGCCAGCGGCAAGACGCGGCCCGGCCCGACGCAGGCCTAACCCTGCGCGGTCTGCCCGTCGCCGCCCTGGCCCCCGTTCCCCTGGCCGAGCACGCGGCGGCGGTAGAACTCGACGAAGTCGATCGGCTGCAGCATCACCGGCGGGAAGCCGCCGTCGCGGGTACAGCCGGCGATGATCGCGCGGGCGAACGGGAACAAGAGGCGCGGCGCCTCGGTGTAGCAGAACGGCTTCACCACCTCGTCCGGCATCTGGCCGACGCTGAAGATGCCGGCATAGACCAGCTCGCAGAGGAACAACGTGCGGTCCTCGTAGCGGGCCTGGCACTTGATCGCGAGGTCGACCTCGTAGATCCCGTCCTGGATCTTGATCGGCGCCACGTCGACGTCGAGCTCGATCTCGGGCGCGTCCTTCATCTGGTTCAGGCCGAGCGGCCCGTCCGGGCTCTCGAACGAGAGGTCCTTCACGAACTGGGCGCCGACCATGATCGGAGCGGGACGGCCGTCGCCGCCTTGGGGCTGGTTCGCGTCGCTCATCGATCAGGTTCCTTGAAAGAGAAGGCGGCTTCGAGGGCGCCGCTTTCTATTACGGTTCGCGGGGATGCACAATCTCGGCCGAGTTGCGCTGGGCCATGTGGACGACCGTGCAGTTGGGCACGGTGAGGCCGGTCGAGGCCCGGATGAAGCCCCAATGGGTGACGACCGCCGTCTCCGGACGCTCGGACCGCACCTCCCAGTCGTCGTGGAAGTCGCGGGCGCGTTCGGCCAGGCCCTCTTCGGATTCCTCCATCCTCGGCCACCACTGCTCGTCGAGGTGGTCGAGGGCGAGGTTCGGCCAGGCAAGGCGCAGGCGCGACAGGGGCGTGCCGACGTCGCAGACGAAGGCGGCGCGCTCGCCGACCCGCCGGTCGATGTCGATGTCGAGCCCGCCCAGCACGTCGGCGATGATGTGCGCGGTCTCGATCGCCCGCGTATAGGGACTTGAAATCAACCGCTTCGGCGGTCTGGCGCGGAGCGCCAAGCCGGCGGTCTCGGCCTGGCGCCTGCCTTCGTCGGTGAGCTTCGGGTCCTCGATGCCCGGATCGACCCGGGTCTTGTTGAATACCGCGTTGAACTCGGACTGACCGTGGCGGATGAGCAGCATGTTGCCCTTTATTCCCCAAGCAACTACATACGGCAAGACGGCGTCTATAGAATGACGGCGGCCAACCCGGATCTGGGCCCAGGATGGACTTTCCTTTCCTCGACATCGTCTTCTTCGCCATGCTGGCGATCTTCCTCGGGCTGCGCCTGAGGAACGTGCTCGGCAAGCGCACCGGGCTCGAGAAGCGGCGCCCCGACCCGTTCAAGCCGGCCGAGCCGGCGCCGCAGCCCGCCGACAACGTCCTCCGGTTGCCCGACCGCGACCGCAAGGCCTTGGAAACCCTCGCGGCCGAGGAAGACACCCCGCTCGCCCGCGGCGTCAAGGCGATCCACCAGGCCGATCCTAGCTTCGACGAGGCCGGCTTCCTCGGCGGCGCCCGCGGCGCCTTCGAGATGATCGTGACCGCCTTCGCCAAGGGCGACGCCGAGGCGCTCCGGCCGCTTCTGGCCGACGGCGTCTTCCAGAACTTCAAGCGCGCGATCGACGACCGCGTGTCCAGGGGCGAGACCCTGGAGACGACCCTGGTCGGCGTCACCGCGGCCGAGCTGGTCGATGCCGATCTCGACAAGTCGACCGCCAAGGTGACGATCCGCTTCGTCTCCGAGCAGGTGAACGTGACCAAGGACGCGTCGGCCAAGATCGTCGACGGCGATCCCAACAAGGTCGTGACCATCACCGACGTCTGGACCTTCGCCCGCGACGTGCGTTCGAGCGATCCCAACTGGATGCTCGTCGAGACCCGCGCCTCCTGATGCGCCTAGGCGCGCTGGCGCTCCTTTCGCTGCTCGCCGCCTGCGCCGCTCCGGCCCCGGAGCGGAAGCTCGAGCCCGTCGCTTTCTCCGACATCCCCGGCTGGGCTAGGGACGATCCGTCGGCGGCGCTGCCGGCGCTCCGCCGCTCGTGTCCGAAGATGCCGGAGACCTGGAAGCAGGCCTGCGGCGCGATCCCCGACGATCCGGC
>CAZDGR010000245.1:0-6880 GCA_964504845.1 uncultured Rhizobium sp. | reverse complement strand
AAGCCCATCTGGAAGTGACGGAACCGTGCTGAAGAACCTCCAATATGGCTTGGGGTTCCTGATCGGCTGCTTCGCCACGCTGACGCTCTCGATCGGCGTGATCGCCGGCATCGAGGCGATGACCGGGGTGCCGATACCGTTCAAGATCGCGATCGTGCCTCTGGCAGCGATCGGCGTCGGCATTCTCGTCGCCCGCTGGATCGGCCGCATCGATCTTTCGCGCTACTTCACCACCCGCGTTCCCGAGCCGAAGGCACCGCCCCCTCCGCGCCCGGCCAGGGTGCCGACGCAGAAGCGGCCCTGGAGCTTCCACCTGGTCGGGACGCTGATCGCCTTCTGGGCGATCTCGCTGGTCGGGATCATCGTCCTGTTCGGCCCCTTCGGCTTCGCCGACGATCCCTCGGTCGGCATCCGTCTCCTCAAGATCGCTGCCTGCACCGTCGCCATCGCCGGTCTGGGAGGCTTCCTCTTGCGGAAGGAGTTCGCGAGGCTCATGTCACGTTGAGACAAGAAAGAGTTTGAATTCGCCATGTCAGCCTCCCTCGACCTCCTGACCGACCTCGTCTCCAAGGCCCGCAGGGCCGGCGCCGACTCGGCCGATGCCGTGATGTTCAAGTCGGCCCATCTCGGCCTCCGCCAGCGGCTCGGCAAGCCCGAGATGCTGGAGCGCTCTGAGTCCCAGGACCTTGGCCTGCGCGTGATGGTCGGCAAGCGCCAGGCCTCGGTCTCCTCGACCGATCCGTCGCCGAAGGCGCTGGCCGAGTTGGTCGAGCGCGCGGTGGCGATGGCGAGGATCGCGCCGGAGGATCCCTATTGCGGCATCGCCGATCCGGACGCGATCGCGAAGAGCTTCCCCAACCTCGATCTCAACGATCCGGCCGAGCCGGCGCCTGAGGCGCTGGAGAACCGCGCCAAGGAGACCGAGGACGCCGCCCGATCCGTTCCCGGCATCACCAACTCGGAAGGCGCCGAGGCGACCTGGTCGCGCTCGGAGATCGCGATCGCGGCCTCCAACGGCTTAGCCGGCAGCTATGCCCGCTCCGGCCACGGCGTCAGCGTCTCGGTCGTCGCCGGCGAAGGGGCCGGCATGGAGACCGACTACGACTATGCGAGCTCGGTCTACGGCCAGGACCTCGAAGCGGCCTCGACCGTCGGCCGCCGCGCCGGCGAGCGCACGGTCAGGCGCCTCAACCCGAAAAAGGCGGAGACCGCGAAGGTCCCGGTGGTCTTCGACCCGCGCGTCTCGGCCTCGCTGATCTCGCATCTCGCCGGCGGCATCACCGGCCCGTCGGTCGCGCGCAAGGTCAGCTTCCTTAAGGACCAGATGGGGAAGCAGGTCCTGGCGTCAGGACTCAACGTGATCGACGATGCGCTGAAGCCGCGCGGGCTCCGCTCGCGTCCCTTCGACGGCGAAGGCATCGCCGCGAGGCGCTGGACGCTGGTCGAGGACGGCGTGCTCAAGTCCTGGCTGCTCGACCTGGCGTCGGCCCGCCAGCTCGGCCTCGTCACCACCGGGCACGCGGCGCGCGGCACCTCGGGCCCTCCCGGTCCGTCGGCGACCAACCTCTATCTCGAAGCCGGCAAGATGACGCCCGACGAGCTGATGGCGGACATCAAGAGCGGCTTCTACGTGACCTCCCTGATGGGCCACGGCATCAACATGGTGACCGGCGACTACAGCCGCGGCGCCGCAGGCTTCTGGATCGAGAACGGCAAGGTGGCCTATCCGGTCAGCGAGGTGACCGTCGCCGGAAACCTCAAGGACATGTTCCTCCAGATGACGCCGGCGAACGACCTCGCCTTCAAGATGGCGGTCAACGCGCCGACGATCCGTGTCGAGGGCATGACCGTCGCCGGGCGCTGAACAAACGCGCTTACAGGCGCTTACACTTTCTCACCCGAAGTTACGTTGAGCCCGCAGGAATAAAGCGGTCCTTAACCAGACGCGACTAGCTTGGCGAGGCATCGAGCTTCGTCATGGTCGTCGGTGTTCTCCTCACGACCGATCGAGGCGATCGAGTGCGGCCGGCATCCCGTCGGCCGTCATGTCCCCAGACGTCAAGGAGACCCGAATGGCCAAGGTCATCGTCCAACCGACCGGACGAGAAAGCTTCTTCGACACCGAAGAGATCATCGTCACCAAGACCGATCTCAAGGGCAAGATCACATACGCCAACGAAGTCTTCCTGCGAGTCTCGAGCCTCTCGGAGAAGCAGGCGATCGGCGCGCCACACAGCCTTATCCGTCATCCCGAGATGCCGCGTGCGGTCTTCAAGCTGCTTTGGGACCGCATCCAGTCCGGCAAGGAGCTGTTCGCCTACGTCGTCAACATGGCGACCAACGGCGACCACTACTGGGTCTTCGCCCACGTCACGCCGAGTCGCGACGCCAACGGAGCAATCACCGGCTTCCACTCGAACCGGCGCAAGCCCAATCCCGAGCAGATCGCCAAGGTGCAGCCGATCTATCGGCAACTGCACTTGATCGAAAGTCAGACGGCGGACCGCAAGGAAGGCCTGGCACTCGCAACCGCGAAGCTCGAAACCATGATCCGTGAGATGGGCAAGTCCTATGATGAATTCGTCTTCTCAGTCTAAGACACTCGCCGCCTCGGCGGCTGCGCTTCTCGGCGGCGTCACGGCGATCGCCTGGACGGCGATCCACGACCCGAACCCGGCTACCCTGGCGATGCTCGGCATGATCGCCGTCGCCTCGGCGGCGGCGTGCTACTATGCCCATCGGCTCGGCCGGATCGTCTCGGAGATCTCCGGGATCGCCGATCGCGTGTCGAAAGGCGATCTTGAGGCACGTGTCGTCGCCATCGGCGAGTCCGGCGTCGTCGGTGCGCTAGCCATCTCCGTCAACCGGGCCTTCGACATCAGCGACGCGTTCCTGCGCGAAGCAACGGCGGCCATGGAGCACGCGCGCGAGAACAAGTTCTATCGCAAGCTCGTCACCCGCGGCCTCCCGGGCAGCTATCGCTACGGAGCGGAAACGATCAATGCCGCGACTGCGGCGATGGCGGCCCGCATCGAGGACAATCGCCGGATGGCGGCCGATTTTGAGGCGAAGCTGAAGGGCGTCATCGACGCCGTCGCTTCCGCGGCGACCGAACTCCAGGCGACCGCCGAGACGCTCAGCGGCACGGCACAGGAGTCCACCAAGCGGTCGACCGCGGTCGCGGCGGCATCCGAGCAGGCGACGGCGAACGTGCAGACCGTCGCCGCCGCGGCGGAGCAGCTCTCGAAGTCGATCAAGGAGATCAGTGTCCAGGTCGAGGGCTCGACCTCGATCGCTGGACAGGCGGTCGACGAGGCGAAGCGGACCGACGCCAGGGTACAGACCCTGTCGGAGGCGGCCCAGAAGATCGGCGAGGTCGTGCAGCTCATCAACGACATCGCGTCCCAGACCAATCTGCTGGCGCTAAACGCCACGATCGAGGCGGCGCGTGCCGGCGAGGCCGGCAAGGGCTTCGCGGTCGTCGCCTCCGAGGTCAAGTCCCTGGCGGCGCAGACCGCCAAGGCGACGGAGGACATCTCGGCCCAGGTTGGCGCGATCCAAATGGCGACCCGCGACGCGGTCGAGGCTATCCGCAAAATCGGCACGACCATCGGGCAGATCAGCCAGACCTCGACCTCGATCGCCTCGGCAGTCGAGGAGCAAGGGGCGGCGACCAACGAGATCGCCCGCAACGTCCAGCAGGCCGCGGCGGGCACGCACGAGGTCACCACTAACATCTCCGGCGTCACCAAGGCGGCGGGCGAGACGGGTGCTGCGACCACGCAGATGCTCGGCGCATCGAAGGAGCTGGCGAGCCAGGCGGAGATGCTTCGTCGCGAGGTCGCCGAGTTCTTCGCCAAGGCTCAGGCGGCGTGACCGTTACGGCCGCCGTCGAAGCACCGGTACCGCGCATCGACGGCGGCCGCCGCGGCCGGGAACCAGGACGTGACGCCCAGAGGCGATCTGCCAGGCACCTTCAAGGTACTGGGGCCGAGGACTCGGCACCATGCTCGCCGATCACGTCAAGATGACGCCCGAGCGGAAGCAGCACGCCGACGAACGGATCGAGCCCTCCTACCGCACCCTCTGGGCGCGATGAAGCCGGACACGACGAAGCTCAAGTAGCTGACCATTGTCTACGAGAGCAACGCCCTAAAGCATCTTCCCTTCGAACGGGTGACGGCCCTTGGGATCGTCTACCTCGAGCACCCAGAGGTCGGTGTCGTACTGGATCTGGCGCGCGATGTAGGCGTCGGCCTCGGCTTCCGGCACAAGGTTGCCGCCTAAGGCCGCCATCCATCCGGGCTCGCCATCGGGGCCGGTCATCCGCGTCATCACGCGGCAGCCCTGGCCCGCGAGATAGAGCTTCACGACGACAGCGCCGCCGAGCGGATCGCCCTTCCTCACCACCGTGGCGCCGATGCCGTCGACGGCGCAGCGGCGCACGTGCGCCGCGATCCAGAGGTCGGTGGTGAGCGTCGCCACTATTCCAGCGTCTCGAAGAGGCGCACCCACATCTTCGCGCGCGGCTCGAGCGAGGAGAAATAGATCTGCTCGTAGTCGGTATGCGCGCCCTTGCCGTCGGCGCCGAGGCCGTCGAGGGTCGGAACGCCCAAGGCCGCGGTGAAGTTGCCGTCGCTGCCGCCCCCGGTCAGCTTTACGTCCTGGAGGTCGAGGCCGAACTCCGAGCAGACCTTCCTCGCGTGGTCGAACAGCGCGCTGATCTTGGCGTCCTTGGTATAGGGCGGACGGTTGAGGCCGCCGGTCACCGTCAGTTTCACGTCGGGATCGACCGCCTTCAGGCCCAGGATCTTCGCGCACATCTCGTCGGCGGTCGCCTGGTCGGGAACGCGCATGTCGATCTCGGCCGAGCAGAACTGCGGCACGACGTTGACGCCGGTGCCGCCGGTGACGAGTCCGACCGAGGTGGTGATCTGGCGTCCGTAGTCGGTCATCGCCTCGACCGCCAGGATCTGGCGCGCCATCTCCTTGATCGCGCTGCGGCCGTCCTCGTGGCGGGCACCGGCATGGGCGGGCCGGCCCTCGGTCTTCATCACGAAGCGGGCGACGCCCTTGCGGCTGGTGACGACCTTGCCGCCGTCGCGCGCCGGCTCGGTCACCAGCACGTACTTGGCATTCCTCGCCTCCTTCTCGATCAGCGCGCGGCTGGTCGGGCTCCCGACCTCCTCCTCAGGCACGAACAGGAAGCGGATCGGGAGCTTGGTCTTCTGGCCCATCCGGATCAGGTGGCGATAGGCGTAGTAGGCGAGATAGGCGCCGCCCTTCATGTCGTAGATGCCGGGGCCGTAGACGACGTCGCCTTCGCGCTTGAACGGCAGCGTGTCCTTGATGAAGCCGATCGGATGGACCGTGTCGATATGCGAGAGCACCAGGATGCCGGGCCCGTCGCCGCCCCAGGGGCTTCTCGCCGTCAGGATGTCGCCGAAGCCGTCGCGGCCGGGGATCCGATCGGTCAGGCAGCCGACCTCCTTCATCGTGCCTTCCACTTCGCTGACCATCCGGTTGACGGCGGCGGCATCGTGCGAGGGCGACTCGATCTCGATCCAGCGCTGGACGCCGGCCAGGATCTCCTCGCCATCGATCTTCGGCTGGTTGGTCAGGCTTTCGGCCATGTCGGCAAATCCTTGGAATGCGGAAAGGCGGTGATTTAGGCTCGGATCGGCAACCGGGGTCAACCCGGTGCCGAGCACTTCAAGGGAGACGCCCATGCGTGGCCGGATGATGGATTGGCCGCTGCTGATCTCGAGCCTGATCGAGCATGCAGCACAGAACCATGCGGATGCGGAGATCGTCTCCCGCTCGGTCGAGGGACCGATGCACCGCACGACCTATGCCGAGGTCAATCGCCGGTCGAAGCGGCTGGCCAAGGCGCTCGGCAAGCTCGACGTCGGCTTCGGCGACCGGGTAGCGACGCTCGCCTGGAACGGCTACCGCCATGTCGAGCTCTACTACGCGATCTCCGGCACCGGTTCCGTCTGCCACACGGTCAATCCGCGGCTCTTCGTCGACCAGCTGATCTACATTTTCAATCACGCGGCGGACAAGGTCCTGTTCTTCGACCTGACCTTCCTGCCGCTGGTCGAGAAGCTGGCGGCGCAGATGAAGACCGTCCAGCACTTCGTCCTGATGACCGACCGCGCGCATATGCCGGCGTCCAGCCCGCTCAAGCTTCTCTGCTACGAGGAGCTGCTGGCCGCCGAGGACGACGATCTGCACTGGCCGCGCTTCGACGAGCTGACGGCGTCGTCCCTCTGCTACACCTCGGGTACCACCGGCAATCCGAAGGGCGCGCTCTACACGCACCGTTCGACGGTCATCCACGCGCTCACCTGCTGCGCCACCGACGTCTTCAGCATGTCGGCCGAGGATTCGGTCTGCCCGATCGTGCCGATGTTCCACGTCAACGGCTGGGCCGTGCCCTATGCCGCGGCGATGAGCGGCACGCGCCTGGTGATGCCCGGCCCGGCGCTCGACGGCGCCAGCGTCGCCAAGCTGTTCAACGACGAAGGCGTCACCTTCTCGCTCGGCGTTCCGACGGTGTGGCTCGGCCTGATCAAGCACATGGACGAGACCGGGGCCAAGTTCCGCACCTTCAGGCGCATGCTGGTCGGCGGCTCGGCGATCGCGCCGTCGCTGGTCGAAGCCTTCCAGAAGAGATACGGCGTCAACGTGCGCCACGGCTGGGGCATGAGCGAGCTGAGCCCGGTCGGCACCACCGGCACGCTCAAGCGCAAGCACATGGGCCTCTCCGAGGACGAGAAGATCCAGGTGCAGCTGAAGCAGGGCCGCGCGCTCTCCGGCGTCGAGATGAAGATGGTCGACGCCGAGGGCTAGCGGCTGCCGCATGACGGTAAGGCGC
>CAZDGR010000244.1:0-6914 GCA_964504845.1 uncultured Rhizobium sp. | reverse complement strand
AGGACGTGCTCTCCGACGTCGAGCGCACGCTGCGCACCGAGTTCATGAGCAACCTTGCGCGCACCACCCGCCGCGACGCGCACGAGACGATGGCCGAGATCTTCAACAGCCTGGACCGCGCCACCGAAGCCCGCTTCATCAGCGCGCTGGAGGAGCGAAACAAGGACTCGGCCGAGAAGATCCGGGCGATGATGTTCACCTTCGAGGACCTGAACCGCCTCGACCCCGGCGGCGTGCAGACGCTGCTTCGGGCCGTCGACAAGTCCAAGCTGGCGCTCGCCCTCAAGGGTGCCTCCGAGGGGCTCCGCGACCTGTTCATGTCGAACATGTCCGAACGCGCCGGCAAGCTGTTCCGCGAGGACATGGCGGCGCTAGGCCCCGTCCGCCTCAAGGAAGTCGAAGAGGCTCAGATGGCGATGGTCGCGCTCGCCAAGGATATGGCGGCGCGCGGCGAGCTCGTGCTTTCCGACAGCAAGGGCGGCGACGAGCTGGTCTATTGACCGGCCCATTTCGGCTTCGAAGGGACCGGGCCTTCAGAAGCGGGCGTGACCCCAGAAGCGCTCGGGCGGCGCCAGCAATCCCCACCCGTCGATGCGCTCCAGCATGCGCTCGGCCTGTCGCTGGGCGGCTTCCATCACCCGGGTCTCGTCGACGGTCGTGACCGCGCGGCCGCGCATCAGGACGCGGCCGTCGACGACCACGGTGTCGACGTCCGCGCCGCCGGCGAAGCAGACGACGCGATAGACCGGCATGTTGAGCGGCATCAGGTGCGGCTTGAAGAGGTCGATCAGGACGACATCGGCCTTCTTGCCGGCTTCGAGCGAGCCGATCTCACGCTCGAGCCCGAGCGCGCGGGCGGCGTCGATCGTCGCCATCTCCAGCACCTTGCCCTGAGGCAGGACGCGGGCATCGCGGAAGTGGCGGCGGTGATAGTGCAGGCACTGGAACATGTGGCGGAACATGTCGGCGCTGCGGTCGGGCGCGGTGCCGTCCGATCCCAGCGCGACCGTGACGCCGGCCTCGATCAGCTCCGGCACCGGGCAGCGGCCGCGCACCGACATGATCGCCGACGGATTGTGCACGATGCTCGTGCCGGTGCGCTTCGCCGCAGCGATGTCGGCTTCGGTCAGCTCGATGCAATGGGAGAGGAAGGCGTCGCGGCCGAGCAGCCCCAGCTCCTCGGCAAACGCGATCGATCCGGCGCGATGCCCGTCCTGGGTGAAGCCGACCTTCTTCCGGCGCGAGAGATCGCGGAAGGCGGTACCCTGCTTCCTCACAAGATCGATCTCGGCCTGACGTTCCGGCGGCAGCTCGTGGTGGTGCACCGGGAAAGTCAGCGCGATACGGACACGCCCGTCGGCCGAGCCGTGGCGGCGGTCGATCAGCGTCTCGCAGGTTTCCAGCTGGCGCTCGAACGAGACCGGCTGCTCGTGCCAACGACCATTCTCATAGGTAGCGAAGGTCTTGGGGAACGGCGGCCGGCAGGCACCTATCGCCACGACCGCACGGATGCCGACCTCGGCGACTCCCTCGCAATGCGCCTCGCCCGACTCCGGCGCATCCACGCGCATCACGTCGTCACCGCCGCCGAGATAGGAGACGCCGGTCGTGGTGCCGGCCTTGAGCCGCTCGAGCGCCGAAAGCTGGGCCTCGGCATGCCAGAACTCCGGCGTCGATCCGACCGAGTAGATGCGGCCGACCGCCTCGTTCCAGACATCGCCGTCGCCGGCGCCCAGCGTCTTGACCAGCCCGTGCCCGGCATGGGCGTGGCAGTCGATCAGCCCTGGGATCACGGCCTTGCGTCTGGCGTCGATGGTCTCGCGCGCCTTGTGCTGCTTCGCGACCTCGGTACTCGGGCCGACCGCGACGATCCGGTCCCCCTCGATCGCGACCGCTCCGTCGTCGATGACCCGGCGCTCCGGGTCCATCGTGATGACGACGCCGCCGGTGATCAGGAGATCGGCCATCTTCACTCCGAGACTCCGCAATAGGCCGCCGCCGCCGCAAGATAGACCTGGGCCGAGCGACGGATGCGATCGACCGAGACCCATTCGACATCGGCATGGGCGGTGTGGTTGGAGGCGCCGTAATAGAAGGTCGGGATGCCGGTGCCGTGAACGTAAAGGTTGGCGTCGCCGACGATCCGGCGGCCGACGACTTTCGGCCTGGCCCCGGTCACGCGCTCGGCGGCGGCGATCACGGCCCTGACCGCGACGTCGTCGACAGGCGTCTCGAACGGCTCCCGCTCCTGCTCGATCTTGAGGTCGAAGGCAAGCTTGCCGGCCTCGGCGAAGGGTTTGGCCAGCATCTCGAGCTCGGAACGGATGTGCTCGACGGTCTTTCCCGGCATCCAGCGCCGCGTGCCGATCAGCGTGCAATGGGTTGGCGTGCGGTTGTAGAGGTCGCCGGCCTCGGCGACACCGAGGTCGATGCGCTCGGGCCCCGCCAGCGGGTGGCGGTCGCCGGAATCGAGCTGCTGCTGGTGGCGATTGATCGCGCCGATCAGCTCGCCCATGAAGCGGATCGGGTTCTCGCCGAAAGGCGTGTTGTTGGTGTGCGTGCCGCCCTTGTCGGAAGTCAGCGTGATGACGAAGTTGGCCGAGCCCATGCTCATCAGCCAGATGTCCTCCTCGCCCTCGACGATCAGGATGCGGTCGGCCTTGGTGCGGCCCGAGTTCAGGTCCTCGATATAGGCCTTGGGGCCGTCCTTGGCGGCGATCGCCTCCTCGTGCCCGACCACGGCCGAGATCACCAGATCGCCCTTCAGCTTCACGCCGGACTCGATCAGCGCCTTGGCCGCGCCGAGCACGGCCGCCATCGGCCCCTTCATGTCGGTGGTGCCGCGGCCGTAGATCAGGTCGCCCTCGCGCTTCGGCGGCCAGGCGCCGTGGATCGGCACCGTGTCGACATGGCCGTTCAGCGCCAAGGTCGGACCGCCGCCGGTGCCGGGAATGCGGGCATAGAGGTTGTTGCGGCCGGGCGTCACCTCGCGCACGTCGACGGCGAGGCCGAGAGAACGAAGCGCGTCGGCGTAGTACCGGCACATCTCCGCCTCGTCCATGGTGACGCTCTTGATCTCGACCATCTCGAGCGTCCTCTTCGCCATCCACTCGGCGTCCGCCTGTTCGAGCAACCGCTTGACCGCCGTCCCGCCCGCCATTCTCGAAGCCTCCGGTTGAACGCGACCCGCCGCATCCCCCATGATCTCGACTCCCACCGCCCCCCGGAGTCAATCATGACCACTTCGTCCCCGGAACGCCGACGCCTCCGCGACCTCGGCATCACCGTCGGCCGCCTGCCCACCGGCAGGCTGAACGCCATCACCGACGTGGCCGGGGTCCGAGTGGGACATGCGACGGTCTGGCGCGACAGTCCCAGGGTCTCGCGCACCGGCGTCACCGCGATCTGGCCATCCGACGATCCATGGGGGAGCGAGGTTTTCGCCGGCACCTACTCCTTCAACGGCTGCGGCGAGTTCACCGGCTGGCTGTGGCTCGAGGAGTCGGGCTGCCTGACCTCGCCGATCATGATGACGGGCACGCATTCCGTCGGCGCCGTCCGCGACGCGATGATCAACATCGCCGAGGAGCGCGGCCATCCCGCGTTCTGGCATCTCGGCCTCGTCGGCGAGACCTATGACGGCTTCCTCTCCGACGCCTACGCCAACGCCGTGCAGAAGGACGAGGTCGCGGCCGCGCTCGATGCGGCGACATCCGGTCTCCCGGACGAAGGCTGCGTCGGCGGCGGCACCGGCATGAACTGCCACGAGTTCAAGGGCGGCATCGGGACATCCTCGCGCGTCGTCGAGATCGCCGGCGAGCGCTACACGGTCGGCGTCATCGTCCAGGCCAACTACGGCGTGCGCGAGGAGCTCAGCATCGATGGCGTGCCGGTCGGCCGCGAAATCGGCGTCGACGTGACGCCGTCGGGCCGCCGCGACGCGATGGGCAATGCCGGCTCGATCCTGATCATCGTCGCCACCGACGCGCCGCTGCTGCCGCACCAGTGCAAGCGCCTCGCCCAGCGGGCGACAGTCGGCCTCGGGCGCATCGGCGGCTACGGTAGGAACGGCTCGGGCGACCTGTTCCTCGCCTTCTCGACCGGCAACAAGATGCCGACGGCCGGCGTCGACTTCCTCAGCGGCGCCAAGCCGAAGCCGCCGATGCCGTGCCGGATGCTGCCGAACAACGACATGAACCCGCTGTTCGTCGGCACCGCGGAAGCGACCGAGGAAGCCATCGCCAACGCGATCTGCATGGCCAAGACCACCCATGGCCGCGAGGGCCGGGCCAGCCACGCGATCCCGCTGGATAAGCTCCAGGCGGTGTGGCGGAAATACCGGCCGAACGGCTGACTTCACGATTCCCGGGCGGCGCTGCACCCATTTTGGACCTCCGGTGTTCCCTTGGACGGGTAACGCCGGAGTGCCCTTCATGCCCAAGGTCGCCCTGATCGGTGCCGGCAAGATCGGAACCGCCATCGCCGACATGCTGTCGGCGACCGGCGACTACGCGGTCACCCTCTACGACCGCGACGAGGCGAGCCTGGCACGTGCGATCCGGCCGTCGCTTCGCGGCCAGTCGCTGACGGTCGAGACCGCAATGGCGCTGACGACCGCGCTCCGCGGCAGCGACATCGTCGTCAATGCCGGCCCCTATCACCTGGCGCCCCGGATCGCCGCCGCCGCGAAGGAGATCGGCGCGCACTATTTCGACCTGACCGAGGACGTCGAGAGCACGCGTGCCGTCCGCCGCCTCGCCGTGGGGGCCGCGACCGCCTTCGTGCCGCAATGCGGGCTCGCCCCCGGCTTCGTCTCGATCGCCGCCAACCACCTCGCCGGCCGCTTCGATCCGTTGCGCGACCTGATCATGCGCGTCGGAGCGTTGCCGCTCTATCCGACCAATGCGCTGGGCTACAACCTGACCTGGAGCACCGAGGGGCTGATCAACGAGTACCTCAATCCCTGCGAGGCGATCGTCGACGGCCGCCCGGTCGAGATGCCGGCGCTCGAGGAGCTCGAGCACATCTCGCTCGATGGGCTCGACTACGAGGCCTTCAACACCTCGGGCGGCCTCGGCACGCTTTGCGAGACCTATGCCGGCCGGCTGCAGACGCTGAACTACAAGACGGTCCGCTATCCGGGCCACCGCGACATCATCAGGCTGCTGGTCAAGGATCTCGGCCTCGGCCGCCGCCGCGAGGTGCTGACGGACGTGCTCGAATCCGCGATCCCGATGACGCTGCAGGACGTGGTGCTGGTCTTCGTCTCGGCGAGCGGCATGCGCGACGGCCGCCTCACCCAGGAAAGCGATGCGCGCAAGATCTATGCGGGCGAGATCGCGGGAGTCACCCGCAGCGCGATCCAGATCACGACCGCGGCCGGTCTCTGCACGATGGTCGACCTGCTGCTTGCGGGAAAGCTGCCGCGTCAGGGCTTCGTGCGCCAGGAGCAGGCGACGCTGCCCGACGTCCTCGTCAACCGCTTCGGGCGCGTCTACGACGGCAAGCCGCTGGCGCCGAGCGGGCTGACTCCTGCCCTGGTTGCCTGAGGGCGCCCTTGCGCCGACCGACAGAGGCCGGTAAGCCAGCCTCCCTCGACAGGGAGACCCAGATGGATACCGCCGCCCTCCTGAAGCGCCTCGACATCTCCGCCGGAGATCTCGCCAAGGGCGACCTTTCCTGCCGGTCGCCGATCGACGGCGCCGAGATCGGCCGCCTCGCCTCGGCGACGCCGGCCGAGGTGAAGGCCGCGATCGACAAGGCGCAGGTCGCCTTCCTCGCCTGGCGCCAGGTGCCGGCGCCGAGGCGCGGCGAGCTGGTCCGCCTGTTCGGCGAGGAGCTTCGCCAGGCGAAGGACGACCTCGGCATGCTGGTGACGCTGGAAGCCGGCAAGATCGTCCAGGAGGGCCTCGGCGAGGTCCAGGAGATGATCGACATCTGCGACTTCGCGGTCGGCCTCTCGCGTCAGCTCTACGGCCTCACCATCGCCTCCGAGCGTCCGGGCCACCGGATGATGGAGACCTGGCATCCGATCGGCGTCTGCGGCGTGATCTCCGCGTTCAACTTCCCGGTCGCGGTGTGGTCGTGGAACGCGGCGCTGGCTTTCGTCTGCGGCGATCCGGTCGTCTGGAAGCCTTCGGAGAAGACCTCGCTGACCGCGCTCGCCTGCTCGAAGCTGTTCGCGCGCGCGGCGAAGAGGTTCGGCGGCGTGCCGGACGGGCTGCTGACGGTGATCTTCGGCGGCGTCGATGTCGGCAAGGCGATGGTCGAGAGCCCGAAGGTCCCGGTGGTCAGCGCCACCGGCTCGACGCGCATGGGCAAGGCGGTCGCCGAGGTCGTGGCGCGCCGGCTCGGCCGCTCGATCCTCGAGCTCGGCGGCAACAACGCGATGATCGTCGCCCCCTCCGCCGACCAGGAGCTGGCGGTCCGCGCCATCCTGTTCTCTGCCGTCGGCACCGCGGGCCAGCGCTGCACCACGCTCCGCCGGCTGATCGTGCACGAGTCGCTGCATGACGGCCTGGTCGAGCGCCTGAGGAAGGCCTATGCCTCGGTCCGCATCGGCGATCCGCGCGAGCCGGGCACGCTGATTGGCCCCCTGATCGACAAAGCCGCCTTCGACGGCATGCAGGCGGCGCTCGCCAAGGCGAAGTCGGAAGGCGGCCAGGTCTCGGGCGGCGAGCGCCAGCTCGAGAACCAGTTCCCCGGCGGCTACTACGTGCGGCCGTCGCTGGTGGCGATGCCGAAGCAGACCGACACGATGCGGCACGAGACCTTCGCGCCGATCCTCTACACGCTGAAGTACCGGGAGTTCGAGGAAGCGGTCGCGCTCAACAACGACGTGCCGCAGGGGCTGGCATCGAGCGCGTTCACGACCGACGTGCGGGAAGCCGAGGCCTTCGTGTCGGCGATCGGCA
>CAZDGR010000243.1:0-6920 GCA_964504845.1 uncultured Rhizobium sp. | reverse complement strand
GGTCCTCGACGATCTTGCCGGCGTCCATGAAGATCATGCGGTCGCCGACATGGCGGGCGAAGCCGATCTCGTGGGTGACCACCAGCATGGTGCGGCCCTCGCGGGCGAGGTCTTCCATCACCGCCAGCACGTCGCCGACGGTCTCTGGATCGAGCGCCGAGGTCGGCTCGTCGAACATCAGGAGATGCGGGTTCATCGCCAGCGCCCGCGCGATCGCGACACGCTGCTGCTCGCCGCCCGAGAGCTGGCTCGGGAAGGCATGCGCGCGATGCTCGAGGCGGACCTTGCGGAAGAGGCCGCGGGCCCGCTCCTCGACCTCCTTCGAAGCTTCGCCCAGCACCTTGACCGGCGCCAACGTGACGTTCTCCAGCGCGGTCAGGTGCGGGTAGAGGTTGAAGCTCTGGAAGATCATGCCGATTCTCCGGCGCACCGCATGGATCGCCCTCGAGCGCGCGAGCACCGGCTGGCCTTCGAACAGGATGCGGCCACCCTGGATGTCCTCGAGCCCGTTGACGCAGCGGAGCAGCGTCGACTTGCCCGTGCCGCTGGGGCCGACGAAGACGACGACCTGCCCTGCAGCGACATCCAGATCGACGCCGTCGATGACCAGATGCGGGCCGTAGCGCTTGACCAGGCCTTCGATGCGGAGCACCGGCGATGCGGGGTCAGTGGACATACTTGAACCTTCTCTCGAGCGCCGCGCCGACCAGCGAGATCGAGTAGTTGATGATGAAATAGAGGACAGCGATGATCAGCAGCACCTCGAAACTGATGCCGGTCGACTCGCGCACCAGCAGGCCGGACTTGGTCAGCTCGACATAGCCGATGATCGAGGCAAGCGAGGAATCCTTCAGCGTCGAGATGTAGACGCCGACCGACGGCGGCAGCATGACGCGGATCGCCTGCGGCCAGACCACGTAGCGGAACACCTGCGGATAGGTCATGCCCTGGGAAAGAGCCGCCTCCCACTGGCCGCGGGTCACGCTCTCGATGCCGGCGCGGACCACCTCGGCCATCAGCGCGCTGGCGGTCAGCGTCAGAGCGATCGTCGCCGCCGAGAACGGCGAGAGATCGAGCTTCATCGCATAGGAAAGCCCGTAGAAGCAGCCGAAGAACAGCACCAGCGGCGGCACCGAGCGGAACACCTCGATGTAGACGATCGCCGCCCAGCGGACGACGGCCCAGGGCGCAATCCTGAGAAGGCCGATCACCAACCCCACGACCCCGCCGAGGATCAGCGCAAGCCAGCTGATCCAGAGCGTGATGCCCACGCCCTTGAGAAACACGTACCAGTAGGCTGCGACCTGGGGGCTCATCGGCGGTGCCCGATCGGCGCGCGTGACAAGAGCCAGCGGCCGGTGACGATGCGGCCGATGTTGATCGTCTGCGCCAGCACCACGTAGATCACGCCGACCGCCAGGAACGACTCCATGTAGCGGAAGGTCTCGTCGCCGGCGCGGCGCATCCAGGTCGTCACCTCCTCGACGCCGATCACGGATGCCAGCGAGGAGCCGATGACGATGCCGATCATCAGGTTGCCGAGCGGCGCGTAGATGATGCGGAAGACCTGCGGGAAGACGACGTAGCGATAGAGCTGGTAGCCGGTCATGCCCTGCGACCGCGCGGCCTCGTACTGGCCGCGCGGGATCGCGATCAGGCCGCCGCGGAAGATCTCGGTCATGTAGGCGCCGGCATTGAGCGTGAGGGCGATCAGCGCCGAGTTGAACCCGTCGACGCGCAAGCCCACCTGCGCCAGCCCGAAGAAGATCAGGTAGATCACGACGAGAAGCGGGATGTTGCGCAGCACCTCGACATAGGCGCCGCCGATCCAGCGGAGGACCAGGCTGGTCGAGGTGCGGCAGAGCGCGCCCAGCACGCCGACCGCGACCGAGAGAAGGATCGAGAGCGTGCTGAGCCAGAGCGTCAGCACGATCGCGCGCGGCAACGGGCCGCTGTACGGCATCAGGCCGGCGAGGTTGAACTCGTACATTCAGTCCGGAAGTCTGTGCGCCGGTCTATTGCGAAGGGCGGGCCACCGCGATCGCTCGCGGCGGCCCCGGTGCAGATCAGAACTTCTGCTGGATCGGCGGCATGTCGTAGCCGAACCACTTCTTGAAGATCCGGGCGTTCTCGCCGGAGCCGTTCAGGTTCTTCACGAAGATGTTCAGCACCCGCCACCAGTCGAAGTCGCCGGCAGGAAGGCCGATCGAGATCTCCTCGTAGCTCCAGTTGCCCGGCAGGTTCCGATACTTGTCGCCGTCCTTCGCCATGTAGGAGGCGTTCTGCAGGCTGTCCTGCAGGTGGGAGTCGACCTGGCCGGACTGCATCGCGAGATAGGCGTCTCCGACCGTGTCGAAGCGGACTTTCTGCGCTTTCGGCGCGGTCAGCGCGCTGATGCCTTCGGCGGTGCCGCCGCGGGCGAAGCCGATCTTGTACTTGGGATCGTTCAGCTGCTCCACCGTCTGGATAGGCGAGTCCTTCTTCACCATGTAGATGCTGCCGACGACGACGTAGGGATCGGTGAAGGCGATCACCTTCGAGCGTTCGACGTTGGCGGTGAAGTTGGCGAAGGTTACGTCGGCGCGGCGGGTCTGGAGCGCGGTGATGCGGCCGGGCACGTCGACGACGATGAACTCGGGCTTCAGCTTCAGCTGCTCGGCGAGCAGGTTGGCGATGTCGATGTCGTAGCCGACCGGCTTGCCGGACGGATCGAGGGAGCTGTACGGCGGATTGCCGCCGATCGTGGCGATGCGGAGCACGCCGCGTTTGAGGACGTCGGAAAGGACGCTTTGCTGCTGCTGGGCTTCCGCCGCCGGCGACCAGCCGAGCGAGGCGGAAAGAACGCCGAACGCAAGAGCACCAAGCACGCTTCTACGCATCGTCTTCATGATCGGTCTCCCTGAGTTTAGGTCGCGACAAGCCTCCGTCGAGAGCGGGATACGGACGCGGCATGCGCCGTTCCCGCTTCAGTTGAAATTGTGCGTTGCAAAAAGCAGATCACCCGTCCGCGGGCAAGTCAAGCTGCGGACCCGCGATCCGAAACGTCCGATCAGTCGTCCGAGGGACCGGCTTTCTCGCGGCGGAACGGATGCGAGTGATAGACGCCAAGGATCTTGAAGGTACCCTTGCGGCTGAAGAATTCGAGCTCCTCCAGCGCCAGCTTCATCGAGCGCTGGTCGGGATGGCCGTCGGCCTCGACGTAGAATTGCGCCGCCTCGAAGAAGGCATCGACCATGTAGCTCTCGAGCTTGGTCAGGTTGATGCCATTGGTGGCGAAGCCGCCGAGCGCCTTGTAGAGCGCCGCCGGCACGCTGCGCACCCGGAACAGGAACGAGGTGATGAAGGGCTTGCCGTCGTCCTTCGGCCAATCCGCCTCGCGCGCCATGATCAGGAAGCGCGTGGTGTTGTGCGGCTCGTCCTCGATGTTCTTCGCCAGCGACTGGAGCCCGTAGATCTCGCCAGAGAGCGCCGAGGAGATCGCGGCGACCGTCGGGTCGTTCTTCTCGGCGACTTCCTTGGCGGCGGTCGCGGAGTCGCCGCTGGCCACCGGGGTGTAGCCCATCTTCCGCAGATAGCGGCGGCACTGGCCGAGCGGCTGCACGTGGCTCTTCACCGTCCGGATCGTCTCCAGCGTGGCCCCCTTCGGCGCCAGCAGGTGATGCTCGATCCGCTGGAAATGCTCGCCGACGATGTGCAGGTCCGATTCCGGCAGCAGGTGGTGGACGTCGGCGATGCGGCCGGCGAGGGAGTTGTCGATCGGGATCATCGCCAGGGCAGCGCGGCCGTCGGAGGCGGCGGCGAAGACCTCAGGGAAGCTGACGCAGCCGATCGTCTCGTTGCCGGGAAAGGCGGTGCGGCAGGCGGGGTCGGAATAGGAGCCGGGCTGGCCCAGGAAGGCGATGCGGGTCATGACGGGATTTCCGGGTCTAGCGCGGCATCAGCAGGAGCCGGGCGCGTTCGGGGTCGCCGGGAGTGTCGACACCGAGCGGAACCGTGTCAACGAGCGCCACGTCGATGCGCATGCCGTTCTCGAGCGCGCGCAGCTGCTCGAGCCGCTCGCGCTTCTCCAGGAGTCCCTGAGGAAGCGAAATGAACCGCTTCAGCGCGTCACGCCGGTACGCATAGAGGCCGATGTGGTGATAGATCGCGCCTTCGCCCGACGGCACGGTGGCGCGGCTGAAGTAGTGCGCGCGGGCGACCGTCTTTCCTTCGGCGAAGGCGACCACCGGCTTGACCACCGCGGGGTCGGTCTTCTCGTGGTCGGATCCGACCCGGGCGCAGACCGTGCCGATGTCGACCGCGGGGTCGGACAGCGCCTCGAAGGCGGCGCGGACCGTCTTCGGATCGACGGTCGGAAGATCGCCCTGGACGTTGACGATGGCGTCGTGGCGGCCCTGGGGGTCGAGCTTCTCCAGCGCCTCGAAGATTCGGTCCGAGCCGGTCGGGTGGTCGGCGCGGGTCAGGATCGCCTGCCCGCCCACCTTCTGGATGGCGCGGGCGATCTCCGGCTCGGCGCAGGCGACATGGACGGGACCGATCGCGGCCTCGACCGCTCGGCGCCAGACATGGACGATCATCGGCTCGCCGTGGATGTCGGCCAGAGGCTTGTTGGGAAGGCGGGTCGACGCCATCCGCGCAGGGATCAGAACGATCGGCGCCCTGGGCAGGCCCATCCGAAATCCTTCTTTGTTTTCCGCCAGATGCGGCAATATGCCGCTGGCGAGGCAAGCCCCGGAACGGCATTGTCGGGCCGTCCGGCGGGGGCGTTATAACGGTGGCGCTTCCGGCCGCGAAGAGGCATTTTCCCCGTCGTCGGTACGCTCAAGGCAGAGGATTCGAGATGGCGAGCCAGGAAGCGAACAAGATTGCCGGTGCTATTCTGATGGCCGGCCTGATTGCCATGGGCAGCGGCTTCATCGCCCGCAGCCTCGTGCACCCGGCTCCGCTCAAGGAATTGGCGTTCGCGGTCGAGAAGCCCGATGCGCCGGCCGGCGGCCAGGCTGCCGCGGCGCCGGCCGAGGTTCCGCCGGTCACCCCGCTGCTGGCCAAGGCCGATCTCGCCGCCGGCGAAGCCTCGTCGAAGAAGTGCGCCGCCTGCCACACCTTCGGCAAGGGCGAGCCCAACCGCATCGGCCCGAACCTGTTCGACGTGGTCGGCCGCAAGCCCGGCGCCGTCGCCGGCTTCGCCTACTCGAAGCCGATGGCCTCGACCGCCGAGGAATGGAATTACGAGCATCTGAACAAGTTCCTGGCGAACCCGAAGGCCTCGGTGCCCGGCACCAAGATGGCCTTCGCCGGCATCTCCAAGCCGGAAGAGCGCGCCGCGCTGATCGCCTGGCTCCGCGCCAAGTCGGACGCCCCGAAGCCGCTGCCGTAAAGCCGGCTCGTGCGCTGCCCTGACGAGTTCCTCGCCTTCGCCGGCCGTCTGGCGGAGGCGAGCGGACCGGTCATCGCCAAGTACTTCCGTACACCGATCGGCGTCGAAGACAAGGCCGATGCCAGCCCCGTCACGATCGCCGACCGCGAGACCGAGCTCGCCGTCCGCGCCCTGATCGAGCGCGAGTTCCCCGACCACGGCATCATCGGCGAGGAGCACGGGGCGACCAAGCCAGGCGCCTCGCACCAATGGGTCATCGACCCGATCGACGGCACCAAGGCCTTCATCACCGGCAAGCCGATGTTCGGGACGCTGGTGGCGCTCCTCCGCGACGGCGTGCCGATCCTCGGCATGATCGACCAGCCGGTGACGGCTGAGCGCTGGCTCGGGGCATCCGGACACGCCTCGACCTTCAACGGCCGGCCGGCCAAGGTCCGCGCCTGCCCGGACCTGACCAAGGCGATCGTCAATTCGACCCATCCGGACATGTTCCGGAAGCCGACGGCCGAGCGTTTCTGGAAGGTCGCCTCGACCTCGAAGCTGACCCTCTGGGGCGGAGACTGCTACGCCTACGGCCTGCTGGCGATCGGCCACATCGACCTGGTGATCGAGTTCGGCCTGAAGCTCTACGACTTCGCCGCATTGGTGCCGATCGTCCAGGGCGCCGGCGGCGCCATGGCCGACTGGCAGGGAAAGCCGCTGACCGGCGCGTCTCAAGGAGACGTGATCGCTGCGGGCGACGAACGGACACTGAAACAGGCCCTGGATCGCCTCGCCGCCTGAGGAACCTTGCCCTAAACTCCGTCGCTCGGATGCTGGTGATGGAGGCAGGGATGCGAATGATCGCGGCGACGATAGTGGCTCTCGGCATGGCCGCGATGCCGGCCCTTGTGCGCGCCGACGATCCGAAGCCGGTCCATGGCATGGCCATGCACGGCGAGCCCAAGTACAAGGCCGGTTTCCCCAACCTCGACTACGTCGATCCCAAGGCGCCGAGAGGCGGCCAGATCACCTCCGCCGCGATCGGTACGTTCGACAATCTCAATAGCTTCGTGCTCAAGGGCATCGCCGCCGCCGGGCTCGGACTCATCTACGACACGCTGACCTCCAATACCTCGGACGAGGCCTTCACCTCCTACGGCGTCATCGCCGAAACGATGGAAGTTCCGGACGACCGCAGCTGGATCATCTTCAACCTTCGGCCCGAGGCGCGCTTCCACGACGGCAAGCCGATCACGCCCGAAGACGTGATCTTCACCTTCGAGACGCTGAAGACCAAGGGCCACCCGCTCTACCGCAGCTACTACGCCGACGTCGCCAAGGTGGAGAAGCTGGGCGAACGCCGGGTGAAGCTCAGCTTCGCCAGCCGCACCAACCGCGAGCTGCCGCTGATCGTCGGACAGGCGGCGATCCTGCCGAAGCACTATTGGGAGGGCCGCGACTTCGAACGCACGACGCTGGAGCCCCCGCTCGGCAACGGGGCCTACAGGATCGCCAATGTCGATGCAGGCCGCCCGATCACCTACCAGCGCGTCGCCGACTA
>CAZDGR010000242.1:0-6939 GCA_964504845.1 uncultured Rhizobium sp. | reverse complement strand
GTTCAAGGAGCCCTTCGGCCCCGTGCTCGAGGTGCTGTCGAACTCCGGCAACCCGGCCTTCGTCATGCGCGAGAAGGAGGCCTCGACCGATCCCAACACGGCGATCACCGAGACCATCGGCTCCGGCCCCTTCACCTTCGTCAAGGAGGAGTGGGTCCCGGGCAGCAAGGTCGTCTACAAGAAGAACGCGGCCTATGTCCCGCGCACCGACAAGCCGGACGGCTACGGCGGCGCCAAGCTCGTGAAGATCGACCGCCTCGAGTGGATGTACATCCCCGATCCGGCCACCGGCGTGCAGGCGCTGGGCACCGGAGAGGTCGACGTCATGGAGTACTTCCCCGCCGATCTGGAGCGGCTGGTGAAGTCCAATCCGCAGGTCGAGACGCGGGTCATCAACAAGCTCGGCAACCAGCTCGTCTGGCGCGCCAACCACCTGATCGCGCCCTTCAACAACCCGAAGGTCCGCCAGGTCCTCCTCTACGCGCTCGACCAGAAGGCCTTCCTCGACGTGGTCGCCGGCGCGTCTGAGCTGCAGCGCGTCTGCTGGTCGCCCTATGTCTGCGGCTCGCCGCTCGAGACCAATGCCGGCCTCGGCGACTGGGCGACGCTCGCGCCCGCGGCGAAGAAGGAGAAGGCGAAGCAGCTCCTCAAGGAGTCCGGCTACAAGGACGAGCCGATCGTCATCCTTTCGGCCTCGGACAACAAGATCGTCGGCGAGATGGCGCTGCTGACCGACCAGGCCCTCAAGGAGGTCGGCTTCAAGACCGACCTTCAGACGATGGACTGGAGCACGATCCTCACCCGGCGGCAGAACCGCGAGGCGCCCTCGGCGACCAACCGCGCCGCGTGGAACGTGCTGTTCTCCTACGCGCCCGGCAACTTCATGGGCAACCCGCTTACCAACACGACCGCGCCGACGCCCTGCGACGGCAAGAACTGGTTCGGCTGGCCCTGCGACGAGCAGCTCGAGAAGATCCGTCTCGAGTTCCTGTCGATCAGCTCGGATGCCCAGCGCAAGGACTGGATCGACCGCTTCCAGAAGCGCTTCTACGAAGTCGTTCCCTACATCCCGATGGGCCAGTACCTGGCGAAGATCGGCTACCGCAAGAACGTCACGGGGATCCTCGACCTGCCGCGCATGGTCTACTGGAACCTCGAGAAGAAGGGCTGAGCCCAAGCGACTCCGCCTGACGACCGGCGGTGACGGGCGCCTCCGAGGAGGCGCCCGTTTCGTTTTCGGTTCAGTCGCGCACCAGATACTTCTCGATGATCTCCGGGTTCGGCTCGACGCCGAGACCCGGATCCGACGGCAGGTACGCGAAGCCGTCCTCGATCCGCACCGGATTTCGGGCTAACCGACGCGAGATCTCGCTCGGCTCGACGCAGTACTCCATGACCAGCGCGTTCGGAATTGCGCAGAGGAAGTGCAGCGATGCGGCGGTGTTGATGTCGGTGGTGAAATTGTGATTGCAGACCTTGCGCCCGCGTCGGTGGGCGTGGGCCGCGATCTCCATAGACTGCGTGAAGCCGCAGCGGGTCAGATCGATCTGCACAATGTCGATGCCGCCTTCATCGACGAGCCTCTCGTAGCCGAGCACGGTGCACTCCTCCTCGCCGGCGGCGATGTGCTGCACGCAGGCGCGCGACACCTTTCCGTAGCCGGCGACATCGTCCGGCCACAGCGGCTCCTCGATCCAGAACAGGTCGTAGGGCTCAAACATCCTGGCGCGCCGGATCGTCGTCTTGGCGTCCCAGATGAGGCCGACGTCCAGCATGAAGTCGTTGCCGCCGATCGCCTTGCGGATCGCCTCGACGTAGCGGAGGTCTGTGGCGGCGTCGCGTCCGAACGGCTCCCAGCCGAACTTGACGCCGGAATGCCCGGTGTCGATCGCGCGCTTCGCACGCTCCACCGTCGCATCAACCGTGAACTGGAACATGTTGGAGGAGTAGACCCGCATGCGGTCGCGGAACGCGCCGCCGAGGAGCTCGACGATCGGCTTGCCAAGGGCCTTGCCCTTGATGTCCCAGAGTGCCAGGTCGATGCCGGCCATCGCCTGGATCACCGCGCCGTTGCGGCCGTAGTAAACGGTTCCCCGGTACATCTTGTCCCAGAGCCGAGCGGTGTCGAGCGGGTTCTCGCCGATCAATAGTGACCTGAGCCCGGTCACCAGCGTGTGCGAATAAGGCGCATCGATGACCGCCTTGGCGACCGACGGACAGCCGTCGACCTCGCCCCAGCCGACGATGCCGGCATCGGTGGTCACCTTGACCAGGAGCGCATCCTGCGAGCTGTCGGTGCGGGCCTGGATCTCCGGCAGCCGGAGATAGAGAGCCTCGACGGCGGTAATCTTCATGTGTCGAGCCCCCAATCAGACCGTGGTCACCAGGCCGCCGTCGACGGCGAGCAGGTGTCCGTTGACGTAGCTGCCGGCCTTCGACGCGAGGAACACGGCGGCGCCGCCGAGCTCCTTCGGATCCGCCCAGCGGCCGAGAGGCACGCGCTTCTCGATCCAGGACTTGAACTCGGGATTCTCCACCAGTGCCGTGTTCATGTCGGTGACGAAGAAGCCGGGCGCGATCGCATTCACGTTGATGCCCTTGGGTCCGAGCTCCGCCGCCATCGTGCGGGTCAGGCCCCAGAGGCCGCTCTTCGCCGCCGTGTAGCCGTGCACGGTTGGGCGCGCCAGCAGCGACATGATCGAGCCGATCATGATGATGCGGCCATACCCGCGCGGGATCATGTGCTTCGCCGCAGCCTGCCCCAGCACGAAGGCCGAGGTCAGGTGCGTGTTCATCAGGCTGTGCCAGTCGGCCAGCTCCCATTCGACCAGCGGCTTCCGATGCTGGTTGCCGGCGTTGCAGATCAGGATGTCGAGCTTGCCGTGACGCTCGACGACCGCCGGGATCGCCTTCTTGCATGCCTCCGCATCGGTGACGTCAAAGGGCGCGGCCGATGCCTTCAGCCCCTTCCCTTGCAGGCGCTTGACCTCGGCGTTGAGCGTGTCGGCGCTGCGGGCGTTGAGGACGACGGTCGCCCCGGCCTCCGCCAGGGCCTCAGCCATGGCGAGACCGAGGCCTTTCGACGAGCCAGTCACCAGGGCCACCTGGCCCGCAAGCGAGAACAGGTCCTGGCCCATGATGCTTCCCCCCGAACGGCGTCCGGCGCGAGTGTGCCGGGGCCTGTCCCCGGGGCCAAGCCCCGTCCCTGGCTGGCGAAACGCGGCCTAAACGGCCCGAGACCCCGTTCTCGCGCCGACGGCCGGAATATGCCAAACTCTTTCGTTGCTTCCGGCGGCCCCTAGGACCCCGCCGCGGTGACATCTTCGTTTGATTTCATTTTACGTTTATCCTACGGAACGGGGTCGGGGGGTGTCGGCGTCGCGGTGAGGCCCGCGGTGCCGGAGAGGACGGGGGAGTGTGATGTCGGCGAGCGAGGCGCCGGAACGTCAACGCGTGACGCACACGCAGCTGCGAGACGTTCTGGATGCTCATCTCAAATACATCCTGAGCAAGCCGGGCGGTCGCCGGGCGGTGCTGCAGTTCCATGACCTGAGCGGCCTCATCATGTCCGGCAGCAACCTCAAGGGCGCGGACTTCACCGGCGCGTCCCTGGTCGGCGCCGACCTGTCCCAGTGCAACCTCGACGAAGCGATCTTCTTCGCCGCCGACCTGACCGAGGCGAACCTCGAATCCACGCGGCTGGTCGCGGCCGACCTCCGCGGCTGCCGGATGCGCGGCGCCGTGCTCGTCCGCGCCAACCTGCATCGCGCCGACCTCCGCGAAGGGTCGATCACCAAGCGGGTCAAGGGCGGCAACCTCTCGCGGATGGCGGCGGACCTCGGCGCCTGCGACCTGACCGGCGCCGACGTCAGCGAGGCCAATGCGGCGCAGACCGACTTCACCGACGCTATCATGGTCGGCTGCCAGCTCTCCAAGACCGACCTCCGCAGCGCCAACCTCTCCGGCGTCAATCTGCAGGGCGCCAACCTGAACTCGGCCAATCTCCGCGGCGCCTCGCTCAAGGACGCGATCCTGACCGGTGCCAAGCTCGAGAATGCCGACCTCTCCGGCGCCAGCATGACCGGCACGCTGACCGACAAGCCGCAGGGCCGCACGGTGGCGCAGCTGCCGAAGCCGATCCCGGAGATGCTGAAGCTTCACGACCTCTGGGTCCGCACCTCGGGCCGCGAGGGCGAGGTCTGCGACCTCTCCGACGTCGATCTCCGTGGCGGCCCGGCCCTCGACGGCATGCACCTGACCGGGCTGGTCGCGCGCAACACAGTCTTCTACGGCGTCTCGATGCGCGGCATCTCGCTGCAGGGCGCCCGCCTGCAGGGTGCCGACCTGCGCGGCTGCCGAATGGACGGCGCCGATCTCCGCGGCGCCAACCTGGCCGGCGCGCGCCTCAACTTCGCCGATCTTCGCGACGCCAACGCCTCGCCCCTGATCCTGCCCGGCAACCGGCTTTATCCCTCCGTCCTCGACAACGCCGTGCTGCGGCGCGCCGATCTTCGCGGTGCCAAGCTGACCAGCGCCCGCCTGACCGGCGCCGACCTGACCGAAGCGCAGCTCCACAACACCGACTTCGAGGGGGCCGTGACCGAGGGCGCCAAGATCCCGGCGATCAAGCGCCGAGCCGCTTGAGGCTCTAGATGAGCTATCGGGAGGCAGTCGCCGAAGCGTTGCGCGAGCTCGACCTTGCGATCAACGCGACTTGGCGCCTGGGCCAGTACATGGTCGTCGGCTGGAGCCACGAAGGCCCCACCGTCCATCTCTGCGTCGTGCCGACCCAGCGCGTGTTCGAAGCCTCGGTCACCGTGCCCCAGGTATTCCAGGGTCACCGGCACATGGCACCCGATCCGTTCCTGAATCTCTGCAAGGACATGCAGGCGCGGCCGACGAAGATCCATCTGCCGCTGCCGGTCGGCGATGGCAAGGAAGAGCTGCCGCCGGCGGTCATCGACAACCTTATCCGCCGCTACTCGGTCACCCGCACCAATCACCGCGCGGTGATGCTGTTCGACATCGTCGGGTTCAGCCGCGCGTCCTCGATCGAGCAGGTCGCGCAGCTCAACTCGCTCGAATACAGCATCAACGGCGCCAACAAGAAGCTCAGGCAGGTCGGCGTCGATGCCGAGCTCGCGCGCTCGACGGTCGGCGACGGATTCTACGTCTGGAACCGCATGACCGGGCTTCAGGCGGACATCGCGACATACATCTCGCTGATCCTGATCCTCGCCGACAACGCACGTGCCAGGCGCGAGGGACAGCCCGGATTCGTCCCCGTCCTACGCTCCTGCTTCGCCATCGGCCCGCACTACTCGTACCATCAGGTCGAGGGCACCAGCCCGCGCGGCTTCGAATACATCGTCGGCGAGGTGACGATCACGCTGGCCCGGCTGATCTCAAAGACCCTCGCCAACCAGGTGGTGATCGGTGCGTTCAGGCGGCCGCTCGACAACGTCCCTGGCCGCGAGGTCGACACGCCGATGTTCATGACCCAGGCGGCGGCGGCGATGGCGAAGCTGACCGGGATCGAGGTCGGCGATCAACCGCTGACCGAGCTTCGCTCGTATCTCACGGGCGCCGAGCTCAAGGACGGCCGCTACGGCGTCGAGGGATTCAAGATCAAGGACAAGCACGGCTACCTGCACGAGTGCTTCAACGCCAACGTTGTCCTGGTCGACGAAGCCGGCACGCGCTCGGAGCTAGGCATCAAGCGCAACGAGCTCGCGGAGTTCGAGGCTGATCGCTTCCGCTACGATCTCTCGGCCGAGCAGATGGTCAGGATGTTCGCCCAGATGAAGGAGACGGCGCCGGCGAGCTGAGGCTCGCCGGCTTACTTGACCACGGTCACCGCAGCGCCGCTGTCGCGGACCACGTCCTGCGCGACCGAGCCGAGCACCAGCTGCAGCGCCGATCCGAGGCCGTGAGTGCCCATGATGATCTGGCCGCAGTTGAGCTTCTCGGCAAAGGCGATGATCGAGGGGCCCGGCTGACCGACGCCGATATGCTCCTTGAACGGGACCTTGGCCTCGCTCAGGAGACCGCGCGCGGACGCCAGCGCCTTGTCCGCTTCCTCTCGGTGGAAGTCGTCGCGCGTCGGCTTGTCGATGAAGGTGCCGACATGGCCCGGCAGCGCCGGCTGGACGTTGAGCAGATGCAGCTCGCGCACCTGGCCCGAGCGATGCATCTCGATCGCGTGGCGGACGGCTCGCTCCGCATGCGAAGAGCCATCGACCGGAACCAGCACCTTCGACAGATCGCCGCTCATCGCTCGCCTCCTCCCTTCTGGGCAAGGTCTTCGACCTCATGTGTCCGGGCAGCCTGCCGGCGTGCCAGCAGCTTGCCGATCAGGATGACGACGCCGGCGCCGATCGGCTTGGACCAGAAATGCAGCCAAGCTGCGTTCGCGTCGACCCAATGCTCGACCGACGGATCGGTCACGATCACTTCGCCAGCGATCCAGCCGAGCAGGCCGCCACCGGCGACCACCAGGACCGGATAGCGCACCAGGATCTTCAGGATCAGCTGAGATCCGACGATGATCAGCGGGATCGAGATCGCGAGGCCGATCACCAGGAGCGCGAAGTTCCCGCGCGCCGCGGCGGCGATCGCGATCACGTTGTCGAGGCTCATCACCGCGTCGGCGATGACCACCGTCCGGATCGCGCCCCAGAGGTTGCTCGCGCCCTCGACACCGTCGCCGTGCTCGGTTTCCGGCACGATCAGCTTGACGCCGATCCACAGCAGCAGGAGGCCGCCGATCAGCTTGAGGTATGGGAAGGTCATCAGCTCGACGACAAAGATCGAGAAGACGACGCGCAGGATGATCGCGCCTGCCGATCCGGCGAAGATCGCCTTGTTGCGATACTTTTCGGGAAGGTTGCGGCAGGCGAGCGCGATCACCACCGCGTTGTCGCCCGAGAGAATGATGTT
>CAZDGR010000241.1:0-6943 GCA_964504845.1 uncultured Rhizobium sp. | reverse complement strand
GGATAGAGCACGACGACGCCCATCACCGCGAAGCCGGTGACGATCGCCGACCGGTCGAGCTGCAGCAGCACGCCGAGGCCGGTCAGCAGTAGCAGGCAGAGATAGACGAGTGCGGCCGGCACCCCGATGGCGCCGGAGGCCAGCGGCCGGTCGGCCGTCCGCGCGACCTTGGCGTCGATGTCGCGGTCCCAGAAATCGTTGATCACGCAGCCGGCGCCGCGCATCGAGAGCGCGCCGATCGCGAACAGCACGAACAGGTCCCAGCGGTCCGCGCCGCCCGCCGCCAGGGCCGTGCTCCACCAGCACGGCAGCAGCAGCAGCCATGTCCCGATCGGCCGATCGAAGCGGGCGAGACGCGCATAGGGCCGCAGCGGCCGGGGAAGGAAGCGGTCGACCCAGTCGCCAGCTCTGATGTCGGAGGCTTGGCTCACGGGAGCGCCGTAAAGCACGACGGGCGGCGGCGCAACCGGTAAGCTCCAAGAATGCCGCGTCCGCTCGCCACCCGCCTCTTCGTCGAGGCGCCGCTCGATGCCGGCGCCGAGGTCCTGCTCGGCGAGCATCAGGCGCATCAGCTCCGTGCCGTGCTGCGGCTGGAGTCCGGCGATGCGATCGCGGTCTTCAACGGCCGCGACGGCGAATGGCGCGCCACTCTTTCGGCGGTCGCCAAGAAATCCATCACGGTCGCCGTGGAAGATCGGCTGCGCGGGCAGGCAACCGAGCCCGACATCTGGCTCCTGTTCGCGCCGATCAAGGGACCGCGCCTCGACTGGATTGTCGAGAAGGCGACCGAGCTCGGCGCCACGGAGATTCATCCGGTCATCACACGGCGCACCGTGGTCTCGCGCGTCAATATCGACCGGCTGCAGGCGCATGCGACCGAGGCGGCGGAGCAATGCGAACGGCTCTCAGTTCCGCCGGTGCGCGAAGCCAGGTCTCTCGGGGACGTGATGGACCGCTGGCCGAAGGAACGCCGCCTCTATGTCGCGGCGGAGCGGCGCGGCGTGCCGCCGATGGCCGAGGCGATTCGAGCCGATGGTGCGCCGGCGGCGATCCTGATCGGCCCGGAAGGCGGCTTCGAACCGGCCGAGCTTGACCACTTGGCCCAACTCGGCTTCGCTACCTTGGTCGGCCTGGGTCCCCGCATCCTGCGGGCTGACACGGCGGCGGCGGCGGCGATGGCGCTCTGGCAGGCGCTCGCGCAACCTCCCCTTGCCGATCGACGGGCCTAGGCCCATATCGCCTGAAAACCTTCCAACCGCTGGAATCCCCACAGCATGTCCCGTCCGCCCGAGGCTCAGGGCGCTCCGATCACATCGAAGCGCCAGCTGGTCGAGTACTTTGAAAAGGGCAACAAGCCCAAGGACGCTTGGCGGATCGGCACCGAGCATGAGAAGTTCGTCTTCCGCTACGGCGACCTGAAGACCGTTCCTTACGAGGGACGGGACGGCATCGGCGCGCTGCTCGAAGGCATGACCCAGTTCGGCTGGGAGCGCGTTCAGGAGAACGGCAAGACGATCGCGCTGGCGAAGGGCCAGGGGGCGATCACGCTGGAGCCGGGCGGCCAGTTCGAGCTGTCGGGCGCGCCGATCGAGACGATCCACGAGACCTACGACGAGACGGCCGAGCACATCGCGCATGTGAAGAAGATCGGCGACGGGCTTGGCATCGGCCTGATGGGCCTTGGCTTCAATCCGAAGTGGAAGCGCGAGGACATCCCCTGGATGCCGAAGGGCCGCTACAAGATCATGCGCGCCTACATGCCGAAGAAGGGCTCGCTCGGCCTCGACATGATGACGCGCACCTGTACGGTGCAGACCAATCTCGACTTCGCCGACGAGGCCGACATGGTCCGGAAATTCCGGGTCAGCCTCGCCCTCCAGCCGATCGCCACCGCGCTTTTCGCCAACTCGCCCTTCACCGAGGGCAAGCCCAACGGCTTCCAGACCTTCCGCAGCCACATCTGGACCGACACCGATCCCGACCGCTGCGGCATCCTTCCGTTCGTCTTCGAGGACGGCATGGGCTACGAGCGCTACGTCGACTACCTGCTCGACGTGCCGATGTACTTCGCCTACCGCAACAACGAGTATCTCGACTTCTCCGGCCGCTCGTTCCGCGACTTCATGGCCGGCCGTTTCCACAACGAGCTCAAGGACGAGCCCCGGATCACCGACTTCGTCGATCACACGACGACGGTGTTTCCCGAAGTCCGCCTCAAGCGCTACCTCGAGATGCGCGGCGCGGACTCGGGTCCCCTCGACCGCCTTGTGGCGCTTCCGGCCCTGTGGGTCGGGCTTCTCTACGATTCCGGCGCGCTCGACGAGGCGAGCGAGCTGATCCGCGAGTGGAAGCTGCCGGACCACGAGCTGCTTCGCCGCGAAGTCCCGCGCTCCGCGCTCCAGACCAGGTTCCGCGGCCGGACGGTGCAGGATGTCGCGATCGACGTGCTGAAGATCGCGCGGCGAGGCCTGATCGCACGCCGACGTCTGAACAAGGCCGGCATCGACGAGGCGCATTTCCTCGAGCCGCTGGAGCGCATCGCCGAGTCCGGCCGGACCGCCTCCGACGAGCTGCTCGAAGCGTTCGGGACGCGCTGGAAAGGCTCGGTCGATCCGGTCTTCGCCGAGCAGGCCTATTAGGAGACCTCCAATGATCGAGCTCTACACCTGGCCGACGCCGAACGGGTTCAAGGTCTCGATCATGCTGGAAGAGCTCGGCATGCCCTACAACGTGCATGCCATCAACATAGGGGCCGGCGATCAGTTCAAGCCGGACTTCCTCAAGATCAGTCCCAACAACAAGATGCCGGCGATCGTCGACACCGACGGTCCCGGCGGCAAGCCGATCTCTCTGTTCGAATCGGGCGCGATCCTGCTCTACCTCGCCGAGAAGACCGGGCGGTTCATCCCGAAGGACAAGCCCGGCTACTGGACCGCGGTCCAGTGGGTGATGTGGCAGATGGCGGGATTCGGCCCGATGCTGGGCCAGCTCGGCCATTTCAAGAACTACGCGCCGGAGCCGCTGCCCTACGCGATCGACCGGTACTCGAACGAGGCGAGCCGCCTCTATCGCGTGCTCGACAAGCGCCTGGGCGAGGTCGAATACTTGGCGGGTGAGTACGGGGTCGCCGACATGGCGGTGTTCCCTTGGTCCAGGGGCTGGGAGCGTCACGGCCAGAAGATGGACGAGATCCCGAACTTCAAGCGCTGGTTCGAGGCGATTGCCGAGCGCCCGGCGGTCAAGAAGGGCGTGGCCGTCCTCGCCGACCGCCAGCGCCAGGGACCGATCGACGAGAAGTCGCGCGAGAACCTGTTCGGCAAGGCTCAATACGCGAAGAGGTGAGGCGATGCGGTCGCATCACGACATGGGCGGAGAGGCGGCGGGCAAGGTCGAGCCGACCGAGCACGACTACGCCCCGTGGGAGAAGCGGGTCGACGCGCTGATGGTGCTGCTCTCCGACCGGGAGCGCAGCCTGATGAGGGTCGATGAGCTCAGGAAGAACATCGAGGCGATCGGCCCCGATGCCTACCACAGGATGACCTACTACGAACGCTGGATCACCTCGATCACCTCGACCCTGCTTCAGCGCGGCGCGATCTCGTCCGACGAGCTCGCGAAGAAGATCGCCGACATCGAGCGGCGCGAGAAGGCCGGCCTCTTGTGAGCGAGGCGCGCTTCCAGCCCGGCGACCGGGTGAAGGTCATGAAGGCCGACGTGCCGGGTCACCTGCGCACGCCCTGGTACATCCGCGGCCACGAGGGCGAGGTCGAGCGCATCTGCGGCTTCTTCGCCAATCCGGAGGAGCTGGCGTTCAACCGCCACGGCTTGCCGAAGCGGGCGCTCTACCGCGTGCGCTTCGCCCAGAAGAAGGTCTGGCCGGACTATGTCGGCCCCGCCGGCGACACGATCGACGTCGAGATCTACGAGCACTGGCTCGAGAAGGCGTGAGGGCATCATGAGCACGCATCACCATCACGATCATGACCACGATCACCACGACCACGCGCACCCGACCCAGCCGGACATCGACGGGCCGCTGACCTACCACCAGAAGCTCGAGATCGCGATCCGCGAGCTGATGATCGAGAAGGGCATCCTCTCGGCCGACGAGGTCCGCCGCACGGTCGAGGCGATGGACGCGCGCTCGCCCGCCGGCGGGGCCAAGGTCGTCGCCCGTGCCTGGAGCGATCCCACCTACAAGCAGCTGCTGATGACCGACCCGGGCAGGGCGCTGAACCAGGTCGGCGTCGAGGTCGGGCTCTACAAGCTGGTCGTGGTCGAGAATTCTGACAGCGTCCACAACCTCGTCGTCTGCACGCTCTGCTCCTGCTACCCGCGGGCGATCCTGGGATTGCCGCCGGACTGGTACAAGAGCCGCGCCTACCGCAGCCGCGCCGTCCGCGAGCCGAGGAAGGTGATGTCCGAGTTCGGGCTCGATGTTCCGGACGACATCACGGTCCGCGTCCACGACTCGACCGCCGACATGCGCTACCTGGTGCTGCCGAAGCGGCCGAAGGGGACCGAGGGCTGGAGCGAGGAGAAGCTGGCCGCCATCGTCACCCGCGATACCATGATCGGGGTAGCCGAGGTCCGGGTTTCCTAGATCCTTCAAAGGGTGGACAGCCCCACCCCCGATCTTCTATAAGCCTCGCGCTCGACGGGCGCCCAGGTAGCTCAGTTGGTAGAGCATGCGACTGAAAATCGCAGTGTCGGCGGTTCAATTCCGTCCCTGGGCACCATCGACCTCCCCCAGAAATGTCATCCGGGCTTGGCGTGCATCACGCCTGCGGCGAGGAAGCCGCCGTCGACCGCAAGCACGGCACCGGTGACGTAGCGGGCTTCGTCGCTGGCGAGGAACAGCGCGGCGGCCGCCACTTCCTCGGGTACGCCATAGCGGTCGAGCGGGATCCCGCGCCGATAGACGACCCTCGTTTCGGCTGAGTGCATCTTCCTGACCAGCTCGGTCTCGATGGCGCCGGGTGCCAGCGTGTTGGCGGTGATTCCCAACGGCGCCAGCTCGACGGCCATGACCTTGGTAAGCGTGATGACGCCGCCCTTGGCCGCGCCATAGGCGGTGCGGCCGGTGCCGCCGCGGATGCCGGCGGTAGAGGCCAGCGTCACGATGCGCCCGTAGCGGTTCGCGGCCATCACCTTGGCCACCGCCTGGCAGGTGTAGAAGGTGCCCGACAGGTCGATATCGATGATCCGCCGCCACTCCTCCGGTGTCGTGTCGAGGAAGCTGCGCTCGGCGCCGACGCCGGCGCTGTGAACCAGGATGTCGATCTTGCCGAGCTGCCTGGCGGCCTCGGCGGCGAGGCGGGCAGCGTCCTCCGGCCGGCTGACGTCGGCCTGGATCGCGACGGCGCTGGTGCCGAGCTCGCGCGCGGCCGTCTCGGCCCGGCCGGCATCGATGTCGACGATCGCGACACGCGCACCCTCGGCGGCGAGCCCCTCGGCGATCGCCCTGCCGATGCCGCTGCCGCCACCGGTTACGACCGCCGTTCGATCCTCGAAGCGCATTGAGTCTCTCTTTCGTACTAGTCGATCGGCCCCGCCATCGCCTTCGGCGCGATGATCGCGGCGCCGGTCGTGTCGTGTCCGGGTTTCGGTGCGACCGTATCCACCGCCCGCCACCAGGGATCGACACCGTTCTCCCGATCCGGCTCGACCGGCTGGCCCAGGCGCGGCATCAGGAGCCGGACGCCGGTCTTGGGTGCCTGCTCGAACAGCACCTCGGCCGGCTGGTCCCAGGCATGCATCGCCAAGCTGAAGGTGCCCCAATGCACCGGAAGGAAGGCACCGCCGCCGAGCAAGGTCGCGGCCTTCAGCGCGTTCTCAGGCCCCAGATGCATATCGCCCCAGGACGGATGGAGGCCGCCGACCTCGAGCATCACCAGGTCGAAGGGGCCCAGCCGGTCGCGGATCCGCTCGTACTCGGTGGTCAGCCCGGTGTCGCCGCTGAAAAAGACCTTGTGCCGGTCGGTCCGCAGCACGAAGGACGACCACAGCGTCGTGTTGCGGTCCTTGAGGCCGCGGCCGGAGAAATGCTGCGAGGGCGCCGCGGTTATCTCGAGACCACGCAAGGCGTGCGCGTCCCACCAGTCGAGCTCGGTGATGCGCTCGGGCGCGACGCCGAAGGCTTCGAGATGCGCGCCGACGCCGAGCGAGGTCGCGAACGGCACGTTCGTCTTCGCCAGCTTGCGGATCGTCGGATAGTCGAGATGGTCGTAGTGGTCGTGCGAGACGATCACGAGGTCGATCGGCGGCAGCGCCTTCAGCGGCACCGGCACGGGCTGGAACCGCTTCGGTCCGAGGAGACGGAACGGCGAGGCGCGTTTGCCCCAGACCGGATCGGTCAGCACGCGATAGCCGTCGATCTCGACGAGCAGGGTCGAATGCCCGAGCCACGTGACGCGGAGCCCGCTGTCGGTCGCACGTGCCCAGGGATCGAGCGGACTCACCGAGGGGAGGGGGCCGCTTGGCAGGCGGCGGTCGCCGCTGCGGAGAAAGTCGCCCAAGGTCGGCGGCGACGCGGTGAGGTCGCGCAGGCCCGGCAGGATCGGGTGCAGATTTCGGAAGCGCTCGCCCGTCCAGCGGGACGATGACTTGATCCGTTCGAGACGGAGCCCCTCGGGCTTCTTGCCGAATGACTTCATGGGCGCAGCGGGATATTGGGCCTGGGCGCCTGAAACGCAAGCCGGCCTTGCCAGCCCCCGGTCGGGCGGGTCACTCTTGGCTTAGAGAAAAGCCGCGAAGAAGCGGTCATCCGAGCCAGGAGGCGATCCAATGCAATTCTCCCGTCGCACGCTGATCAAGGCCGGCGCCGCGCTCTCGCTGCTGCCGTCGCCGCTTCGCGCCCAGCCGCAGGCGAACATCCTCCGCTGCGGACTCTCGGCCTGGCCGCCGAACCTGCAGCCCTGGGTCTCGACCGGTGCCTCCGCCG
>CAZDGR010000240.1:0-6950 GCA_964504845.1 uncultured Rhizobium sp. | reverse complement strand
TGGTCGACAGCTTCGGCCGCCCGAACACGTTCGGCGACAACGTGGCGCTCGAGTTCGAGCGCAATGGCGAGCGCTACGAGTTCCTCCGCTGGGGCCAGGACGCGTTCTCGAACTTCCGCGTCGTGCCGCCGGGCACCGGCATCTGCCACCAGGTGAACCTCGAGTACCTGGCGCAGGTGGTCTGGACCAACTCGGCCGACGGCCCGACCGTGGCCTATCCCGACACGCTGGTCGGCACCGACAGCCACACGACGATGGTCAACGGCATGGCGGTGCTGGGCTGGGGCGTCGGCGGCATCGAGGCCGAGGCGGCGATGCTGGGCCAGCCGGTGTCGATGCTGATCCCCGAGGTGGTCGGCTTCAGGCTGACCGGCAAGCCGAAGGAAGGCACGACCGCGACCGACGTGGTGCTGACCGTCACGCAGATGCTGCGCAAGAAGGGCGTGGTCGGCAAGTTCGTCGAGTTCTACGGCCCGGGGCTCTCCGGCCTCACGCTCGCCGACCGCGCGACGATCGCCAACATGGCGCCCGAGTACGGTGCCACCTGCGGCTTCTTCCCGATCGACGGCGAGACCATCAAGTACCTGAAGTTCTCCGGCCGCGACGCCGACCGCGTGGCGCTGGTCGAGGCCTACGCCAAGGCGCAGGGCATGTGGCGCGAGGACTCGACGCCGGACCCGGTGTTCACCGACACGCTGGAGCTCGACCTCAACACCGTCGAGCCGTCGCTCGCCGGCCCGAAGCGTCCGCAGGACCGCGTGCTGCTGTCGGCGACGTCCGGCGCCTTCGGCGCGGCGCTGAAGGAGATGGGCGGCGGCGACCGCAGCGTACCCGTCGCCGGCACCAACTACGAGCTCAAGGACGGCGACGTCGTGATCGCCGCGATCACCAGCTGCACCAATACCTCGAACCCCGCGGTGCTGATCGCGGCCGGCCTGCTGGCCAAGAACGCGGTCGCCAAGGGCCTGACCACGAAGCCGTGGGTCAAGACCTCGCTGGCGCCCGGAAGCCAGGTCGTCACCGACTACCTGGAGAAGGCCGGCCTTCAGGTCGAGCTCGACAAGCTGGGCTTCAACCTCGTGGGTTACGGCTGCACCACCTGCATCGGCAACTCCGGCCCCTTGAGCGACGAGATCATCGCCGCGGTCGAGGCGAAGGACCTAGTGGTCGCCGCCGTGCTCTCGGGCAACCGCAACTTCGAAGGCCGCGTCAGCCCGCAGACCAAGGCGAACTACCTGGCATCGCCGCCGCTGGTCGTGGCCTATGCGCTGGCCGGCTCGATGAAGGTCGACCTCACCAAGGATCCGCTCGGCACCGGCAAGGACGGCAAGCCCGTCTATCTCCGCGACGTCTGGCCGTCGAACCAGGACATCGCCGACGAGATGCACCGCTCGCTGACCCCGGAGATGTTCCGCAAGCGCTACGCCAACGTATTCGAAGGCCCGGCCGAGTGGCGGAAGGTCAAGACCACCACGGGCCTCACCTACAAGTGGTCGCCGGGCTCGACCTACGTGAAGAACCCGCCCTACTTCGAGAACATGCCGAAGGAGCCGGGCAAGATCACCGACGTCCGGAAGGCCCGCGTGCTGGCGCTTCTCGGCGACTCGATCACCACCGACCACATCTCGCCCGCCGGCAACATCAAGAAGGACGGCCCGGCCGGCGACTACCTGCTGCAGCACCAGGTGCGGCCGGCGGACTTCAACAGCTACGGCGCCCGCCGCGGCAATCACGAGATCATGATGCGCGGCACCTTCGCCAACATCCGCCTCAAGAACGAGGCGGCGGCCGGCACGTCCGGCGGCATGGCCAAGCACTTCCCCTCGGGCCAGGTGATGTCGATCTACGACGCGGCGATGAAGTACAAGGCCGAGGGCGTGCCGCTGGTGGTCTTCGGCGGCAAGGAGTACGGCACCGGCTCGTCGCGCGACTGGGCGGCGAAGGGCACGATCCTGCTCGGCATCCGCGCGGTGATCGTCGAGAGCTTCGAGCGCATCCATCGCTCGAACCTGGTCGGCATGGGCGTGCTGCCGCTGCAGTTCAAGGGCGACATGACGCGCAAGAGCCTGAACCTGGTCGGCGACGAGATCGTCGACATCGAGGGCATCGCCGGCGGCATCAAGCCGCGCATGGACGTCAACGTGAAGATCACCCGCGCCGACGGCAAGTCGGAGACGATCCAGGTGCTTTGCCGGATCGATACCGCGGACGAGATCGAATACTACCGCCACGGCGGCATTCTTCAGTACGTGCTGCGCGGCCTGATGAAGGCGGCGTAACGCCCAACGCTCAAGACGCGAAAAGCCCCGCGGGAGCGATCCCGCGGGGCTTTTTCATTTGCGGAGGATCCTGAGGAGGTCTTCCGGCAGCTGGCCGCGATCGAGCAGCAGCTGGGCCTTGATGAGGCCCGCGACCGCCATCGCATCGGTGATCTCGCCGGCCATCGCCATGCGCACCGCCTCGGCGAAGGGAACGCGGCGGATCTGAAGCTGCTCGGTGTCGTCGGGACGGGCGGCGCCTTCGGTCAGGTCCCAGGCGAGATAGTTGATCGCACGCTCGTCGCTGACCGAGTTCGAGAGATGGAGCTCGAGGAATGGGTGCCATCTGCCGGCGCTCAGTCCGGTCTCCTCGACCAGCTCGCGCTTGGCCGAGTCCAGCGGGTCGACCGCGAGCAAGCCGCCGCCCTCCGGAATCTCCCAGGAATAGGCTTCGAGCGGATAGCGGTACTGGCCGACCAGCACCGTGGTGCCGTCGGCATGGATCGGGATCACGCCGATCGCCAGGTTCTTGAAGCGCACGACGCCATAGATGCCCGGGCTGCCGTTGGGCTTGAGCACGTCGTGCTCGACCACCTGGATCCACGGGTTCTCGTATTGCGGCTTGGTGGTCAGCGTCGTCCACGGATTCTTCATGGCCGACCATTTGCGGAAGCGCGGCACGCGAGCGCAAACGAAAAAGACGCCTGCCTCGCGTCAGGCACGGCAGGCGTCGAGCTGTCGTTTCAGGAGATCGAGCCGCTGCAGCCAGGACCAGAGTGCCGGGCATCGCTGCTCGGGCAGGCAGGCCCACTCGAGCTCGCCCGCGACCTCGGCACCGGCATGTGGCCAGGCCGGGCAGATCCGGGCCGCCTCAGAGCCGGCCGTCGCGCATCCGCTCGACGAGATCGCGAGGAGAAGCAGCAGGCCGGCTCGCCTCGTCGCGCTGGCGTGCGATCCGCGCCGCCTCGCGCTCCGCCGGTGCCGGGCGGTCGGCGAGCCAGACCAGGACCAGCCGGACCAGCGCCGCCGCCAAGGCGAGCGCCGAGCCAAGGGCGCTCACCGATCGCGGATCAGGTAGGCCGCGAGTCCGGCAAGCGCGGTCGCGACCGCGACGAGGTTCTGCCAGAGCCCCGGATCGAGCTGGACGCCGAGCCCGGCCATGACCGCAGCCAGGCCGGCCCAGCTCGAGGCCTCGCCCGCACGCGAGACGAGATAGGTGAGGATCTGCATTGGAAACTCCTTCCGATTGGATCAGGTGAGGCCGAGCTTCGCCTTCAGCGCGAGCCCGGCGAGAAGCGCGGCCAGAAGCACAGTTGTCAGGAAGCGGACCACCGTCTGCCATACCGCCCGCTTGGCCACGCGCCACGAACCGAGCAGTTCGCGGAGATCGCGGACGTCGGCCGCAGCACGGCCGTCCTCGAGGCCGATCGCCGCGAGCGCGCGGCGAGCGCCTTCCTCGGCGGCACGATCGAGCAGGACTTCGAGCTCGCCGATGTCGACGAGGATGTGCGGGGAGGGCTCGCTCACAACATCACCCCGAACGGCGCACGCGCATGGGCGGCGCCGGAAAGACGCAGCATCGGGATACTCCTTGATGAAAGGTACGGCGGCGTCTGGCGGATCGGCCTTGTCAGGTCTTGATCGCTAGCCGAGGCGCAGGTTGAGCGTCAGCGGACGAGCTTCGATACGCTGTCCGCATAGGTTTCGACGACAAACTTGCGATAGTTCTTAAAGAACTCCGGATCGTCGCTGAACGCGGAAATGTACGCATCCAGTTCCGCTCCGGCCGCGCGATAAACGACGGCCATCCCAGACGGCGTACGCGTTAGAATACGCATGATGTAACCCTTGTCGCGGATTGCGAACATCGCATCCTCAAGCTTCCACGTCATGACATCGTGGAAGATGAATACGGTCTGATTGTGTGCAGCCGCCTGGACTGCCTCGAAGTCAGCAAGCACCGCCTCGTTGGTGTGCATTGCATCGATCAACGCGAGATCGACACGACCAGCTAGGTGCCGGTCAACGGTTCCTGCGACGTCATTCGGCGACGAGCCTACAACCGCGGTGAGGGGCAGCCCGTTCGCTGACGCAAGGCTATTCGTAAGCTCTATCCCATCTGACAACGGATCAAGAGCGGCCACACGTGCGGCCGGGAAGATCAAAGACAGGGCGACCGAACTCCACCCATACGCATTCCCAATCGCAAAGATACTCTTTGGGGTGAGATAATCACTCAGTCCCTCGATAAACATTACCTCCTGAAGCGCGAGACCCGCATGGCCAAGAAGCTGACCATCTCCACTCAGCAGCCGCGTAAACGGTGCGTCCCGATGATTTTGAAAGAAGTACGAGTTATAGCCAGTTAGCGGCTGATAGCCGTGGTCGCGGAAAATCTTCATTAACTTCGGCAACACGCTCATGCTGAAGAGTGCTCGCTTGTAGATGGCAAGTCACTCTAGCCCAGATAGGTGACATGCGCAGTCGGATTACCCAGCGTCTGCGTCCACCCGCACTGTACGCCTGCGCAAGGCTGCTGGGATCGCTCGGGCTCTCACCACCAGTAAAAGACCGCGACGACGCCTCCCGCCCCACGCTGACCAGCGCCGAGAGTACCGAAGACTCCGCCCATGCCACCAGTGCCGCCGGCCCCGACAGTAATAGTCTCGTCCGCAGAGATCGTGCCAAAGTAGGTTGCAACCGCACCCGAGTTGCCTCCGTTACCACCACTGCCCGTGGCGCCGGCTAGGTTGACAATGATTGCGGAGCCGCCCTCACCACCATGACCGAAACCGAAGAAGCCGCGCCCGCCTGCGGATGGAGAGCCAACCCACGAGACGTTTGGACTGCTTTCGGTACGTGCATATCGCCCGAACGAGCCACGTTGATATCCCGTAGCTCCCTGTTCGGTCGGCGCCGACCCGGTACCGGCGTCACCACCAAGGCCACCAGAAGCTGAGGCCAATGTCCCGATAGAGCTTGCACCTCCACTACTTCCACCTCCGCCGCCGGAGAGAGTCCCCGCACTGTTTCCGTATCCCCCTCCGCCTCCACCTCCTCCGCCGACACAGATCGCCATCGCGGTAACCGAGGAGACGCCGCTCGGGCGCTGGAAGGTGCCGTTCGATGTGAAGACCTGCACGCCGAAGCGCGCGCCTTTCAGCTCGATCGGAAGCGGCGGAAAAGCCGAGAGTCCAGGAAGCGCATTTCGAAGACCATCTGCAGCCATGCCATGCGCTCCTTAAAGATCGATGCCGTTCGCCGTGACCAGGATCCCGTCGCTGAGAGCCTGGGACGACGATGCGTAGAGCTTCATGCCGACGGGCAGGTACAGCGGGTTTGTCGCGGAGATGACGCCGCCATTCAGATTGGCGAGGTTCAACGGTACGGGCGCCGTCGTCGCCGCGAACGTCCATGCCGCGAGCAGGCCGATCGCGGCGAGATTCACGGTCGTCCCGTTGTCGGTCGAGGTGTAGACGGCAATGTGAGCGGCGTTCGACAGCGTGTTCCTCGGGATCACCGCGATGCCATTCACGAGCGAGCCGTTGGGGCCGGCCGTGAACAGCAGCACGGTGTTCGTTCCGCCCGACAGCGGCGCGGACTTGGCGGCGGTGAGGGCCGCCTGACCGACATTCGGCGCCTGGCCGAACGCGGCAGTGTTGGTGACAGCCATAATTTCTCCTGGTCAGAACGAGTTGACAGCGGCCTGGACTTCGGCGCGCGACAAGCCGCCCGCCGGTCCTGTCGGACCTTGAATGCCGCGCGGGCCGGCGAGCTGGAGCGTCCAGCCAGCCGGCGAGCCGGTACCGCTGATCGCCTGCACGTCCACGGTCAGGCTGGTTCCAGCCTTGCTGGCGATCTGTCCCATCATCCACTTCGACGGGTCGGCATTCGCGGTCATGAGGACGAAGGCGCCGACCAGAAGCGGCAGGTCGGCGGCAGTCGTGAACGAGGATGTCGGGCCGAGCTGGATCGTCAGCGTCGCGGCGGTCGAGGTGGCGATCAGCGGCGTGGCACCGGTCGGGCCGGCCGGACCTTCGGGGCCGGCGCCGCCGTCGACGCTGACCGTCCAGTCGGCATAGGTGCCGCTCCCCAGCGCCGCCGAGCGCCGGATGGTGAGCGCGCCGGTGCCCGGCGTATAGTCGAGGCAGGTTCCGAGCATGTAGATGCCGGCAGGATCCGAGGTCCGGGCGACGCGGATCGGCTGGCCGCGGGCGAAGGTCTTGTTCGCTGCCACCGTCAGCATGATGTCGCCCGAGCCCGAGACCAGGATCGAGGTCATGCACGGGCTCTGGTAGAGCTGGGCCGTATGCGCCGCGACGTCGCGCAGCAGCTTCGGCAACGCGTCGGCATAGCCGTTGCCGGCGAACATCGCCTCCGTATAGGTGTTGCCGTTGAAGACGAGAGGCCAGCCGGTCATCAGAGCCACTCCTCGAAGATGAGCTGCATCGAATACGAGTCGTGATGGTCGTGGCGGATCGGGGTGGTCCGCTGCAGCGCGCCATAGAGCGTGAGCCGGTGCAGGTGCGTCGGGTCGGTCGGGTCGAGCACCACCACCGCGGGCCTGCCGACGCCGAGCCGGCGCTGAAGCTCGTAGCCCTGCGTGTAGATCTCGGTGGTCGCCGTATCATTAAAAAACAACGCCAGGCGCCGGAACGTCGGGCGAGCATCGACGTAGACCCGGCCGCCGCG
>CAZDGR010000239.1:0-6967 GCA_964504845.1 uncultured Rhizobium sp. | reverse complement strand
CCGCCGCACGCTCGATCGCCTCGCGCTCGGTGATCGCCCAGGCGCCGACATAGACCGGGAGCTTGCCCTTGCTCTCGCGCATCGTGATCTCGGCGATCTGCCGGATCTCCTTGGTCGAGAGTGCCCAATGCTCGCCGTTGTCGGCCGCGACCAGAAAACCGCGCGTCCCATGCTTCAGGTTCCAGCGAATGATCTCGGCATACGAGTCGGGCAGGAATTCGCCCTTCTCGCTGAACGGGGTCACGGGAGCGGAAATGCGGATCTTCGGCGGAAGTCTGCGCGCCATCGTCCCTCCTCAAGGCTGCCGCAGGCAGCCTCCTGATTGATGCGGGAGCCGGTCACCGTGAGCCGTTAGAGCCTAGGCCCTGGCTCGCTGATCGGTCAATCATTTCGCCCGGGGAAACGCGCACAGCACTATTGCGGCGCAAGCCGGATCACGCCGATGCAACCGCCGGCTATGCTACGCTCCTGCCATCACGGCCGGGAACCGTAGAGGAAGCGACATGGACAAGAGCACGCTTGGCGGCTTCATCCCCGCGATCGTCACGCCCTTCGCCGCGAACGGCGAGATCATGGAGGATGCGTTCAAGCATCTCGTCGAATGGCTGATCGGCAACGGCGCCACCGCGATCTGCGTCTCCGGGGACAACGGCGAGAGCTGGACGCTTTCCGCCGACGAGCGCGGACGCCTGACCCGGCTCGCAGTCGACGCATCCAAGGGGCGCGTGCCGGTGATGACCGGGTGTACCTCGCCGACCCTGCCGCAGACCCTGATCTACGCCCGCGCCGCCGAGGCGAACGGTGCGCAGGGCCTGCTGGTGATGCCGCCCACCTACGTGCTCAAGGGCTCTCGCGACGAGATCGTCCGGCGCTTCGCCGGCATCGCCCAGGCGGTGAAGCTGCCGATCGTCGCCTACAATTCACCCCGTCGCGTCGGTTACGGCATGACGCCCGATGATCTCGGCGCCGTCCTGAACGCGGCCCCCGTCATCGGCATCAAGGAAAGCGAGCGTGAGTTCTTCCACCACACGCACCTGCTCGAGCGCTTCCGCGACAAGATCGCGATCCTGGTCGGTCCCTGCCACTTCATCCTTCCGGGCATCGCGCTGGGCGCGAAGGGCTTCATTGCCACCGGACCGGAGTTCCTCGACCGCGACGCCGGCCGCCTGGTCGAGATCGGCCGCTCGAAGCCCACGGCCGAGTACGCTGCGCTGCACTACAAGCTGACGGTGGTCTATCAGCTGCTGATGGGCACCGGCACCTGGCCGGCGGCATTCAAGGCCGCCCTCAACCTGATCGGCCAGCCTGCCGGAATCCCGCGCGACCCGGTCATGCCGCTGACCGGCGAGGCCCTCGACAAGGTCCGCCGGACCCTGGACGAACTCGGCATCGCGACCGTCCGCGCCGCGGCCTGACGAGGAAGTTCTTGCTGGCAAAGGGTTCGGCGCCGCCAACGACCGGTCGCGCCATCGAAGCCGAACTGACGCGAGCCCGCAGGGCGCTTCTCACAGAAGCGCTGGCGGAGTCCTCGGCAGCCGCGAGCGTTGGTTTCGATCGCCGACGAGGTGTCCCTGCGGGTCGGCGAGCCGTAATAGGAGAACCCGTATCCCCGCTGGCATAGCGGAGACTGGTCGGCGCTCGAGCCGATGACGCTGACCGGCTACCTCACCAAGGGCCTCCCTGGACTCAGTACCGAGATCGCGTTTCCTGTTCGTCCCAAGGTTCTCATCGCCGGTTGCGGCACCGGTCAGCACGCGATCGTCGTCGCAAAGCAGCTACCCGATGCGGAGATCCTGGCGATCGACCTCAGTCGCGCGAGCCTGGCCTATGCAACGATCAGGGCCGAGGAGGCTTCCGTTCGCAACTTGGCCTTCCGTCAGGCCGACATCCTCGGCCTTACGTCCGCGCAAGGACCGTTCGACTACATCGAATGCTGCGGGGTCCTGCACCACACGCGAGCGCCCGCGGAAGGATTGGTCGCGCTCACGCATACGCTGGAGCCCTAAGCACCGCATCTGAGCGGACCCGCCGGCTGCCCAAGCAGGCGGCAGTTCCCGGGCCTTCGAGGCAAGCCGCGACCCACGGTCCGAGCCTCGGGTATGCACTTAGCTGAATGGGAAAGCTGGCCGGCCTTCCTGAATACGGTTTGAACCGAGCGGTTCGAGGATGTGCTCGCCTTGCGCGCCCGGTTTCCGGCAAAAATGGCCTGCTAGCATGGAGCTGGGCCTTGGCTAGCGGGCTCTGCTCCCGGTCAGGGCCCGACGATGCAGCCGTCGTCCCGCCCTCGGCTTTCCACATCGCGTCCTCGCGCCATACGTCGCGAGTATTGAACCGATACCGACCCGGCATTTCCGTTGATGCCGGAGAAATCGGAGAGTGTGCGCCATCGGAAACCGGCGTGGTTTCCGGGAAATAAAGCGACCTCACCCAACGGAGAACCCTCATGAAGTCATCCGCTCTCATCCTCGCCACCGCTGTCGGTGCCGTCATCGGCCTCGCCGCCATTGCCGAGTCCCAGGCGCAGCCGGCGCCTGCCCCCTCGTTCCAGAACGAGAAGTGCTTCGGCGTCGCCCGCGCCGGCAAGAACGACTGCCAGACCGCCACCTCGTCCTGCGCCGGCACCTCCAAGCGCGACGGACAGGGCGACGCCTGGATCTACGTCGCGGCCGGCACCTGCGCCAAGATCAACGGCAGCAGCCCCTCGCCCAAGGCTTGATCCGGCTTCGCACGCCAGGGCGACTCCGATGATCTCCCGATCACACGTCCTCGCCCACCCGTTGCCGGTAAACGCCGGCATCGGGTTACGCGCGGTTCACCATGCGGAGATCATCGCGGCTCCCCCTGGCGTCGGCTGGGTCGAGGTCCATGCCGAGAACTACATGGGCCGCGGCATTCCCTTCCACTATCTCAGCAAGGTTCGCGAAAACCTGCCGATCAGCCTGCATGGGGTAGGCCTGTCCGTCGGCTCCGCCGACGGCATCGACGGCCGCCACCTCGAACGTCTGAAGGACCTCGTCGACGCGATCGAGCCGGCGCTGGTCTCCGAGCATCTCTCCTGGAGCGTGGTCGACGGGACCTATCTCAACGACCTCCTGCCGATGCCGCTGACCGAGGAGATGCTCGATCACGTCGCGCGCCAGGTCGATCGCATCCAGTCGCGGCTCGGCCGGCGTATCCTGATCGAAAACCCCTCCACCTACCTGCGGTTCACGCATGCGACCATCGGCGAGAGTCCCTTCCTCGCCGAGCTGGCACGGCGGACTGGCTGCGGCATCCTTTGCGACGTCAACAACCTTTATGTCGTCGAGCGCAACCACAGCATCGATCCATTCGCCTTCCTCGATGCGCTTCCCGAGGACGCGGTCGGCGAGATCCACGTCGCCGGCCATCACGTTGCGGACCATGGCGACATCACGATCCTGATCGACGACCACGGCGCGCCGGTCGCGGAGCCTGTCTGGGCGCTCTACGCCGAGGCGATCCGCCGTTTCCCGCGGGCTGCAACGCTGGTCGAATGGGATACCCGCATCCCTTCTCTCGCCCGCCTGGTCGCCGAGGCGCACGAAGCCGATCGCCGTCGCGAGACCGCCCTCGAAAGCCCTCCCCATGTCGCCGCCGCTTAGGCTGCAGCGTCACTTCGCCGCCGCCATGCGGCGTGGCAGCGGCCACGCCCTGGCAGCCCTGGTGGTGCAGGACCGCATCGCAAACGAGCGACGCCTGCAGATCCACCGCAACCACTACAGCATCACCTTGGTCGACGCCCTGGCAGCGACTTTCCCGTCGTTGAAGTACGTGCTCGGCGAAACGGACTTCGCCGCCGCCGCCGTCGCCTACCTTCGCGACCATCCGCCCGCGACACCGTGCCTCCATGAATACGGTCACACTTTCCCGGCCTTCGCCGCCGGCCGCTCCTGGTTTGCCGACCTCGGACACCTCGACTGGGCGATCAACCGTGCCTATCACGCGGCCGAACTGCCCCGCCTCGATCCGGCGCGACTGGCCGAGATACCGCCGTCGTCGATCGACGACCTCGTCTTCACGTTGCAGCCATCGGTCGGGTTCGTCTCCTCCCGCGTCGCGCTGGCGGACGTCTTCGAAGCGATCCGTGCCGGAATTCCGCGCCAGCGCCTGCCGCTTGCACCGACCGGCGCCCATCTCCTCGTCGCCCGCCGCGGTCTCGAGGTGAGCTGGTGGACGCTCGCCGAATGGGAGTGGCGATTCCTCAAGCGCCTTTCCGATGGCGAGAGCTTCGGCCGTGCCGTCGCCACCGCCGCGGATCGCGACGTCACCCGCTTCCTCACCGGATTGATCGCAACCGGACTCCTGGTCGCAACCCGCCCCTCAGTCTCGAAAGGACCCGCTCATGTCGCAAATGATGACCACGCACGGAATGCAGCGTCCCATGTCCGCCGCTAGCCCCGCCGTCGCGCGGATCGGCGACCTCCTCCGGCGCCTCGATACGGTGCCGCTGGCGCTGCCGCAACTCATGGCGCGCGTCGCCGTCGGTGCGGTCTTCTGGAAGTCCGGATTGACCAAGATCGCGAGCTGGGAAACCACGGTCGCGCTGTTCCGCGAGGAGTACCGGCTGCCGCTGCTGCCGCCGGAGCTAGCCGCCACCCTCGGCACGGCGATGGAGCTGTCGGCGCCGGTGCTGCTGGCGCTCGGCCTCGGCGCCCGCCTCGGCGCGCTTGGGCTTCTCGGCATGACCGCGGTGATCCAGCTCCTCGTCTACCCGGAGAACTGGGTCGAACATCTGACCTGGGCCACCCTGCTGCTGCTGATCGTGATCCGCGGCGCCGGAACGCTGTCGCTCGACCATCTTATCTCGCGGGCCGTCGGCCGCCGCACCTGAGATGCGCCTCACCGAAGAACTCGACGCACTGGAGTCCGCCAATCGCGCCAAGCGCGATCCGGCGGTTCAGGACGCCATCGAGCGGATGATCGCTGACCTCGACGCTCAGGCCGTCGCCTCCGGGGCGCTGGCAGTCGGCGAGATGGCTCCCGACTTCGAGCTCCCGGACGTAAACGGCCGCCGCGTCGCATTGGGCGAGCTCCTGTCGCATGGTCCGGTCGTGCTGGTTTTCTACCGCGGCGGCTGGTGCCCGTACTGCAATCTCCAGCTCCGCGCCTTCCAGCGCACCTTGCCGCGCATCCAGGCCGCCGGCGCCGGACTGGTGGCGATTTCGCCGCAGTCGCTCGACCGTATGGAGTCAACGACGGTGCAGGAGGAGCTCGGCTTCCCGCTGCTCAGCGACGTCGGCAACCGGACCGCCCGCCTGTTCGGCCTCGCCTGGCGCATTCCGCCCGAGGTCGTCCAGCTCTATGCGCGCCGCGGCATCGACTTCACGCAGCTGAACGGCACGGCGGAAGCCGAGCTGCCGCTGGCCGCGAGCTTCGTCGTCGGCACGGACGGGCTCGTACGGCTCGCCCAGGTCGACATCGACTTCCGCCAGCGTGCGGATCCCGAGGACATCGTCGCGACCCTGGAGAGCCTGAGATGACGGCGAGACGCGGCCTGGGTATCGGCCAGATCCTGACGCTTCTGATCGCGACGACCGGCCTCCTGATCGCCGCGGTCGTGCACTTCTCGTGGCAGCGGACCGCCGACGAGAACATCCGCGACGTCGCCTCGCAGCTGAACCGCCAGATCGTCGGCTCCATCCGCCAGGAGCTAGCCGGGGCGCTCGCCAACGCCGAAGCGGCGCGCGAGGCGGTCCGCTCGATCTTCTACCAGAACGTCCTCGATACCACCGACGAGGCCAAGCGGGAGTTCATCTTTCTCGCCCTTCTTCAGTCTCAGCCGGCGCTGTCCTGGATCTCGCTGGGCTGGCCCAACGGCGACTTCTTCGGCGCGCAGAAGCTCGGGCAGGACCAGATCCGCATGGTGGAAGTCAGGCGCGATCCGGAGACGCAGGTCCGCCAGCGGCGGATAGACAGCTATGACGTGCTCGACGGCGACATCGAGTTCAAGCGGCGAGACTTTACGGACAGCGCCTTCTCGGCGATCGAGCAGCCCTGGTATCGGGGCGTGCCCGAGGACGGGCGGCCGGCCTGGACGGAGACGGACGTATTTCCGACGCGTATCCGTCCGGCCGTCAGCACCTCGACCCGTCTCACGGTGTTCCAGAACTTCGTCGGCGTGATCTCCGCCACCATAGAGCTCGAACGGCTCTCGCAGTTCCTTGCGACTGTCCAGGTCGGCAAGACCGGCAGCGCCTACGTGCTCGCGCCGGATGGCCGCGTGCTCGCCGCCCCTCCGGCGTCGGACGAACGGCCGATGCCCGAGGACGCGCTCCCTCCCTGGCGTCGCCTCGAAGCAACCTCCCCCGATCCGATGCTGGCGACGGCCGCACAGGCCCTGGGCGGCATGTCCCTCGCGCTCCTAGATCAGGTGCACGAGGCGGACTACCAGGATTCACTCACCGGCAGACGCTACTTCGTCGCCTTCTCGCCTATCGGCTTCGAGGGATGGCTGGTGGCGACCGTCATCCCAGCCTCCGACTTTCTTGCGGAGATCGACCGGACGACCGAACGGCTTGCCTGGATGCTCTCCCTCCTGGTTCTAGCGGCCGCCGGTGGTGGTGCCTGGCTCGCGAACCGACTGGTCGCACGCCCGATCGAACGCATCGGGAGCCAGCTCCGGCACATCGAGAAGTTCCAGCTCGACCGCATCGAGCACGTCCCGTCGCCGCTCAGGGAGATCGACGGGCTTTCGGCAACCCTGGTGCAGATGGGACGAGGCCTCTCCTCCTTCGGCAAGTTCCTTCCGGCCGATCTCGTACGCATGCTGGTCTCGCAGGGCATCGAGGCGCGTCCCGGCGGCCAGCGCCAGGACTTGACCGTGATGTTCACCGATCTCGCGGGCTTCACGCGCCTGTCGGAGCGCCTGGGCGACCGCATCGTTCCGCTTCTGGCCGAATATCTCGGCCGCATGTCGCGTGAGGTGGCGGCCGGTGGCGGTACCGTC
>CAZDGR010000238.1:0-6982 GCA_964504845.1 uncultured Rhizobium sp. | reverse complement strand
GTGCGGCCCGGCAAGATCGTCAATTCGAACTTCAGCTACATGAGCCAGAAGCTGGAGGACGTCGGGTTGTCTGTCGTCTGGGGCACCACGGTCGGCGACGACCGGGAAAGGCTGCTGGAAGCCTTCCGTCTCGCCTCGGGCCGCGCCGACGCGGTGATCGTCAATGGCGGCCTGGGGCCCACGGTCGACGACCTCTCGCAGGAGATCGCGGCCAAGGCCGCCGGCGTCGAGCTGGTGCTGAACCAGGAATGGCTCGCGAAGATGGAGGAGTTCTTCACCCGCCGCTCGCGCGTGATGCCGCCCAACAACAGGAAGCAGGCGATGCTGCCGGCGACGGCCGAGATCCTCGACAACCCGATTGGCACCGCCTGCGGCTTCGCCGTCGACATCGGCAAGGCGCGCTTCTTCTTCACGCCCGGCGTGCCGCGCGAGCTTCGCCGGATGCTGGAGGAGCAGATCGTGCCCAGGCTTCTCGCCAAGGCGGGCCGCGCGGTCACGATCCACCTGAAGCGCTTCCACTCCTACGGCCTCGGCGAATCCCATGTCGACACGCTGCTGACCGGCATCGAGGAGATGTCGCCCGACGGCAGCATCAAGCTGGGCTTCCGCGCGCATTACCCGCAGCTCGAGACCAAGCTCCTGGTGCGGGGATCGGACATGGACGACGTGCGCAGAAAGCTGGCGCCGGTCGAGGCGGAAGTGAGGAAGCGCGTCGGCAACTTCATCCTCGCCGAGGACGACCAGACGCTCGAAGGCGTGGTGCTGAAGACCCTGGCCGACCGCCGCCACACGCTGGCCGTCGCCGAGACCTTCACCGGCGGCCAGGTCGCCGCCCGGATATCGCACCTCGCCGGCGGCGAGCACGTGTTCAAGCGCGGCATCGTCTCGCGGGACCTCGCCCAGGTGCGCAGCAGCGTCGGATTGGCGGCATCGGCGGGCGCGGCGACGGTCGATGCCGCCGCCGAAATCGCCAACGCCTTCCGCGGGAAGTCGGGCGCCAGCCACGCGCTCGCCGTGCTGGTCGATCTCGACGAAGGCACCGACCGGATCGAGCTCGGCGGCACCATCTCGATCGCGATCTCGACAGCAGCCGAGACCGTCACCCGCCAGGCGCGCCTGCTCGGTGGACGCGAATGGGTGCGCCTCGGCGCCGTCGAGATGGGCCTCGACTGCCTCAGGCGCTTCCTTCAGGGCCTGCCGGTCGACGAGAAGATCGACTTCGAGAAGAAGTAGCGGCTAGATCCCAGCCGCCTGGATCCGCCGCTCGTCGAGTCCGAGCTCGCGGGCGGTGGTCACCAGCGACTGCCAGATCTCGTCGGGGAGCGGGATTCCCTTGGCGAGGCGTTCCGCGCGCATGCGGGCCTCGGGCTCGCCCGGCACCAGCACTTCCTCGCCCGGCACCGGCTTCGCGGTCTTCACCCAGTCGACGAAGCGCGCGAGGTCGGGGGCGAGGAAGTTCGCCGGATCGACGATCTTCGGATCGACGTAGAACGACAGCATGCCGTTGGCGAAGCGCCGGCCCGGCGTCGCCGCACCCGTGCCGGTGAGGGCGCCACCCAGCACCTCGCACATGAAGGCGAGGCCCGAGCCCTTGTGGTCGCCGAAGGCGCGGATCGCGCCGGGACCGCTCCTGTAGTCGCGGCCACCATTCGGATCGTAGTCGCCGTAGAGGAGATGCGGGTCGCCGCTCATCCTGCCGTCGGGTCCGATCAGCGCGTGGTCAGGGATCTTCTTGCCGCCCTTGCTCGCGACCAGCACCTTGCCCTCGGCGACGACCGAGGTGGCGAAGTCGAGGATCAGCGGCGACTGCCCCGGACGCGGCACGCCGACGCAATACGGCGCGGTCGAGAAACGCCGCTCGGTCGCGTTGTACGGGGCCACCAGGATCGAGCCGGCGGCGTTGACGAAGTGGACCGAGACCAGGCCCGCCGCCGCCGCCATCTCGGCCCAGTCGCCGACGCGGCCGATATGGCCAGAGTTCCGGAGCGCCACCGCCGAGAGGCCCATCGCCTTGCACTTGTCGATGCCGATCTGGACCGCCTGGGGTGCGGCGGTCTGGCCGAAGCCGTAGCGCGCGTCGACGACGGCGAGCACCGGCGTCTCGACCGTGAGCTCGACCTTCTGGTCGGCGACGATCTGGCCGTCGTTCTTCATCTGCACGTAGCGCGGCACGCGGACGACGCCGTGGCTGTCGTGCCCGGTCAGGTTCGCCTGCACCAGGTACTTGCCGACCCGCGTGCCTTCGGCGACCGAGCAGCCGGCCTTGACGAAGATGTCGCGCACGAACTCCTCGAGCGCGCTCGCCTTCAGCGTCACCATTTCAGGATTCTCCGCTAGATCTCGACGGTGGTGCCGACCTCGACCACGCGGTCGGGCGGAAGCTTGAAGAAGTCCATGGCACTGGTCGCGTTGCGCGACATCCAGGCGAACAGCGCCTCGCGCCAGAGCGGCATGCCCGGGCGGATCGACGGCCGGATCGCCTCGCGGCTGAGGAAGAACGAGGTATCGAACAGCTCGACCGGAAGACCCCTGGCGGCGCCGAGCTTCAGCGCGTTCGGTACGTCGGCAATGTCCATGAAGCCGAAGCGGACGACGACGCGCCAGAAGCCGGAGCCCATGTCGCGGATCTCCAGCCGGTCGGCCTCCGGCCAGCTCGGCACGTCGGACGTCATCACCGTCAGCATGATGTTGCGCTCGTGCAGCACCTTGTTGTGCTTCAGGTTATGCAGCAGCGCATGCGGCACCGTGTCGACCGACCCTGTCATGTAGATCGCGGTGCCGGTCACGCGATGGACCGACTTCTTGCTTGAGCGCAGGAACACGTCCATCGGGATCGTGTCGTCGCGCAGCCGCTCGAACAGCAGCTGCCGGCCGCGCTTCCAGGTGGTCAGCAGGACGAAGAAGGCGAGCCCGATGCCGAGCGGGAACCAGCCGCCGTCCGGGATCTTCACGAGGTTGGCGCCGAGATAGGCGAGGTCGATGACGAGGAAGACGCCGAACAGGCCGACCGACGACAGAAGCGTCCAGTTCGCGACCCGGCGCGCATAGAGATATGCCAGCAGCGTATCGATGGTCATCGTGCCGGTGACGGCGACGCCGTAGGCGGCGGCGAGGTTGGTGGTCGACCCGAAGCCGAGCACGAGCGCCACGACGAAGATGCCGAGCGTCCAGTTGACGAACGGGATGTAGATCTGGCCGATCTCGGAAGAGGAGGTATGCGCGATCTTCATGCGCGGCAGAAGGCCGAGCTGGATCGCCTGCTGGGTCACCGAGAAGGCGCCGGAGATGACGGCCTGCGAGGCGATGACCGCCGCCATCGTCGAAAGCACGACCATCGGCAACAGCGCCCATTCCGGCGCGAGGCTGTAGAACGGGTTCACGACGGCCTCGGGATTGTCGAGCAGCAGCGCGCCCTGGCCGAGGTAGTTGAGCATCAGCGCCGGCAGGACAAAGAAGAACCACGCGCGGCGGATCGGCTCGCGGCCGAAATGGCCCATGTCGGCGTAGAGGGCTTCGGCGCCGGTGACGGCCAGGACCACGGTGCCGAGCGTCAGGAACGCCTTCAGCCGGTCGGTGATGAAGAAGTCGATCGCGTAGGTCGGGCTCAGCGCGAACAGGATCGTCGGGTGCTTGGCGATGGCGACCATGCCGAGGGCCGCGAGGGTCACGAACCACAGCACCATGATCGGGCCGAACAGCCGGCCGACATTGGCGGTGCCGCGCCGCTGGAGGACGAAGAGGCCGACCAGGATGGTGACGGTCAGCGGCACGATGTAGTCGCCGAGCCTCGGTGCGGCCAGCGCCAGACCTTCGAGGGCGCCCAGGACCGACATCGCCGGCGTGATCATGCTGTCGCCGTAGAAAAGCGCGGCGGCGAAGACCCCGAGCACCAGGACGAAGAACGACGTCCGCGTTCCCTGCACCGAGCGGCTGACCAGCGCCAGCAGAGCCAGGCTGCCGCCCTCGCCCTTGTTGTCGGCGCGCATGATGATCATCACGTACTTGATCGACACGAGCACGGTGACCGACCAGAAGATCAGGGACAGCACGCCGTAGACATGCGCGGCGGTCAGCTCGACCGAGTGCGCGCCGAGGAAGCTCTCCTTCATCGCGTAGAGCGGGCTGGTGCCGATATCGCCGTAAACGACGCCGATGGCGCCGAGCATGAGCCGGAGTGCAGGATTGGATTGCGACGACTGACTGGACGCGTGCGACACGAAGGGCTCGCGGGAAGTTGCACCGGGCGTCGGGTCCGGCGGGCGGGTCGGCCCGGCCGGATCGAAGCGGGGCATCCTTTACCCTAAGTCGCGGCGCGCCGCATGATCTGCATCAACCCGGGGGTTGGCCATCTGTTCCCGTAGCGGGTCCTCATGGCTAATGCCGCGGCCGGTGTTTCACGGATGTTCCGGGCGGGCCCGAAGAAAATCGAAGTCGCAGCCCTGGTCGGCCTGGGTGATCTCGCGGGCATAAAGCCGGTCGTAACCGCGGGCCGGGGCGGAGGGCGACGGCAGCGGCCGGCGGGCCAGCTCCTCGTCCGCGATCATGAGATCGATTCGCCGATCCTTGACCGAGAGCCGGATGCGGTCGCCGGACCGAACCTTCGCGAGCGGCCCGCCGGACGCGGCATCCGGCGTCACATGCAGGACCACGGTGCCGAAGGCGGTGCCGCTCATCCGCGCGTCCGAGATCCGGACCATGTCCTTCACGCCCGCCTTCGCCAGCTTGGACGGGATCGGCAGGTAGCCCGCCTCCGGCATGCAGGAGACGGAAGTCGGGCCTGCGTTCTTCATCACCAGGAAGTCGTCGGGTGTCACGTCGAGCGCGGGATCGTCGATCCGACGCGCCAGATCCTCGAGCCCGTCGAAGACCACCGCCCTTCCCTCGCGCTCGAACAGGCGCGCATCGGCGGCCGAGCGCTTCAGGATCGCGCCGCGCGGCGCCAGCGATCCGAACAGCGCGACGAGACCGCCGTAAGGCAGATATGGATCGCTCAAGGGCCTAACCACCTTGCGGTCGACCCAGGCATCGGGCTGGTCCAGGCGCTGGCCGAGCGTCTCGCCGGTGACGGTGAGGCAGTCGAGATGCAGCAGCGGCTTGAGCTCGCGCAGGACCGCGCCGACGCCGCCGGCCTCGAACAGGTTCTCCATGTAGTGCTGGCCGGTCGGCTTGAGGTCGACGATCACCGGCGTGCGGTCGGAGAGCTCGTTCAGCCGCTTGAGATCGAGCTGGATGCCGACGCGGCCGGCAACCGCGGCCAGATGCAGCACCGCGTTGGTCGAGCCGCCGACCGCGAGCAGCACGGTCAAGGCGTTCTCGACCGACTTCGGCGTGATCAGCTTGTCGGGCGTGAGCCCCCGCCTCGCCGCCTCCAGCGCCGCCATGCCCGAGGCCTCGCCGGCGCGCAGCCGGTCGGCATGCACGGCCGGGATTGCCGCGGTGCCGGGCAGCGCCAGGCCAAGGGTCTCGGCGATCGTCGCCATCGTGGAGGCGGTTCCCATCACCGCGCAGGTGCCGGCGGTGGTGGCGAGCTGGCTCTCGACCTTCCGGATTTCCTCCTTGTCGATCTCGCCGGCACGATAACGGCCCCAGAACCGCCGGCAGTCGGTGCAGGCGCCGAGCCGCTCGCCGCGATATCCCGACGTCAGCATCGGCCCGGCAAGAAGCTGGATCGCGGGCTTGCCGGCGGATGCCAGCGCCATCAGCTGCGCCGGCACGGTCTTGTCGCAGCCGCCGACCGCGACCACCGCGTCCATCGGCTGTGCCTTGATCATCTCCTCGGTGTCGAGGGCCATCAGGTTCCGGTACTTGAGGCTGGTCGGGGTCAGGAAGACCTCGCCCAGCGAGATCGTCGGGAAGACGACCGGAAGGCCGCCGGCGGCGAGCACGCCGCGCTTCACCGCCTCGATCAGCTCCGGCAGGTTCCTATGGCAGTTGTTGTAGCCGCTGGACGTGTCCACGATCCCGACCACCGGCCGGGCCAGCATCGCCTCCGAATAGCCCATCGAGCGGGCGAAGGAGCGGCGCAGATAGAGGGCGAAATCCATGTCGCCGTAGTTGGTGAGGCCGCGGCCCAGGCCCTTCATCGTGTCGTCCGTCATGTCGCCCTCGGGTTTCCCGTTAACCATTACCTTACTATTTCACCGCTAGCTTCCGGCGCCTCGCGCGAGTTTGCGCGAAAAGGGAGTGAGCCCGCATGAGCCGTTCGACCCGTCCGTTCACCGCCGAGCTCCAGCTCGCGCGCCGCGAGGGCCGTCCGCTCGAGCCGGCGGCGCGGCCCGCCCAAGCACCAGCCCCCGTCACCGCCGACCTCGGCCCGATCATGGCCGCGATCAACGGCCTCGACAGCAAGCTCGAGAAGGTGATCGGGATCGATCACCAGGAGATCGAGCGGATCCGCACCGAGATCAGCGACATCGCCGGCCGCATCCGCACCACCAAGGCCGAGATCGCCCAGCTCCGCCACCCTCTCGCCAGCGACGACAAGATCAACCAGGCCTCGAGCCAGCTCGGCCAGGTGGTGTCCGCGACCGAGATCGCGACCAACAGCATCATGTCGGCCGCCGAGCAGATCGACGAGGCGGTCGCCGAGCTGAAGACGCTCGTCACCGACGGCTACCAGGTGGCGAAGGTCAACGACGTCGCCGACCAGGTCGTCCGCATCTACGAGGCCTGCAACTTCCAGGACCTGACTGGCCAGCGCATCACCAAGGTCGTGAAGACGCTCGCCTTCATCGAGGAGCGCGTCGCCAACATGATGGCGATCTGGGGCGAGGACGAGCTCAGGACCATGCCGCTGCCGCCCTCGATCGAGAAGCAGGACGGCGACGTGGCCCTTCACGGCCCCGCCGGCGGCGACTCGACCGGCAACGCCAGCCAGGCCGACATCGACAAGCTGTTCGGCTGACGAGAAGCCGAAAGGAGACCCTCCCCTTGGGGGAGAGGGTGCGAGGCGAAGCCGAGCGGGTGAGGGGAAGCCTCGCCG
>CAZDGR010000237.1:2892-7009 GCA_964504845.1 uncultured Rhizobium sp. | reverse complement strand
CGGCATCTCCGGCTCGTCAACGGCCGATGCCGCGAGCCAGTCCAAGATCTTCATCGAGGCGCAGCGCAAGGAAGGCTACGACGACAGCTTCTCCGTCGCGATCACCGCGGTCTCGGCCGTGCTCGCCGTCATCATCCCGCCGTCGATCCTGATGATTGTCTGGGGCGGCGTGCTGACCGTCTCGATCGGCGCGCTGTTCCTCGCCGGAATCATACCTGGCCTCCTGATCGGCTTCGTCCAGATGGCGACCGTGCACGCCTAAGCCAAGCGGCGCGGCTATCCCACCTACCCGCGCTCGAGCTGGGATGAGCTGATCGTCGCCCTGAGCATCTCGGTGCCGGCGCTGTTGACGCCGATGATCATCATCGGCGGCAAGATCTTCGGGTGGTTCACCGCGACGGAGTCGGCGTGCATCGCCGTGCTCTATGCGGGCGTATTGTCGCTGCTCGTCTACCGCGAGATGGACCTGAAGGGCCTGCACCACGCCCTGCTCGACACCGGGAAGCTCGCCGCAGTGGCGCTCTTCTGCGTCGGCACCGCCAGCGCGTTCGGCTGGCTGCTCGCCTACTACCAGATCCCGAAGGCGATTCTCGCCGGCGTCAGCACCTGGGGCATGGGGCCGATCGCCACCGGATTCTTCATCGCCGCCGTCTTCCTGGTGGTCGGCTGCTTCCTGGACGCGATCCCGGCGATCATCATCGTCGGCAGCATCCTGCAGCCGCTCGCCAAGGCCGTGGCGATGGACCCGGTGCACTTCGCGATGATCGGTATCGTCTCCCTGGCCTTCGGGCTGGTGACGCCGCCTTACGGACTATGCCTGATGATCGCGTGCGCGATCGCCGGCATCCGCATGGTCGATGCCCTCAAGGACACCTTCATCATGCTGATGCCGATGCTCGGCGTGCTGGCGCTGATGATCTTGTGGCCGCCGCTCGCCTTGTTCCTGCCGTCGCTGATCTCACCCGAGTTCCTGAGGTGACCGGGCGCCGCCATCGGCGTGCGAGACCTGTAGCACCTTCAGCACACGGTCCTCGCCCGACCGTGTCCGCCAATGGATCGACTGGCCGACCTTGAGGCCGATCAGCGCCGCACCGACCGGCGTCAGCACCGACATCCGGTGCTTCTCCATGTCGGCTTCTTCCGGATAGACCAGGACCACGTCGTGCTTCTCCCCGGCGTCGTCCTCGAAGAGGACGCGCGAACCCATGGTGACGACATCGGCGTCGACCTCGCGGGCCGGAACCACCCGCGCGCGCTCGAGCTCCTTGCCGAGGAACGAAGCCACGTCCGGCAGCTTGTACTCGGCTACGGACGCCAGCTGGTCGAGCCGGCTGAAGTCGGCGGCGCCGAGGGTGATCGCGGGAAGGTCGTTGGTACGCTGCATAGTCGCCTCCAAGTGGGAGTGTCCGCTCGGGCTCGAGCGGCGTTCTGGTTCAGGGATGTAGGATGATGAGGCGCCCCGGCAGCCAAGCCGCCGGAGGGGGGATCAGGCGGCGGGCGCCGGGGCGTCTACGCTCAGATGAGCGCAACCCGATTGCACGAGCTCAGCGATAAACGGTGTGCGCGTCCAACAGGGCATGAGCGACATATGGGAAAGCTGAAGCCGGACTTCAAGCCGCCGGTTGCCGCGGGATCGCCTCGCGCGCGAGCTTATCCGCGCGTTCATTTTCGGGATGGCCCGAATGGCCGCGCACCCAGATCCATTCGACCTTGTGCACGGCAGCAGCCTGGTCGAGCCGCTGCCAGAGATCGACATTCTTGACCGGCTTCTTGTCGGCGGTCTTCCAGCCCCGCTTCTTCCAGCGCGGGAGCCAGGACATGATGCCGTCCCGGACATACTGGCTGTCGGTGTGAAGCTTGACCGTCATCGATCGGGTCAACGCCTCGAGCGCCTGGATCGCCGCCATCATCTCCATGCGGTTGTTGGTGGTCGCGGCCTCGCCGCCGGAGAGCTCGCGCTCGGTTCCGTTGTAGCGCAGGAGCGCACCCCAGCCGCCAGGCCCCGGATTTCCGGAACAGGCGCCGTCCGTGAAGATCTCCACCACGCCCTTGAGCGACTCTTCTTCCTTGCCTGCGAAGGTCATGCCGGATCGAGGCCGTAGCCTTCAGGGCTGCTTAGCCGCTGATGGAACTGGAGCTTCGCCCAGTACTCGAGCGGATCCTTCGGGCGCACCAGCGCGCCTTCCGGATGGTTCAGCCAGTCGTAGAGGCGGGTGAGGAGGAAGCGCAGCGCCGAACCGCGGCAGAGCACGGGCAGCGCCTTCATCTCCGCCGCCGAGAGCGGACGCCGCTTCTGATAGCTGGTCGCGAGCAGCCGCGCCTTGGTGACGTTGAGCGAATGGTCAGGCTCGAAGCACCAGGCGTTCAGGCAGATCGCGAGGTCGTAGGCCAGGAAATCGTTGCAGGCGAAGTAGAAGTCGATGAGGCCCGAGAGCTTGTCGCCGAGGAAGAAGACGTTGTCGGGAAAGAGATCGGCGTGGATCACGCCTTCCGGCAGGTCCTTCGGCCACACGCCTTCGAGGTACGAGAGCTCCGCCTTGATGCCGGCGCCGAGGCCGGGCTTCACCTCGTCGGCGCGTGCCTCGCAGGCGGCCACCAGCGAGCGCCAGCCGGTCAGCGACAGCGCGTTGAGCCGGCGCATCTCGAAGCCCTGCTGCGCCTGGTGCAGGCGCGCAAGCGCCTCGCCGACCCCGGCGCAATGCGCGGCGGTAATGCGCCTCGGCCACAGGCCTTCGAGAAACGAGACGATCGCCGCCGGCCGGCCATTGAGCTTCCGGAGCGCCTCGCCGTCGCGCGCGCGGATCGGCGTCGGGCAATGGAGTCCGTTGGCCGCCAGATGCTCCATCAGACCGACGAAGAACGGCAGGTCCTGAGGCGCTACCCGCTTCTCGTAGATCGTCAGGATGTAGGAAGCCCTGGTCGTGCGGACGAGGAAGTTCGAGTTCTCGACGCCTTCAGCGATGCCGGCAAAGCTGACCACCTCGCCGATGTCGTACTCGGCGACGAAGCGCGCGAGATCCTCGTCGCTGACCTGCGTGTAGACGGCCATTAGGAGCCTAAGCGACGAGCTGGCGCGGAAGGCGGAAAGAGACGTCCTCCTCCGCGACGGTGACGTTCTCGATCTCGACCCGGCGGCGGGTACGCAGCGTGTCGATCAGCTCCTCGACCAGGAGCTCGGGCGCGGACGCGCCGGCACTGATGCCAAGCCGGCCGACGCCGTCCAGCCACGACCAGTCGAGCTCTGACGCGCGCTGCAGCAGCTTCGCCTTCGGACAGCCGGCGGCCAGAGCCACCTCGACCAGGCGGCGCGAATTCGACGAGTTCGGCGCGCCGATCACCAGCACCGCCTCGGCCTTCGGCGCGATCGCCTTGACCGCCGCCTGGCGATTGGTGGTGGCGTAGCAGATGTCTTCCTTGCGAGGACCGGCGATCTTCGGGAAGCGGCGCTTCAGCGCCTCGACGATGTCGGCGGTCTCGTCGACCGAAAGCGTGGTCTGGGTCGTATAGGCGAGGCGCTCCGGCGTCGGCACCTCGACACGCTCGGCATCCGCGACCGTCTCGACCAGGGTCATCGTGCCTTCGGGCAGCTGACCCAGCGTGCCGATCACCTCGGGATGCCCCTCATGGCCGATCAGCACGACATGGCGGCCGTCGCGATGATGACGCTCGGCTTCGTTATGCACCTTGGTGACCAGGGGGCAGGTCGCATCGACCGAGACCAGATGGCGGCGGCCTGCCTCGGCCGGCACCGACTTCGGCACGCCATGCGCCGAGAACACCACCGGCTTTCCATCGGGCACCTGGTCGAGCTCGTCGACGAAGACGGCACCCTTCGTCTCGAGCGATTCGACGACGAAACGGTTGTGCACGATCTCGTGGCGCACATAGACCGGACGTCCGTACTTCGAAATGCAGGCTTCGACGATCTGGATCGCGCGATCGACCCCGGCGCAGAAGCCGCGAGGGCTGGCGAGGAGAACGGTCAGGGGCGCGAGGTCGGGCGTCGGGCTCACGGAGCTTTCCGGAAGGGCTCGCGGCCTTGTGCCGCTCGGCCCCCTTAACTAAAGTCGCGGCGACCCTAGTACACGTCACGAGCCGAAGGAAGCGCGTTCATGGC
>CAZDGR010000237.1:0-2792 GCA_964504845.1 uncultured Rhizobium sp. | reverse complement strand
GGCCGCGACCTGACCGACGTCGAGCTCCAGGCGAAGTTCGCCAGCTTCGCTTTCGGCTGCCGCTACGAGAAGGATGCGGTGGCGATCGAGATCGACATCCAGATCGAGGCGACCCGCGGTCCGGCGCTGACCGCCAACCGGACGGCGTTCGAGTATTTCGTCGCCGTCACCAATCCGGCGGGCGAGATCACCGCCAAGGAAGCGTTCGGCGCCGATCTCGAGTTCAAGGGCAATACGACCAAGCTGGTCGTCGCCGACGAGCTTGCGCCCCGGATACCGCTGATCGACCGGACAAGCGGCGCCAACTGGGGCATCCTGCTCGGGCTCCAGCTGACCGACGAGCAGCGCGACTGGACGAGGCGGCAGAAGGGCCGCTGAGCCGGACAGGGAGGGCACCGTGCGCATCCTGGTCGTCAACCCGAACACCACTGCCTCGATGACCGAGACCTGCGATCGCGCGGCACGCGCCGTCGCAGCGCCCGGCACCGAGATCGTCAGCCTCAACCCGGACAAGGGACCGGTCTCGATCGAGAGCCAGTACGACTCGGCCTATTGCGTGCCGGGCATGCTGGAGCTGATCCGTGCCGGCGAGGCCTCGGGCTTCGACGGCTATGTCGTCGCCTGCTTTCGCGATCCCGGCCTGGAGGCGGCGCGCGAGATCGCCGCCGGGCCCGTGGTCGGCATCGCCGAGGCGGCGATGCATGCGGCGAGCATGATCGCCACGGGCTTCACCATCATCTCCACGCTGCCGCGGTCGATGCCGGTTCAGTACGCGCTGGCGCGCAAGTACGGCTTCGAGCGGCACCTGAAGAAGGTGCGCGCCGCCGGCGTGCCGGTGCTGGAGCTCGAGGATCCGCATTCGGGTGCCGCCGACAAGGTCAAGGCCGAGGTCGAGAAGGCGATCGCCGAGGATGGCGCAGAGGCGATCCTGCTCGGATGCGCCGGCATGGTTGATCTCGCCCGGCGTCTCACTGACGAGACCGGCGTGCCGGTGCTCGACGGCGTGACGGCGGCGGTCAAGATGGTCGAGGCCCTGGTCGGGCTCGGCCTCAAGACCAGCAAGGCCTGCGCCTACGACTATCCGCGCGCCAAGCCCTATGCCGGTGCCTTCGCATCGGCGGCTCCCGGACCGAAGCCGGCGAAGGCCGCGGAATAGACGGAGCGCGCCATGCGGCGCCTCGCCCTTCTTCTTGCCGCATTCCTGATTGCGGCGCCCGGCGAGACGGTGACCGGAAGGGTGGTGGACGAGACGGGCCGTCCGGTCGAGGGCGCGCGCGTCCGGCTGCGCGCGTCCGAGACCTTCGTCGTGACCGGAGCCGACGGCCGCTTCGTTCTCGCCGATCGGACGTCCGCGCCGGAGCGCGAGATCACCGCGGCCCTGCCGGGCCACATCATCGCCGGCGCGACGCTCAAGAGCGGCCTTTTCGACTACCGGATCCAGCTCCCGGCGATTCCTCCCGGCGACGATCCGACCTATCCCTGGGTGACCGCGATCCCGGAGGACGACCAGGCGCCGCCCACCGATTTCGGCCGCGAGCCCTGCGGCGCCTGTCATCGCCGCATCCTCGCCGAATGGCAGGAGTCCGCGCATGCCCGCGCCGCGACCAATGCCCGATTCCTGGCCTTCTTCGATGGGCGCCACGTCCTCTCCTTCAAGCGCGGCAACCCGGTCACCAGCGACGGATGCGGCAACTGCCACACGCCGATGGCGGCGGGCGAGGATCCCCGGCAGGCGACCGGCGTGGGGGCGGAAGGCGTCGGCTGCGATCTCTGCCACAAGATCGCCGCGGCGCGTCCGGGCGAAGCCGACCGGACCGGCATCCGCGCGGTCGACCTCAGGCGCCCGCCGTTCGGACGCCAGACCGTCTTCGGTCCCTTCGACGACGTGCCGCGCGGACGCGACGCTTTCGCGCCGGTCTACGCCGAAAGCCGATACTGCGCGTCGTGCCATCAGCAGCGGGTCGGCGGCGTGCCGGTCTACTCGGAGTTCGAGGAGTGGCAGGCGAGCCGCTTCGCCGCAGCCGGCGTCACCTGCCAGAGCTGCCACATGCGCGGCGACGGCAAGGCGACGACGATGAGCGATCTCGGCCCCGGCCGGATCGAGCGGGCGGCATGGATGTTGTCGAGCCACCGCTTCCACGACAGCCGTTCGCCGGACCTTCTCGCCACCTCGGTCGGCCTCACGCTCTCGGCACGCATCGACGGCGATGCCGTGGTCGCCGACGTCGAGGTCGCCAACCTCGGCACCGGTCACCACCTGCCGGCAGGCTCGCCGATGCGCCACATGCTGGTGCTGGTTTCGGCGGACGCGGGCGGCGCCCCGCTGGCCATGATCGAGGGTCCGGCCCTGCCCGAATGGGCCGGCGACATGCATGAGAAGCCAGGTCGCGGCTTTGCCAAGCTTCTCGGCGACGGAGGGCGGGTACCGGCACCGGCCTGGCAGGCGACAGCGCTCGTGAGCGATACGCGCATCCCGGCCGGCGATCGGGACCGGTCGCAGTACCGCTTTCGCCTCGATCGACCGGGGACAGCGCGGATCGGGGCCGTCCTGGTGATCCGCCGGACCTTCCCGGCCTGGGCGACGACGGCGGGCACGGATGTCGGCGAGATCGTCGTCGCCCGCAGGACCGTCCTGCTGTCGCGCTGACTACTTCGGCCCGTGGCCGGGAAACCCGGCGGCGCCGAAATTGGCGTCGTCGATCGTCAGCATGGCGGAGCCGTCGAAGGGCTTGGCGCCCAACCAGGCCTGGTAGATGCCGGCGAGCTGGCCGCCGCGCTTCACCTCCTCGACG
>CAZDGR010000236.1:0-7011 GCA_964504845.1 uncultured Rhizobium sp. | reverse complement strand
GCTCTTCGTCGACGCGCTCGAGCGCGTGGCTGAATCCCACGAGGCGATCCACCACGGACTTCCATTCGGCCAGGGTCGAGTAGGAGTTGACGATGAAGGACAGCGCGCTCTGTACCTGGCTGAAGGCGGAGTTGATCTGCATCACGCCGCCGAGCTGGATCTCGCCGGCAAAGTAGCGCGGCGCCGCGACCACGAACGGGAAGATGATCGCCGCCTGGCCGTAGAAGGTGGTGAACCAGGTCAGGTCCTTCTGCTTGGTCATCATGGCGCGGAAGTTGCCGACCACCAGCAGGAAGGATTCCTTCAGCGACATCCGCTCGGCGGCGTCGCCCTTCCACAGCGCGACCGACTCCGCGTTCTCGCGCAGCCGCGCCATGCGGAAACGGAAGTCGGCTTCGAGACGCTGCTGCTGGAAATTCAGGCCGATCAGCGGCAGGCCGATCTTGTGGGTGAGCCAGGTGCCGAGGATCGCGTAGACCAGCGCCGCCCAGACCATGTAGCCCGGGATCGTCAACGCGCCCCCGCCCGGAAGCGGCACGTCGAGATCGCCGGAGATGGTCCACAGCAAGGCGGTGAAGGACACCAGCGTGACGACCGAGTTCATCACGCCGAGCCCGATGCTCAGCGTCTTCTGGACGAACATCTGGATGTCGTCGCTGATCCGCTGGTCGGGGTTGTCGGTGCCGACCGAGCCGATCTGCAGGCGGTAGAAGCGATTGTCCCCGACCCAGGCGTCGAGGTAGCGGTCGGTGAGCCAGCGCCGCCAGCGGATCTGCAGCATCTGGTTCAGGTAGAGCTGATAGACGCCGACGACGATGTAGCCGAAGGCGAGGCCGGTGAAGATCAGGATCTGGTGCCAGAATTCGGCAGCGTTCTTGTCCTGCAGCGCGTTGTAGAAGTCGTTGTACCAGGCGGTGAAGCGGACATTGAAGGCGACGAGGCCGAGATTGAGCGCGACCACGATCGCGAGCAGGCCGCGCCCGGCCCATCGATCCTCCGACCACCAGTAGGGAGCGGCCAGCCGCCAGAAGGCTGAGAGGAAGCGCGGCGAAGTCTCGGACTGGACGGGCGGCATGAAGCACTCCGTGGGCATGCGATCGGCGCGCGAAGTGTGCTCGGGCTCCGTCAGCCCGTCACGCGGCATTTATGAGGCAGAAGCGACGGCCGAGGCCGTCAGGCGTCGATGTCGACGAAGGTGCCGCGGCCCGCGGGCACGGGCGGCTGCTCGGCGGCGGGCTGGCCGGTCAGGCTCAGCTGCCGGACCTCGACCGGCTTCTTGGCTTCCTCCGGGGCAGGCTTCGCCTCCGTCCCTTCGGGGGCGGGCGCCGGGGCGCGGATCTCGACCTTGTCCTCGAACGGCGCGGGCTCCCGCCTCGGGATGAAGCGAGCCTCGCGGCGGATGGTCTGGTTGGTCTCGACCGCGCCGCCGATCAGGGCGACCGCCTGGCGCACGCCCGATCCCACCCCGGCACTGAAGGAGGTCGGAGCGTAGCTGGCCAGTTGCGCTTGTCCGGTCGGATTGACGGCCATTGTCAAGGATCCCGGCACGATCCGGCGTTACCTAAACAATAGGATAGTACCGCGAAAAGTTCCCATCAAGGGCGGGCAGGCCCCTGAAAAAGCCCTTCCGGTCAGTCCTTGGCCCGCTCGAGGTAGGAGCTGTCCTCGGTGTTGACCACGATCTTGGTTCCGGCGGTGATGAAGGGCGGGACCATGACCCGGACGCCGTTCGACATGATGGCCGGCTTGTAGGAGGAGGCGGCGGTCTGCCCCTTCACCACCGGATCGGCCTCGACCACCTCCAGGATCACCTTCTGCGGCAGGGCGACCGAGACCGGCTTCCCCTCATGCGTCTTCATCGAGACCTTCATGCCATCCTGGAGGAAGACGGCCGGATCGCCGATGATGTCCTTCGCGACGCTGATCTGGTCGTAGGTCTCGATGTCCATGAAGGTGTAATTGTCGCCGTCCTGGAACAGGTACTGGAAATCGCGCTCGTCGATATAGGCGCGCTCGACCGTCTCCTGGGTGCGGAACCGCTCGGTCACCTTGACGCCATCGGAGAGACGGCGGAGGTCGACCTGGGTCACCGGCGTGCCCTTGCCGGGCTGGATGTTCTCGGCCCGGATGACAGCACACAGGTGGCCGTTGTGCTCGATCACGTGGCCGGCGCGAAGCGTGTTGGCGTTGACTTTCACGGCACATCCCAGGAGGTTGCGGCGGTCCTTTGGCGGGCGTGCTCGTAGCAGGTAGTCCCGCCGCTTGCAACGCTCCCTGGGCCTAGTTCCTTAATAATATGCCGCGTTCCCCGATCCCAGCCTGGCGCGCCGATGCCTATTCCCGTCGCCGTCCGCTGCTGCTGAAGCGGGCGCGGATCGTCACGGCGATCCGCGCCTGGTTCCTCAGCCAAGGCTTCGTCGAGGTCGAGACGCCCGCGCTCCAGGTCTCTCCGGGTCTGGAGCCGCATCTCAAGGCCTTCCCGACGATGCTCGAGGCACCGAACGGAAGCCGGTCGAGCCTCTACCTCCATACCTCGCCCGAATTCGCGATGAAGAAGCTGCTGGCTGCCGGCGAGCCGCGCCTCTTCCAGATGGCGCGGGTGTTCCGGAACGGCGAGCGCTCGGCGACGCATCACCCCGAATTCACGATGCTGGAGTGGTACCGGGCGGGCGAAAGCTACGAGCGGCTGATGCTTGATTGCGAGGCCCTGGTGGCCGCTGCGGCACAGGCCGCCGATGCGACGCGCCTTGCTTGGCGCGGGCTCGAAGCCGACGCCGCTCCGCCGTTCGAGCGGCTCACCGTCGCCGAAGCCTTCCGCCGCCATGCCGGGATCGATCCGCTGGCCTACCTGCCAGCGCCCGGCCGCTTCGACATCGAGGGATTCGCCAAAGCCGCTCGAGCGATCGGGGTCACGATCGCCGACGACGACGTCTGGGACGATGTCTTCTTCAAGGTCTTCCTCGACCGCATCGAGCCGAAGCTGGGGCACCCGAAGCCGACGCTGCTTTCCGACTACCCGATCCACATGGCGGCGCTGTCGCGCCCGAAGGCGGATGCACCGCATCTCGCCGAGCGCTTCGAGCTCTACGTCGCCGGCATGGAGCTCGCCAACGCCTTCGGCGAGCTGACCGATGTGCCTGAGCAGCGTCGGCGATTTGAGGCCGACATGGACTTGAAGCAGCGCCTCTACGGCCTCCGCTACCCGATCGACGAGGATTTCCTCGCAGCGCTCGCCGACATGCCCGAGGCCTCCGGCATCGCGCTCGGCGTAGACCGTCTTGTGATGCTGGCGACCGGTGCGGAGCGGATCGACGACGTGCTGTGGCTGCCGGTGGCGGACGAGGGCACTTAGGTGCAGCAGAACATCCTCCGCGGCATCCTGTTCATGTGCGCGGCGTCGGCGATCTTCCCGATCATGAACGCGATGGTGAAGCATCTCTCGGCGGAGCTGCCGACCTTCGAGATCGTCTGGGCGCGCAACCTCAGCCATCTCGTCTTCGTCGTCCTGCTCTTCGGGCCGCGCTACGGCTGGCGTCTCGCGGCAACGAACCGGCTCAAGAGCCAGATCCTGCGTTCGACCTTCTTCCTGGGATCCAACATCCTCTACTTCGCTGCGATCTCCGTCGTGCCGCTGGCCGAGGCTTCGGCGATCTCGTTCATCTCGCCCTTCCTGGTCGCGATCTTCGCCGCTTTCGTTCTCGGCGAGCGGGTCGGCATCGGCCATTGGATCGCGATCATGGTCAGCTTCCTAGGCGCGCTGATCATCATCCAGCCGGGGTCCGGTCACCTGCCATGGCAGGCGGTCTTCGTGCTCGGCAGTTCCACCTGTTATGCGATCTACCAGGTCATGACCCGGGGCGTCGCCGGCGACGACTCGCCGGAGACGTCGGTGTTTTATGCCGCGCTGGTGGGATCGGTGATCATGTCGATCGCCGTCCCCTTCATCTGGGTGACACCGGGCAGCCTGCGCGCCGTGCTCGAGCTTTCCATCCTCGGTGTCTTCGGCGGCCTCGGCCACTACTGCGTCGCCCGCGCCCTCATGTGGGGACCGGCACCCGTGATCGCGCCTTTCCAGTATGTGCAGCTGCTGGCGGCGAGCGCGTTCGGCTTCTTCATCTTCGACGACGTTCCCAGCATCTGGACCGGGGTCGGCGCGGTGATCATCATCGCCAGCGGGCTCACCATCATGGTGCGCGCACGCCGCGAGGAACGCGAGAAGGCGGGAAGGACCGCGTGACATCCTGGCCAGCCCTCGTCGTCGACCTCGGCGGCACCAATCTCCGCTTGGGCCTCGTCGACGGCCCCGACGCCGAGCCGCATACGGTCGGGGAACGCAGGCTCGCCGAGGGTGGAGACTTCGAAAGCGCGATCGCCGCCTATCTGCAGGACGCGAGCGTGCGCGTCGCCACGGCCTCGCTCGCCGTGGCCGGACCGGTGGTCGGCGACAGGGTCGAGCCGAGCAATTCCACCTGGCACTTCTCGATCGCCGCTCTCAAGCGCGCCTTCGGGTTCGAGCGGCTGGTCGTGCTCAACGACTTCCACGCACTGGCGCTGGCGCTGCCGCGTTTCGGCAGCGGCGATCTTCTGCCGATCGGCGGCGGCGTCGCCGTGGCGGACGGCCCACGCGTCGTGGTCGGGCCGGGCACCGGCTACGGTACCGCGGCGCTGCTCAGCCATCGCGGCGAGTGGATTCCGGTCGCGAGCGAGGCCGGGCAGGCGAGCTTCGCGCCGCAGGACGAGATCGAGGCGAAGATCACGGCGATCCTCGGCCGCTCGGGACGGGTGACGATCGAGCACCTGGTCTGCGGCCCAGGCCTGCTGGCGATCGAGCGGGCGCTGGCGGAGATCGCGGGGACGGTCTCGACCCGCGCCAGGCCTGAAGAGGTGGCGGAGGCGGCGACGGCCGGAGACCCGCGCGCAGCCCAGGCGTTGGACATCTTCTTCGCCACGCTCGGATCGGTTGCCGGCGACGCGGCGATGACCTTCTGCGCCACCGGCGGCGTCTATCTCGCCGGCGGCATCCTGCCCAAGCTGGCCGGGCCGCTTCTCGCCAGCCGGTTCCGGTCCCGTTTCGAGGACAAGGCGCCGCTCGCCGAGCTGGCGAGGTCGATTCCGACCGCGCTGATCACAAGGCCGTATCCTGGCCTTCTCGGGGCTGCGGCGGCCCTCCCGAATTCATGACAAATTTTTGACACTGGGCGGGGCCTGGGGCATCGTCTCCCGATCAATGAAAAATCGCGGGAGGATGCGATGGCGCGGAATCAGATGATCGTCGGACTGGCGCTCGGCGCTGCGGTGTTGCTCGGCTCGGCCGACGCCCGCGCCCAGCTCAATCTCTACTGCACCGTCCAGGAGGAGTGGTGCCGGGAGATGGTGACGGCCTTCGAGAAGGAGACCGGCATCAAGGTGAACATGACCCGCAAGAGCTCGGGCGAGCTCTATGCGACGATCAAGGCCGAGGCGTCGAACCCGAAGGGCGACGTGTGGTGGGGTGGCACGGGCGACCCGCACCTGCAGGCGGCCGAGGAAGGCCTAAGCGAGGAGTACAAGTCGCCGAAGCTGGGCGAGCTCCAGGACTGGGCCGTCCGCCAGTGGGAGCAGTCGAAGGGGCGCACGGTCGGCATCTACGCCGGTGCGCTAGGCTACGGCTTCAACACGCAGCTGATCGCGAAGAAGGGCATCCCCGAGCCGAAGTGCTGGGCTGATCTCCTGAACCCGAAGCTGAAGGACGACGTCCAGGTCGCCGATCCGAACTCATCGGGCACCTCGTACACGATGCTGGCCACCATGGTGCAGCTGATCGGCTAGGACACAGGCTTCGACTATCTGCAGCCGCTGCACAATAACATCCACCAGTACACCCGCTCCGGTGCGGCGCCGGCGAAGGCTGCGAGCCTCGGCGAGACCGCGGTCGGCATCGTCTTCCAGCACGACATGGTGACGATGGTGGTCGAGGGCGGCCCGATCAAGGTCGTCGCTCCCTGCGAAGGCACCGGCTATGAGATCGGCTCGATGACGCTGATCAAGGGCGCCAAGAACATGAAGGAGGCGAAGACCTGGTACGACTGGGCGCTGACCGCCGAGGCGCAGGCGATCGGCGGCGAGGCCAAGGCCTACCAGGTGCCGTCGAACAAGAACGCCAAGGCGCCGCCGCAGGCGCCTGACCTCAAGACGATCAAGCTGATCAATTACGACTTCGCCAAGTACGGCTCCTCGGCCGAGCGGACCCGTCTGCTCGCCAAGTGGGACAAAGAGGTGAAGAACCTGCCGAAGTAAGGCTCGACGTTCCCTCCTAGACGGTCGTGACCGACCGTATCGCCGCGCCCTGGCTGGCCCTTGGCTGGCTGGGCGCGGTTCTCCTTCCCTGGTACATGATCGACGCGGGGTTCTTCGCGTTCGGGTGGCTGCGCGCCTATCCGAGCCCGGAGAGCGGTCCCGCCGTCTGGCAGATCGTGGCTCAGAACCGCTGGTGGGTGGCGCCGGCGCTGCTGCCGCTGCTCGTCGCGACATTCGCGGTCTGGCGGCAAGACGCGCGGATGCCGCGGCTGCTGGTGGGCTCGGGCCTCGCCGGTCTCGGCCTGATCATCCTCGAAGGCTTCCTGATCGACCATCGCGGCTGGACCATCGCCGCGCTCGGTGCCGGCGGGCCGAAGCAGCCGGGCATGGGCTACGGCGCGCTCGCGCTTTCGCTCTCATACCTGATGCTCTTGTGCCGCGGCCTGGCGCTGCGCGGATACTGCCGCGGCGATACCTTCACCGTCGGCTCCATCGCCGTCGTCGTGGCGTTGATCACGCTGTTCGTGCTGTTCCCGGTCCTCACGATCCTCACCAGTGCGGTCAAGGACAACCAGGGCAACGTCGACCTCCCGGCCTTCTGGATCAAGCTTAGCGACGGCTCGATCTGGGGCCTCGACTGCCTCTACTCCAATCTGCGCTGCGGCGTCGCCTGGAACACGCTGTTCCTGGCGATCCTGACCGGCGCGGGCACCACGCTTCTCGGCCTCGCCTTCG
>CAZDGR010000235.1:0-7068 GCA_964504845.1 uncultured Rhizobium sp. | reverse complement strand
TGGCTGGTGGGCGACGAGGTCTACGAGCGGATCGTCTTCGAGGCCGAGCGCGCGCCCTCGGTGCTGTCGATCGCCGAGCCGGACGACCGCGTGATCGGCATCAACAGCTTCTCGAAGAACTGGTCGATGACCGGCTGGCGCCTGGGCTGGCTGGTGGCGCCGACCGACGTGACGGACGACCTCGCCAAGCTGACCGAGTACAACACCGCCTCGGCCGCGAGCTTCGTGCAATGGGCCGGCATCACCGCGATCAAGGACGGCGAGCCCTTCGTCGCCAAGCAGATCGAGCGGCTTCGCCAAGGCCGCGACCTGGTGCACCAGCGTCTCGCCGCGAATCCGCGGATCCGGATCTCGAAGCCGGAAGGCGCGCTTTACGCCTTCTTTGCGGTCGACGGCATGAAGGACAGCCTCGCTTTCGCGACGCGCCTGGCCGGCGAGCACAAGGTGGGGCTGGCGCCGGGCATCGCCTTCGGACCCGGCGGCGAAGGCCACCTCCGGCTCTGCTTCGCCAGCGAGGCCGAGACGCTGAGCCGCGCGCTCGACCGCCTGGAGCATGCGCTTGGCCATTGAGCCGACGCTGGCTTCCATCCGCGCCGGGTACATTTACGGCATCGCCGCCTTCGTCGTCTGGGGCGTCTTCCCGGTCTACTTCAAATGGCTCGGGCACGTTCCGGCGCTCGACCTGACCGCACATCGGATCCTGTGGTCGGTACCGTTCCTGGGCCTGATCGCCTTCGCCGGCGGGCAGTGGAAGACCTTCGGCGCGCTGCTCACCGTCAGACGGCTGCTGATCTTCACTGCGTCCGCGGTCGCGATCAGCTCGAGCTGGCTGATCTATATCTGGGCGATCGCGGTCGACCGGCTGCTCGAAGCGAGCCTCGGCTACTACATCACGCCGCTGATGCTTGCCGTCTTCGGCGTCGTCTTCCTGAAGGAGCGGCCGAGCGGGTGGCAATGGATCGCGATCGGCCTCGCCGCGATCGGGGTCGGCGTGCTCGTCGTCCGTTTCGGCGCGGTCCCGTGGGTAGCGCTCGGACTCGCCGCGACCCAGCCGGCCTATACGCTGATCCGGAAGCTGGCACCGGCCGATCCGGTCTCGGGCCTGCTGCTCGAGACCCTGATCCTGTCGCCGTTCATGCTGCTGTTCCTGATCTGGCTCGGGCCGGAGAGCGCGACGGCGCATGCCGACCTCTCGACCTGGGCGCTGCTCGCGGTCTCGGGCATCGTCACCGCGGTCCCGCTGATCTGGTTCATCGCCGCCGCTCGCCGGCTGCCGCTGGTCGCGGTCGGCCTTCTTCAGTTCATCTCGCCGTCGCTGAACTTCCTGCTCGCGGTCGGCCTCTTCGGCGAGACGTTCACGCCGACGCACATGGCGGCCTTCGGCTTCATCTGGGTGGCGCTGGCGCTGCACACGATCGAGAGCGCCCGCCGGAAGAAGGCCTAGAACGCCGGCTGCACGTCGCCGACGTGGGTCCCCGCCCAGTTCTTCAGCGGCTGCACCAGCTGGCTTTCCAGCGTCCGGATCTGGTCGTCGCTCAGCGCACCGTGCTGCTTCAGCGCCTTGCCGAGCGCGATCTGCGAGGCGCGTCCCGCGCCGTCGTCGATCTTGAGCGCGATGCCGAGACCCTTCGACGGCAGCGCCGCCGCGTGCACGCCCTCGGCGCCGCCTTTGCACACGAGGTCCTTGCCCACCGCGGCCAGCACCGCCGAATCCCAGCGGCCGGTCCCGGCGATCAGCAGCGGGTTCCTCGGGATCGCCGCCTGGATCCGCCTGCAGGCCTCGGCCCGCTTTGCGGACAGTTCCGACGGATCGGCGAGGCGCGCGAGCGCCAGCGCCATCTGGCGCAGCGTGTAGCCGAAGACCGGGATTCCGCAGCCGTCGGTGCCGCGCGGGCCGTCCTTTAGGCTGGTGTCGGCGAGCTCTTCGAACAGCTTGAGCAGGGCCTGCTGCACCGGGTGGTCCGGCTTCGTGTAGCCCTTGGTCGGCCATCCCATGTGGACGCAGACGGAGAGGAAGCCGGAATGCTTGCCCGAGCAGTTGTTGTGGGCGGCGGTCGGCGCCGTGCCGGCCTTGATCAGCGTCTCGGCGCTGGGTCCGTGAAGCGGCATCTGCTTGCCGCATTCGAGGTCGGCGACCGAGAGGCCGAGCTTGGCGAGCCAAGCCGTCACCCGCTCGACATGCATCGGCTCGCCGTTGTGCGAAGCGGAGGCCAGGGTCAGGTGCTCGTCGGTGAGGCCGTAGCGATCGGCGGCGCCGGATTCGACCAGCAGGATCGTCTGCAGCGGCTTGATCGCCGAGCGCGGATAGATCGGCCGGTCGATGTCGCCGGCCTGCTCGGCGACGCGCCCCTTGGCGTCGAGGACGGCGATGGCGCCCCGGTGGCGGCTCTCGACCATGGTGCCGCGGGTGACGTCGACGAGCACGGGATTGGCGGTCATGAGGATAACTCGGAGGAAGGGGCGGTGACCTTGCTCCGGCTTCTGACCTCGTGCAAGGTCCGGCCCGCATGAGAGGCTATTTCGGCATCGGCATCGAAGGCGTTCACAAGCCGATGAACCTCGGCGCGCTGCTTCGCTCGGCGCACGCCTTCGGCGCGGCCTTCGCCTTCACTGTCGCCTCCAGCTACGAGCGTGACGAGGGCAACCTCGCCGACACCTCGGATGCAGCCGGCACCTTGCCATTCTACGAGTATCCGGATGTCGCGCGCTTCTGGCTGCCGCAGGGATGCCAGCTGGTCGGCGTCGAGATCGTCGACGACGCGATCGACCTGCCGAGCTTCCGCCACCCGGTCAACGCCGCCTATATCCTGGGGCCGGAGCGGGGCGGGCTGTCCGAGGCGATCCTCGAGCGCTGCGCCCATGTGGTGAAGATCCCGACGCGCTTCTCGATCAACCTGTCGCTGGCGGGATCGCTGGTCATGTACGACCGGCTGATCAGCGTCGGCCGCTTCGCGCCGCGGCCGGTGCGGGCCGGCGGCCCGACGGAATCCTTGCCGGCACCGGCCTACGGCCAGGCACGCTATCTCCGCCCGAAGGCGGATCAGCCTCGGAAATAGGTCAGCAGCGGCCCGAACAGGCCCGAGAAGCGCAGCTTGCCCTCGGTCACGATGAGGCAGATGCAGGCGCCGTCGGTATCCGCGACCGGGCGATGGCTCACCGTCGGATCGGCGCCGGCGACATCGCCTCGGCGGTAGCTCTCGCCTCCGTCGGTGAAGCCGCCCGCCAGCACCATCGTCAGCTCGTCGCCGTCATGACCGTGGGTGGGGATCTCCCGTCCGGCGGCGACGCGGATCAGGCGCGACCGGAACCCCTGAACATTGGGGATCGGCAGCTGGAACTCCTCGACGCCCCAACCGAGCTTCTTCCACTCGATGCCCTCGATGCCGCGGCCGACATAGGCGCGAAGCGGCGCCGGCAGCACCGGGTCGGCCGGGATCGAGTCCTTCTTCGGCGGCGCCGGCTCGTCGAGCCGCGCCATCAGGCGGTCGAGGCTGTCCGGCTCCATCAACGTCGGCGACAGGTCCTCGAGCATCGCGCCGCCGAGCGCATCGAGCCCGGTCATGGTCTGCCGACAGGCCGGGCACAGCGACAGGTGGGTCGCGACCACGAGCGAATGCGGCTCCGGCAGGCTGCCGGCGGCATAGGCCATCAAGACGTCTTCGGGGGGATGATGGCGGCTCACGACATGTCTCCATCGAGCACGCGCTTCAGGCGTGCGAAGGCGAGGCGGAAGCGGGACTTCACGGTGCCGAGCGGCAATCCGGTCTTCTCCGCGATCGCCGTCTGGGTCAGGTCCTGGTAGTAGGCCATCTCGATCAGGGCAGCCTGCTCTCTGGGCAATACCTCGAGGGCAACCCGCACGCGGCGGTCGCGTTCCTCGACGGCGATCTTCTGATCGGCCGGGAGGGCCGGATCGGGAATCAGCTCGGCGGCGCCTTCCTCGGCCTCCGGCCGGCGCTCGCGGCGGATCAGGTCGATGCGGCGGTTCCGCGCGATCGTGAAAACCCAGGTGCCGGCGCCCGCCTGGGTCGGATCGAAGCTGTCGGCGCGACGCCAAACCGCCAGCATGGTTTCCTGAGTCGCTTCCTCGGCGGTCGTGTCGTCGGCGCCGAGCCGGAGCAGGTACGCCTTGACCCTGGGCGCGAAGTGCCGGTAGAGCGCGACGAAGGCCTCGCGGTCGCGCGTCCGGCCGACCGTGACGACGAGTGCGTCGAGTTCCCCTGGGGCGACAGGCGCTTGGCGCTGCATGGGCCTATTTGCCCTGAAGCGACGGGAGCCGACAAGCATCGGAAGGTTGAGCTCGATCACGAACGGAATACGCGGCTTTTTAGCGGCCGGATCACCCGGACTGGCAACGGCCGCCGGCCGGCGTTATAGGGAGGCCATGCGGAGCCTTTCATTCCTTCTGCTCGGCCTTGCCGCCCTCACGGCGCCGGCGGCCGCCCAGGCGCCGACGACGCTCGGCACCTTCGAGAAGTGGGGCGCCTTCTCCTATCAGGAGCAGGGCAAGACGGTCTGCTATCTCGCCGCCCAGGCGACCGATTCCAAGGGCGGGCCGCCGAAGCGCAACGAGGTCTTCCTGATGGTGACCCACCGGCCGGCGCAGAAGGCGGTCGATGTCGTCAGCTTCGTCGCCGGCTACGACCTGAAGGCCAACAGCGAGGCCGAGGCGACGGTCGGCGGCCAGGTGTTCAAGCTGTTCACCAAGGGCGACCGGGCCTGGGCGCCCGACGAGAAGACCGACAAGGCCCTGGTCCAGGCCCTGGTCAAGGGCGCCACGCTCGCGGTCAAGGCGGCGCCGGCACGGGGCCCGGAATCGACCGACAGCTTCTCGCTGGCGGGCTTCGGCAAGGCGCACCAGGCGATCAACCAGGCCTGCAGCGTGAAATGACCGCCGCCGGCGCCCATATGTCCGCCGTGACCGGGACGCGGATCAATCTCGTCGGCCTGAGCCGCGAGGAGCTGGAAGCCGAGCTCAAGAGCTTTGGCCTGCCGGCGTTCCGCGCCCGCCAGCTCTGGCACTGGATGTATCACCGCGGCGCCACGTCCTTCGACGTGATGACGACGATCGCCAAGGACATGCAGGCGAGGCTGGCCGAACGCTACACGATCGGGCGGCCGGAGATGAGCCGGGCCCAGCAGTCGATCGACGGCACCGCCAAGTGGCTGCTCAAGCTTGCCGACGGCAACGAGATCGAGAGCGTCCATATCCCGGAGGAGGATCGGGGCACGCTCTGCGTCTCCTCCCAGGTGGGATGCACGCTGACGTGCAAGTTCTGCCACACCGGGACCCAGCGCCTGGTGCGCAACCTGACCGCGCCCGAGATCGTCCAGCAGGTGCTTGTCGCCCGCGACAAGCTCGGAGAGTGGCCAGCGCCACCGGACGGGCGGCTTATCTCCAACATCGTCATGATGGGCATGGGGGAGCCGCTCTATAACTTCGACGAGGTGTCGAAGGCGCTGAAGATCGTCATGGACGGCGAGGGGATCGCGATCTCCAAGCGCCGGATCACGCTGTCGACCGCCGGGGTGGTGCCGATGATGAAGCGCTGCGGCGAGGAGATCGGCGTCAACCTCGCGGTCTCCCTTCATGCGGTCACCGACGAGATCCGCGACGTGATCGTGCCGCTGAACAAGAAGTACCCGCTGTCCGAGCTGATCGCCGCCTGCAAGGCCTATCCCGGCGCCAACAACGCGCGGCGGATCACCTTCGAATACGTGATGCTGAAGGGGATCAACGACTCCCCGGCCGACGCCCGGGCGCTGGTGAAGCTGCTGCGGGGCATCCCGGCCAAGATCAACCTGATCCCGTTCAACGCCTGGCCGGGGGCGCCGTACGAGTGCTCCTCGGACGAGGCGATCCAGGTCTTTGGCGATATTGTGAACGCGGCCGGCTACGCCTCGCCGGTCCGCACGCCCCGGGGCCGGGACATCCTGGCCGCCTGCGGACAGCTCAAGAGCCTCTCGGAGAAGAAGAAAAGGAGCGAAAGAGCCGCCGCCGCCGCTCCGTAAAGCTTTTGAAATCATTCATTTAACATATGAGTAGCCGCCGCATAGCCTATTGACGATTGGCAACGGCGAAACCACATTCTTGCTTGGCCGGTTCTTCGGCCGACCGCCGTCAACAAGGGGCTTTGCAATGGAAACCGATCGTAGGTACATGACGCGCACAGAGGCCGAAGTCGCCCAGTACGACGTCGGCCTGCGCCAGTACATGCTCAGCGTTTACAACTACATGGCCAGCGCCCTCGCGCTGACCGGGTTGATCGCCTATGCGACCGCGACCTACGCGATGTCGAACCCGGCGGTCGCCAACCTGCTGTTCGTCTCGCCGCTGAAGTGGGTGATCATGCTGGCCCCGATCGGCCTCGTGTTCTTCCTGGCCGCGCGTGTCCACGCGATGTCATCAGGCACGGCGCAGGCGACCTTCTGGATCTACGCGTCGCTGATGGGGCTCTCGCTCGCCTCGATCTTCCTGGTCTTCACCGGCCAGAGCATCGCGCGCGTGTTCTTCATCACCGCGGGCGCCTTCGCCGGCGTCAGCCTCTACGGGTACACGACCAAGCGCGATCTCTCGGGCTTCGGCACGTTCCTGTTCATGGGCCTGATCGGCATCATCCTGGCGTCGATCGTGAACATCTTCCTCGAGTCCTCGGCGCTGCAGTTCGCGATCTCGGTCGTCGGCGTGCTGGTCTTCACCGGCCTCACCGCCTACGACACCCAGCGGATCAAGGAGCTCTACGACGAGCTCGACGCCTCGGACGTGATGGGCAAGAAGGCGATCATGGGCGCGCTGACGCTCTACCTCGACTTCATCAACCTGTTCATCATGCTCCTGCAGCTGTTCGGCAATAAGAACGAATAGCCGCCAGGGGCTGGACTAAATACGAGCCGCCCGGGGAGAACCCGGGCGGCTTTGTTTTTAGGCGCCACGCCGAGACCTCCCCCCGATGGAATTCCTCGATCATCTGCTCGGCCTCGATATCGAGCGACTGATCGCCAAGTACGGCTACCTGGCGATCTTCATCAACACGTTCATCGAGGGCGAGACGATCCAGATCTTCGCCG
>CAZDGR010000234.1:0-7074 GCA_964504845.1 uncultured Rhizobium sp. | reverse complement strand
CCAAGCGCATCTACTACTGGCTGATGCTGATGTATCTCGACGCGCCGGGGCAGGAGAACTACCGCCTGCGCCTGCTCGACGACATGAACGACCTGCTGAACGCGACCACGCTGACCGACGTCGCCCGGTCGCTCGGGCTGATCCACCAGTTCGTTCAGCGCGAGGACTTTCCGAAGGCGATGGCGTCGGCCCGTGCGCTGATGGGCTTCGAAGCCGAGCTGCTCGAGCTCGCGCCAAAGGGAGCCGCGTGACGTCATGCGCGGCTACGGCGCCTATCAGAAGGTCCAGAACATCGCCGAACCGCCCCGGACGATCGAGCGGCGGCTGATGGGAGCGGTGACCGCAGCGCTGATCGAGGCCCGCGACAACCCGGGCAAGCTCGCCGCCAAGTTCGACGCGATCCTCTGGAACAAGCGGGTCTGGGACACTTTCGCGTCCGAGATCAGCGACGACGCGAACCGGCTCCCGGGCGAACTCAAGTCCGCCATCGTCCGCCTCTCGGCCTGGGTCACCTACGAGACCCAGGCGGTCATGGACGGCGCCTCGCCGGACGTGCTGATCGAGGTGAACCAGCAGGTCATCGAAGGGCTGGCCTAAAGGGCCTCCCTTCCGCCTTTTTCCGTAGCGTGATGCGCCTCCTCCCGCCGGGTGGGGGCGTTTTCGTTTTAATTGCAAAGACTTAATGGACGCTTTTGCCGCCATCGCGGCAACAACTGCCGGGCGGGACGGGAGAAGAAGCCACCGGCCCGGCGAAAACGCCCTCGGAACCTCAACGGTTCTCTAGTCATCTATTTGAAATTTAAGAACTTTTGGTGCTGGCCCGGCGCTTGCTGATGTAGGCGCGCAGGGTCCGTCAGGCCCGGCATGACCGATTGGAGTAGTCGCCGTGCCCATCAATTCGATCAACACGAACATCTCGGCGCAGATCGCCCTTCAGTTCCTGAACGGCACCAACCGCGACATGGACCAGGTCCAGCAGCGGGTGTCGACGGGCCTCAAGGTCAACGGCGCGGTCGACGACGCCTCCAGCTTCGCGATCGCCCAGGGCCTGCGCGGCGACGTCAAGGCCTACAGCGCGGTCTCCCAGGGCATCGCCAACGGCCGCGGCGTCGCCACCATCGCTCTCTCGGTCGCGACCTCGATCTCCGATCTGATCGCCGACGTTAAGAAGAAGATCATCGAGGGCATGAACGCTGCGAACACCAGCGAGCAGCAGAACATCCTCAATGCCGACTTCCTGTCGCTCTCGGCCCAGATCAACACCTTCATCGCGAACGCGGTCTATAACGGCCGCAACGTCCTCTCGGCCGCCTCGACCTCGGTGAACGTCATCGCCAACATCGACGGCACCGTGATGACGATCCGCTCGCAGAGCTCCTTCAGCTTCTCTGCGGCCAACCTCGGCGCGCAGACGCTCAGCTCCACGGTCGCCTCTTTCAAGGCGCTGTCCGCCCTCGAGCTCGCCGAATCGGCGATCGCGATCGCGCTCGGCCAGCTCGGCGCCGACTCTCGGGCGCTCAACTTCCAGGCCGACTTCATCTCGCAGCTGACCGATTCGACCACGGAAGGCCTCGGCGACATCGTCGACGCCGACATGGCGAAGGAGTCGGCGCGGCTGCAGGCCCTCCAGGTGAAGCAGCAGCTCGGCGTGCAGACGCTGAACATCGCGAACCAGCGGCCGACCATCCTCCAGCAGCTCTTCCGCTAAGCCGTAGCCCTCGACAGGAACGTCGACCGGCCGCACCATGGCGCGGCCGTGATTGCTATTTCCCCCCTCGCATCCGAAGCCTGAGCCCATGGTCGCCGAAGCCCAGGCCGACCCGATCGCCCGTCTCGAGAGCGCGGTTCGCGACAATCCCCTCGACCCGGAAAGCCAGTTCCGGCTTGCCGGTGCCCTGCAGGCGGCGGGCGATGCGGCAGGTACTTCGGCGGCGCTGCACCGGACGCTGGCGCTGGTCCCGTCATTCACCGGCGCCTGGAACAATCTCGGGCTCCTGGTCGCGGTGCGCGGCCGGCTGCCGCAGGCGGCTCTTTTCCTCCGCCGCGCGATCTTCACCGGGCCCTCGGGGCCCGACGGCTGGAACAACCTCGGCAATGTCCTCCTGCAGGTCGCCGACGTCGATGCCGCGGTCGCCTGCTATCGGGTCGCGGTCGAGAAGGATCCGGGAAACGCCGTCCTCCATTCGAACCTGATCAACGGCATGCGGCTGGTCGACGGGATCGACGGCGCGGCGGAGCTGGCCGAGTGCCGCCGTTTCGCCGGTCGCTTCGCCGCCCCGCTGGCGCCCCTCGCTCATGCCCGGCCGCGCGATCCGCAACGGCGGCTCACGGTGGGATATGTCGGCGGCGACTCCTTCCGCTTCCACACGGCGTCACGCTCGATCCTGCCGCTGGTCGAGGCTCACGACCGGAATTCGGTCGATGTCGTGCTCTTCTCCGACACGCCGCCGGGTGCCGAGGACGAGGTGACGGCACGATACCGCGCGGCCGCACGCATGGTCCCGACCCGCGGCCTGTCGGACGCCGCGCTCGCCGAGGCGATCGTCCGCGAGGGTGTCGACGTCGCGGTCGACATCATCGGGTATCCGCGCGGCTCCAGGCTTCTTGCCCTGGCGAGGCGGCCGGCGCCGGTGCAGGTGAACCTGCTGCTGATGGGATCCTTCGGAATGGATGCCGTCGGCTGGGCGATCGGCGACGATCTCCTGACGCCGGCGGGATCGGAACGGGACTTTTCCGAGCGGCTCGAGCGCATCGATCTCGCTTTCGCCTTCGATCCGCTGCTGCCGACGCCGCCGGTGTCGGCGCTGCCGGCGGCGAGCGGCTTCGGCGTCACCTTCGCCAGCCTCAACCAGACCTCCAAGCTGTCGCCGCGCTGCATCCAGACCTGGGCGCGGATCCTGGCCCGGGTTCCGAAGTCGCGCCTTCTGCTCAAAGGCCGAGCCTATGCCGACGCGACCGTCGCGGGACGAATCCGCAGCATCTTCGCCAGGCATGGCATCGAGGGGCGACGCCTGGATCTCCGCGGCTGGACCGTGACGCAGGCGACGCATCTCGACACCTATCGCAAGGTCGACATCGCGCTCGATCCATTCCCCTATGGCGGCGTCATCACCACCTGCGAGGCGATGTGGATGGGCGTCCCCGTGGTGAGCCTCGAAGGCGACCGCGTGCTCGGCCGCTACGGCAGCGCCTTCCTCAAGGCCGTCGGACTCGCCGAGCTCGCCGCGGCGGACGAGTCCGCCTACGTCGACGCCGCCGTGGCCCTGGCGAGCGATCTCGGCAAGCTCGCCGAGACGCGCAAGACCCTGAGGTCGCGCATGGCGGCATCGCGGCTCTGCAATGGCGACGCCTATGCCCGCGAGGTCGAAGGCGCCTATCGTCGGATGTGGCGGGACTGGTGTGCGTCCGCATGACGGCGGCCCGTCCTGATCCGTTGCCGCTCAGGCGGGCATTGGCCGAGGCGCCGCAGATGGCGCTCGCCTGGCAGCGTCTCGGACTGACCGAAGCCGCCGGCGGCGAGCTGAGTTCCGCGATCGCCTCGTTCCGGCGGGCGACCGGCATCGCGCCGGCCCTTCCGGCGCCTTGGGAGAATCTCGGGCTGGCGCTCAGCGTGCTCGGTCGCTGGCACGACGCCGCGACAGCTTACGAGGCCGCATTTTCGCTCCGCTCCGGCCGCGCGGATCTGGCAGCGCAGCTCGCCGGGGCGCTCGGCAAGGCCGGCCGTCATCGCGACGCCGCCGCCGTCTTCGATCGGGCGATCGTCCTGTCGCCCGGAGACATACGGCTGCGGCACGATCGAGGGATCGCACGAGCCTTCGCCGGCGAGCCGGCGGCGGCGATCGCCGACCTCCGGGCCGCGCTGGCCTGGGAACCGGCTTCGGCGCAGACGCATTACGCGCTTGCGCAATGTCATGCGCGCGTGTCGCAGAGCGCCACGGCGATCACGGGCTATCGACGCGTGAATGCGCTCGATCTCGACAGCGTCGATGCGTTGATCAACGGCGGCGTGCTTGCCGAAAGCATCCAGGATCGTAGCGGTGCCCGGCGCTTCTTCCGCCGGGCGATCTCGCTCGCACCGTCGAACTCTCTTGCCAACGGCGACCTGGCGATCCTGGAGCTGACGCTGGGTCGCGTCCGCTCGGCGATACGCCGCCTGCGCCGCACCGTCGCCATCGCTCCCGCCGCCGTCGACATGCATTCGAACCTTCTGCTGGCGCTGGGATATGTCGACGACGATCGCGACCGCTACTTCGCCGAGCATCGCCGCTGGGCGGAACGACATGCGGCGCCTTCGTCCGCGTTCGCCGGACCATGGCGGAACGACCCGGATCCGGAGCGCCGGCTTCGCGTCGGCTACCTCTCCGCCGACTTCTTCGATCACCCTCTCGGCACGAACATCGCCGGCCTGATCCAGCACCACGACCGTCGCGCGGTCGAGGTCGCCTGCTACGCCGAGATCGGCTCGTCGGACAACATGACACGCTATATCCGGGATCTCGCCGATCGTTTCGTCGAGATCCAGACGCTCGCCGACGCCGACCTGGCCGAGCGCATCCGCGCCGACGGCATCGACATCCTGGTGGTGATGGCGGGCCACACCGCGCGCAATCGCATGACGGTCGCCGCCCGCAAGCCCGCGCCGGTCATGGTGAGCTACGCCGACTTCTCGACCACCGGCCTCGACGTCATGGACTATTGGCTCACCGATCCGATCGTGCACCCGGAGGGATCGACCGAAGAGCGCTTCACCGAGACGTTGATGCGCATTCCGATGATGGTGCTGCATCGGCCGATCGACGTGGCGCCGCCGGTATCGCCGCTGCCGGCGACCGTGCTCGGGCAGGTGACGTTCGGCTCGTTCAACAACCCGGCGAAGATCGGAGACGAGGTCGTCGATCTCTGGGCGCGGATCCTGGTGCAGGTACCGAAGTCGCGGCTGGTCCTCAAGTATCGCGACGTCTACACCGTCGAGGACGTGCGGGCGCGCCTCGCCCGGCGCTTCTCCGAGCGCGGCGCCGATCCGTCGCGCCTGGTCTTTCTCGGCGCCGATCCCACCCGGGCCTCGCATCTGGGGACGGCGGCGGGGATGGACATCGCCCTCGACCCGTTCCCCTTCAACGGATGCACGACGACCTTCGAGTCGCTGTGGATGGGGATTCCGGTCGTCACCCTGGCCGGCCGGCGCTTCCTCGGCCGGATGGGCACCAGCTTCCTCACGCATCTCGGCCTGCCTGAGCTGGTGGCGTCGAGCCCCGACGACTATGTGCGCATCGCCGCCGGGCTCGCCGCGGATCTGCCCAGGCTCGAGCGGATCCGTCAGGGCCTCCGTGAGCGCATTCTCGCGTCGCCGCTCTGTGACGGTCCCGCCTATGCCCGCTCGATCGAGGTCGCGTTCCGCCAGGCGTGGCGGCGCTGGTGCGAGGAACGGAGATGACACGCGCCTCCGAGGCGCAGCGGTTCTTCGCCGAAGGCATCGAGCGGCAGCGGTGCGGTGACCTGTTGACCGCCGCGGCGCGTTTTCGCGATGCGATCCGCTGCGTTCCCGGCCTTGCCGAGGCACATGCGAGCCTGGGCGCGACGCTGCTGGCGCTGGGCGAGGCCAAGGGGGCCGCCCAGAGCCTCGAGGCTGCCGTCGCGCTGAAGCGCGTGCAGCCCGCCGCCTGGCTGGCGCTCGGTCTCGCCCGCGGCGCGCTCGGCGATCCGCGTGCCCGCGCCTCGCTTCGTTCCGCGGTCTCGCTCGATCCGAGCCAGGCGGCCGGTCATCGGGCGCTCGGTGCGGTGGCGCGCCTTTCGGCCATCGATCCGATGGATGCCGACGGCTGGATCGCCCTCGCCGTGCATGCGATCGAGTCCGGCAATCGTCTCGGCGCTTCCCGCGCGGCGCGCCGAACCGTGGCGCTCGCGCCCGGGCGGATCGAAGGGCACGGCAATCTCGGTTTGCTGCTTCAGGAGCAGGGCGATCTCGATCTCGCTCAGCGGTTCTATCGCCGCGGCCTCGCGATCGATGCAAGGCATGCGGGCCTCTGGAACAATCTCGGCAATGCGCTGACCGACATCGCGGCGATCGTCGCAGCCTATCGCCGCGCGTTGGAGGTCGCGCCCGGCGATCTCGCGACCCATTCGAACCTGCTGTTCGCGCTCAACTACCTCCCGGGCCTGGGCTCGGACGCCTTGTTCGAGGAGTACCGCGCCTGGGAGGGGCTTCACGCCCGGCCGCTCTACGCCCAGGCCCGGCCCGCCGCGAACGACCGCGATCCCGAGCGCCCGCTTAGGATCGGCTACCTCTCCGCAGATTTCCGTTCGAACCCGATCGCGCACAACGTGATCGGGCTGATCGAGCGACGCGACCGCGCCATGTTCCAGGCGTTCTGCTATGGCGAGGTCGCCAGACCGGACGAGGTCACGCGACGCTACCAGGCGGCCTCGGACGGCTATCGCTCGACGGTCGGCGTCGGCGACGAGGAGGTCGCGGCGATGATACGGGCGGACCGGATCGACGTCCTTTTCTGCATGGCCGGCCACACTGCCGGCAACCGGCTCCTGGTCTGTGCGCGCAAGCCGGCTCCGGTCCAGATCAGCTATGGCGATCTCTCGACCACCGGGCTCGCGACCATGGACTGGTGGCTGACCGATCCCGTCATCCATCCGGACGACACGCGCGAGCGATTTACCGAGAAGCTGCTCAGGATCCCGCTTCTTGTCCTGCACGAGCCGCCGGCGGAGGCGCCGGCGGTCGGGCCGCTGCCGGCCCGATCGGCGGGCGTCGTCACCTTCGGCTCGTGCAACAACGCGGCGAAGCTGAACGATCGCGTGTTCCAGCTCTGGGCCCGCGTGCTCGCGGCGGTTCCCAAGTCGCAGCTGCTGCTCAAGTACGTCAACTGGTTCGCCAACCCCTCGGCACGCGCGCGTATCCTCGACGCGTTCGAGCAGCGCGGCGTCGCCGCCAGCCGCATCCTGTTCGACGGCGAGCGCCTGCCGCGGGCGCGCCATCTCGAGATCCTGAATCGCATCGACATCGGCCTCGACCCGTTTCCCTTCAATGGATGCACGACCACGTTCGAGGCGCTTTGGATG
>CAZDGR010000233.1:0-7075 GCA_964504845.1 uncultured Rhizobium sp. | reverse complement strand
GTGCCCTATCGCGGCTTCAAGACGCTGGGCCATGGCGGCAGCCTGCCGGGCTTCAAGATCCACTTCATGCGGTTTCCCGAGATCGATCTCGGCACGATCATCTTGTCCAACCGCGAGGACACGATGGCCTACCAGCTCTCCCGCCAGATCGGCGGCATCGTGCTCGGCGACCGTGCCAAGCCGGCGCCGAAGATGCCTTCAGGCATCGATCGCCTCGCCGGCACCTATGTCGACAAGCCGACCGGCTATTCGCTCGACCTCAAGGTCAAGGACGGCCAGCTCTCCGGCGCCACGCTCGGCGGCGAGGAGAAGCTGGAGCCGACCGGCGACGGCCGCTTCGCCACGACCGGCGGCCACTTCCTGATCGACATCGGGCCGATCCCCGAGGGCTCGGGCCAGCCGAAGAAGATCCCCGGCATGCTCGACGGCGGGCTCCCGATGACCTGGGAGCCGGCGCCGATGAAGAAGCCCGGCGCCGCCAAGCTCAAGGAATATGCCGGGCGCTATACCTGCGCCGAGACCGGCGGCACGCACGACGTATCGGTCAAGGGCAAGGATCTCGGGATCACGCTGGCGGTCGGCCACGCCAATCCGGAGCCGTGGACCAGGATGGAAGCGGTGATGGCGGATACCTTCCGCTACGCCGTACCGCACATGCAGTGGACCTCGAAGCCGACCGCGCGCTTCGAGCGCAACCGCGCAGGGAAAGTCACCGCGCTCGTGCTGTCCAGCAACCGTTGCCGCAATCTTGTCTTCAAACGCGTGAAATAGGGGGAGGCCCAAAATGAACCGCGCGAACAATCCATCCACCGTCGCACCGCCGATCGGCGCCTACAGCCACTCGGTCGAGATCCCGCCGGGGTCCCGCATCCTCTACATCTCAGGGCAGGTCGGCATCGGTCCCGACGGCCTGCTCAAGGAGGGCGTCGAAGCGCAGACCGAGCAGGTCTGCCGCAACATCATCGCGATCCTCGAGGCCAACGGCATGGGCCTCAAGGACCTGGTGAAGGTGAACTCCTACATCATCAACCCGAGCGACCTCGCGGGCTTCCGTGCGGCGCGCACGCGCGTGTTCGGCGACGCCAAGCCGGCCTCGACCCTGGCGGTGATCCAGGCGCTGGCCGGCCCGCAATACCTGGTCGAGATCGAGGCGATCGCCGCTCAGTCGGTGGCCGCACCCCGCGCCGCATCCTCGGCCAAGCCGGCCGCCCGCAAGGCGGCGAAGAAGGTCGCCAAGAAAGCCGCGAAGAAAGCTCCGGCGAAGAAGGCAGCCAAGAAAGCCGCCAAGAAGGCGAAGAAGAAGGCCAGGCGCCGCTAGGCCGGCTCAGGCCAAAGAAAAAGGGCCGCTCCTCGGAGCGGCCCTTTCCGTTTCTGCGACGAGGATCAGCGGCCGATCGCGTAGCCCTGCATGCCGCGCGGATTGGCGGCGGCCTTCAGGATCTCGCCGTCCTTGGCCGCGGCCGAGAGCCGTCCTTCGCTCCAGTCGAGGCCGACCTCGACGTCGTGGCCGCGGGCCTTCAGCGCCTCGATCGTCTCCTTCGGGAAGCGTCCTTCCATGACGACCTTCCCCGGCTTGGCGCCGCGCGGGTAGAACGAGCTCGGGAAATGTTCGGTGTGGAAGGCCGGGCAGTCGATGGACTGCTGCAGGTTCATGCCGTGGTGGGCATGGTGCAGGAAGAACATGAGCTGCCACTGGTCCTGCTGGTCGCCGCCGGGCGTGCCGAACGGCATATAGGCCTCGCCGTCGCGATGCGCGAAGGAAGGGGTGAGCGTCGTGCGCGGCCGCTTGCCCGGCTCGAGCCGGTTCGGCGCGGTATCGTCGAGCCAGAACATCTGGCCGCGGGTCGAAAGCGGGAAGCCGAAGCCCGGGATCACCGGCGAGGATGAGAGCCAGCCGCCCGACGGCGTCGCCGAAACCATGTTGCCGTTACGGTCGATCACGTCGACGTGGCAGGTGTCGCCGGCAGCGGCACCGCGCATGTGCAGCGGCTGCTTCTTGTCCTTCGCCATCGTCGGCTCGCCGATGCCGAGGATCGCATCGAAGTCCTTCGGGCGGATCTGCGAGGCGGCGAGAGCATAGTCGACGCGGTTGTCGAAGCCTGCGACCTTGCCCGGACGAAGCTCGAGCGAGGCGCGGTCGCCGACCAGCTTGGCGCGCTCGGCGTTGTAGGTGTCGCTGAGGAGCGTCTCCATCGGCACCTTCACGAAGTTCGGGTCGCCGTAGAAGGCCTCGCGGTCGGCGAAGGCGAGCTTCGCCGCTTCGACCACCTTGTGCACGAAGTCGGGGCCGGTCGGATCGGTGCCGTCGATGCCGAGATGCTTCAGGATCGCCAGCTGCTGCAGGAGGGCCGGGCCCTGGCTCCACGGGCCGCACTTCATGACATCGTAGCGGCCATACCGGTAGGTGAGCGGCTCTTCGTATGTGGCCTGCCACTTCGCCATGTCGTCGCCGGTCAGCACGCCGGCGTTGCGGCGGCCGGAGGTGTCCATCGACTCGGTCCTGACGAACTTGTCGATCGCGTCCGCGACGAAGCCCTTGTACCAGGCGGCGCGCGCGGCCTCGATCTGCTTCACGCGGTCGGAGCCGGCGGCTTCGGCTTCCTTGATGATCCGCGCGTAGGTCGCGGCCATGTCGCGGTTCTGGAACAGGGTGCCGGGCTTCGGCACGTTGCCGCCCGGGAGATAGACCGCGGCCGAGCTCTTCCATTCCTTGGTGAAGAGGTCGACGACGCCCTCGATCGCCGCCGGGATGCGCGGCACCAGCGGATAGCCCCGCTCGGCCATCGCGATCACCGGCGAGAGCACGTCGCGCACGGTCTTGGTGCCGTAGTCGCGAAGCATCAGCATCCAGGCGTCGAACGAGCCCGGCACGGTCGCGGCGAGGAAGCCGGTGCCCGGGACGATCTCCAAGCCCAGGCTCCGGTAATGCGCGATCGTCGCCTTGGCCGGTGCGGTGCCCTGGCCGCAGAGCACCCGCGTCGCCTTCTTCTTGGCGTCGTGCAGGATGATCGGCACCTCGCCGCCGGGACCGTTCAGGTGCGGCTCGACCAGCTGCAGCACGAAGGCGGTCGCGCAGGCGGCATCGAAGGCGTTGCCGTCCTTCTCGAGGATCGCCATGCCGGTGGCACTCGCGAGCCAGTGCGTGGAGGCGACGACGCCGAAGGTGCCGAGGATCTCGGGGCGGGTGGTGAACATGGAGGCTCCCGGGAGGAGAGGGGCGGGAATTAAGGGGTACCCTGACGGCCGGGGAGGTTACTCCTTCGCCAGGAGCCCGGCAAATCGCGCTAAAACGACGACATCGGCTCCTTCAGGAAGGCGATCTCCTCCGCGGTGCTCTCGCGGCCGAGCGCCTCGTTGCGGTGAGGGAAGCGGCCGAAGCGCTGGATGATCTCCTGGTGGCGGAGCGCGTAGGGGATCACTTCGGCCCTGGCCGGATCGTCCTCGGCGAGCTTCTGGAACAGCTGCACCGAGCGTTCCTGGTCGGCGAGGGTCTCGCTGTGCTCGAACGGCAGATAGAAGAAGAGGCGCTCGCAGGAAGGAAAGCCGCGGTCGAAGCCGCGGGCGACCGCAGCGTCGGCGACCTCGCGCGCCTTGGGGTCGGCGGCGAAGGCCTTGGGCGATCCGCGGTAGAGATTGCGCGGAAACTGGTCGAGCAGGATCGTCAGCGCCAGCGCGCCTTCGGGATCTGCCTGCCAGCGATCGTGCTCGCCGCGGGCGGCGGCTTCGGTGCTGCCGAGGAAGTGGCGGCGGATCTCGTCGTCGAAGGCCGGGTCCTTCTTGAACCAGGCTTCGCGGAAGGTTCCGCGGAGCGCCGATCCGGGCTGGCCGAACCAGAAATGGAGGATGTCTGTAACCAGGCTCATGGGCGGCGGATCATGCCGCCGGGCGCGGCATCCTGTCCACGCGCGAACGTCTTTCCAATCCGAGAAATTTGGCTAGTATCGCGCGCCGTTCCAGCCTCGGGGGATATCCAGTGAAGATCAGGCATCCGTACCTTCTGTTCCTCGGCGACGCCGCCGACCAGCTCGCCGCCAAGACCGCCAATGGCGTCAACGTCTGGCGCCCCGACTGGTGCAAGGGCCAGTTCCGCCTGCCCGGCTGCAAGGCCGATCTCGGCATCCCCGACATGAACATCGCCCAGGCGGCCAAGGCGGGCGTGAAGACCGTCCTGGTCGGCGTCGCCAATCGCGGCGGCGTGATCCCGCCGGCCTGGGAGAAGCATCTGGTCAAGGCCGTCGAGCTCGGCATGGACGTGGCGAGCGGGCTGCACAACAGCCTGCACGACCTGCCGAAGCTCGCCGCTGCCGCCAAGGCCAACGGCCGTTCGCTGTTCGACGTGCGCCGCCCCGACCGCGAGTTCGACGTCGGCAACGGCCTGAAGCGCCCGGGCAAGCGCCTCCTGACTGTCGGAACCGACTGCTCGGTCGGCAAGATGTTCACCTCGCTGGCGCTCGAGAAGGAGATGCGCCGCCGCAAGATGGACGCCGACTTCCGCGCCACCGGCCAGACCGGCATCTTCATCGCCGGCCGCGGCGTCTCGATCGACGCGGTCGTCTCCGACTTCGTCTCCGGCGCGGTCGAGTGGCTGGCGCCGGCGAACAAGAAGGATCACTGGGACCTGATCGAAGGCCAGGGATCGCTGTTCCACGCCTCCTACGCGGGCGTGACCTTGGGCCTGATCCACGGCTCGCAGCCGGATGCGCTGGTGGTCTGCCACGAGCACGGCCGCGCCCACATGCGCGGGCTTCCGACCTACAAGCACCCGAGCCTGGAAGACTGCATCGCCCGCAACGTCGAGGCGGCGAAGCTGACCAATGCGAAGGCCAAGTGCGTCGGCATCTCGATCAACACCCAGCGCCTCTCCGAGAAGGATGCGGTGAAGCTGCTGAAGAAGACCGAGGACAAGCTCGGCCTGCCGACGGTCGATCCGATGCGGACCGGCGTCGACGCGATCGTCGACGTCCTGCGCTGATGGCGCGCAAGCTCGCGGCGCGGCAGGAGGTCTTCCCGATCCGGGGGGCCTTCAAGATCAGCCGCGAGACCCGCACGCAGCAGCCGGTGGTGCTGGTCGAGATCACCGACGGCGATCTCGTCGGCCGCGCCGAGTGCGTGCCCTACAAGCGCTACGGCGAGTCGATGGACGGCGTGGTCGAAACGATCATGAGCGTCTCAGACGACATCGCGAAGGGCATCGACCGCGCCGGGATCCAGGCGAAGATGAAGCCGGGAGCGGCCCGCAACGGCGTCGACTGCGCGCTCTGGGACCTGGAAGCGAAGAAGACCGGCAAGCGGGTCTGGGATCTGGCCGGAAGGCCGGCGCCGAAGCCGGTCGTCACCGCCTTCACGATCAGCTTCGACAATCCAGAGAAGATGAAGGCTGATGCCGCGGCAGCGGCGGACCGGCCGCTGCTCAAGATCAAGCTCGGCGGCGACGGCGACGACGCGCGGATCCGCGCGGTGCGCGAAGGCGCGCCGAAGTCGCGGCTGATCGTCGATCCGAACGAGGCCTGGACCATCGACCACTTCACGCGCTTCTCGCCTGAGTTCGCGCGCCTCGGCGTCGAGATGATCGAGCAGCCCTTGCCGTCGTCGAACGACGCGGCGCTGGCTTCCGTGCCGCATCCGGTGATCGTCTGCGCCGACGAAAGCGCGCATGACCGCCATCACCTGGCCGAGCTCAAGGGCCGTTACGAGGCGATCAACGTCAAGCTCGACAAGACCGGCGGCCTGACCGAGGCGCTGGCCTTGACCGACGCTGCCCGCGCCGCGGGGTTCGAGGTGATGATCGGCTGCATGCTCTCGACCTCGCTCGCGATGGCACCGGCGGTGCTGATCGCGCAGAGCGCGCGCTGGGCCGATCTCGACGGGCCGCTTCTGCTGGCGAAGGACCGCGAGCCGGGCCTCCGATTCGCGGGAAGCGAAATCCTTCCCTTCGGCCCCGAAGTCTGGGGCTGAAGCCTTCCGCCGGCCGTCGCCCGCCGCTATGGTCGGAAGCGATGGGGGACGCAGGCGGGATGGATCTCGACGGATTGAAGGCTTGGGTCGGCCGGCGCATGAGCGTCGACGACTTAGCGTCGCTGCCGCCGGTCTCGTCGCTCTCCGCCACGCTCGATCGCGCCGATCCTGCGCCCAAGCCCGGCGATGCGCTGCCGCCGCTGTGGCATTGGCTCTATTTCCTCGAAGCGAAGCCGGCCTCCGAGCTCGGCCCCGACGGCCACCCGAAACGCGGCGGCTTCCTGCCGCCGGTGCCGCTGCCGCGCCGCATGTGGGCCGGAAGCCGGTTCTCCTTCCTGAAGCCGATTCCCTTGGGAGCCGCAATCCGGCGCGACTCCGAGATCCTGAAGGTCGAGGTCAAGGAAGGCCGCACCGGCACGCTGGTCTTCGTCACGGTGAAGCATCTGATCCGCGCGAACGACACGCTCGCCGTCGACGAGGAGCACGACATCGTCTATCGGAACGCGCCGAATCCCGGCGATCCCGCGCCGCAGCCGAAGCCGGCGCCCGCGGACGGCTCCTGGTCGCGCGGACTCGTCCCGGATCCGGTGCTGCTGTTCCGCTACTCGGCGCTGACCTTCAACGGCCATCGCATTCACTACGATCATCCCTACGTGACCCGGGTCGAGGGCTATCCGGGCCTCGTCGTGCACGGGCCGCTGCAGGCGACGCTGATGCTCGATCTCGTCCGCCGGCAGAAGCCCGACGCCAGGGTCGCGCGTTTCTCGTTCCGGGCGCTGTCGCCGGTCTTCGCCGACCGGAAGATAATCGTCGGGGGGAAGCCGGACGGAGCGAAGGTCGCGCTCTGGGTCGCCAACGATTCCGGAAACCTCGCGATGGACGGCGAAGCCGTGCTGGAGGCCTAGAAGATGGAGAGCGGCCGTTCCCCGCACGCTACGGCTGGGCACGCCACGACCGGGCCGCTGCCGCCCGATCCGATGTCGGATGCCTGCGCGCGCTTCTTCCGCACGCATGCCGAGCTCTGGCGCTTCATCGGCTTCGTCTCCGACCTGGCCCTTCGCGTCGACGACATGGCGAGGCTCGCCGCGGATGCGGTGCCGCCCGGCGTCAGCGGCCGCCC
>CAZDGR010000232.1:0-7148 GCA_964504845.1 uncultured Rhizobium sp. | reverse complement strand
TCGCGCCGTGCTCTTCGAGCTTGCGCACCACGTTCTTGATCGAAGAGGCTTTCTGGCCGATCGCCACATAAATGCAGATCAGGTCCTTGCCCTTCTGATTGATGATGGTATCGAGCGCCACTGCGGTCTTGCCGGTCTGGCGGTCGCCGATGATCAGCTCGCGCTGGCCGCGGCCGACCGGAACCAGGCTGTCGATCGCCTTGAGGCCGGTCTGCATCGGCTCGTGCACCGACTTGCGCGGAATGATGCCCGGCGCCTTCACCTCGACGCGGGTGCGCGTGACGTTGGTCAGCGGGCCCTTGCCGTCGATCGGGTTGCCGAGCGCGTCGACGACGCGGCCGAGCAGGCCCTTGCCGACCGGACAGTCGACGATGGTGGCCGTGCGCTTGACGACGTCGCCTTCCTTGATGTCGCGGTCCTCGCCGAAGATCACGACGCCGACGTTGTCGCTCTCGAGGTTGAGCGCCATGCCGCGGATGCCGCCGGGGAATTCCACCATCTCGCCGGCCTGGACCTTGTCGAGGCCGTGGACGCGCGCGATGCCGTCACCGACCGAGAGCACGGTGCCGACCTCGGCGACTTCGGCTTCGGTGCCGAAGTTGGCGATCTGCTGCTTGAGGATCGACGAAATCTCGGCTGCACGGAGTTCCATCAGCCAACCCCTTTCATGGCAAGACGCAGGCGACGGAGCTTGGTCGCGAGCGAAGTATCGATCATGCGAGAACCCACCCGGACGACGAGGCCGCCGATCAGCGACTGATCGACCTTGAGGTCGACAGACACCTTCGAGCCGACCACCGACTTGAGCGCCTCTTCGAGCGCCTGCGTCTGGGCAGGGGTGAGAGCGACGGCGGAGGTGACGTCCGCAGTGGCCTCGCCGCGGCGGCGCGCGAGCTCGGCCAGGAACGCATCGATCACCGACGCCAGAGCAAAGAGCCGGCGATTGCTCGCCAGGGTACCCAGGAAGCGACCGGTCAGGCCGCTGAAGCCCGCCTTGTCGGCAAGAGCGCTGACCGCCTTCGCCTGCTCGGAGCGGCCGAGGACCGGGCTCCGGATCAGGCGCATGAGGTCGGCGGACGAGGCCATCATGGCCCGGATCGCCTTCAAGTCGGCCGCGACCTGATCGAGCGCCTTGGACTCGTCGGCCAGTTCATAAAGGGCCGACGCATAACGCTCAGCGATCAAGCCCGTGGTCTGCGTGGCCACCGGTTTGCGTCTCCGCTTCCGCTTCGTGGAACGAGGCCCAGAGGGGCCCGAGAAATCCGAGAAAACCCCCGCGCCGCCGCGCTGCCTCAAGGGCGTCGCGGCGGCCGGTGTCTAGCATATGGTCGGGGGGTGCGCAACAGAACGCGGCCGCGCCAAAATCGCACGCCCCGCCTGCCCAAACACCGAGCTAACAGATTGGTAATCCTGGCGTCCGCACGAACCATCTGATATTGCTCGGCCCGGACGAACCGGAGGCTTTTGGTTGCCGGTCGAGCTTCTCATCCAAGGCGCTTTGAGTGGCTTCGCGATCGCGGCGCCGGTGGGTCCGATCAACGTCCTTTGCATCCGCCGGACCCTCTTCGACGGCTTCGGTTCCGGCCTCGCCTCCGGCCTGGGCGCGGCAGCGGCGGACACCGTCTTCGGCGCGATCGCGGCCTTCGGCGTCGCCTCGGTCATGAGCTTCCTCCACCGTTGGGAAGGTGTGCTTAGTCTTGTCGGCGGCGCCATTCTCCTGCTGCTAGGATGGCGCGCGCTCTTCTCTCCGCCCCCAGCCGATGACGTCCGCGGCAGCGGCGTCGGCCTCCTCGGAGCCTTCATCTCGACCTTCGGCATGACCATTGCCAATCCGATGACTGTGCTGTCCTTCATCGCGGTCTTCGCCGCGCTCGGCACCGGCGTGACCGGGCTCGAGGCGGCTGCGGTGCTGGTGGCCGGCGTGTTCTTGGGATCCGCCGCCTGGTGGCTCGGCCTGTCGGGCACGGTCAGCGCGATCCGTCATGCGCTGTCCGACCGGACCCTCGTCTGGATCAATCGTGTCGCGGCGATCGCGATCCTCTCCTTCGGCGGCTGGGCTCTCTTTCGCGCCGCCCAGATCCTCCAGGCCTGACGCGGCGGACCGGGACGGACGAGCGCGATGGCGAACACCTACAACTTCAAGGCTCTCTCGATCCTGCTGGTCGACGACGCGAAGCCGATGGCCGACCTCCTAGGCTCGATCCTGAAGGAGCTCGGCGTCGGCAAGATCACGATCCACACGGATGCCAAGAAGTCGATGGACCTGCTGGATTCGGTGGCGCCGTCCCAGAGCACGGGCGTGCCGGCGGTCGACATCGTGATCTCCGACTGGCGGATGGAGCCGATCTCGGGAATCGATTTCCTGAAGTGGATCCGCAACCACCAGTCCGACGGCATCCGCTTCATGCCGTTCATCATGCTGACCGCCTACTCCGATCATGCGCGCGTGATGGCCGCCCGCGATGCCGGCGCCAACGAGGTGCTGGCGAAGCCGGTCTCGGTGCACAACCTGGTGCGCCGGCTGCTCTCCGTGATTGAAAACCCCCGGCCGTTCGTCTCCTGCCCGACCTATTTCGGACCGGACAGACGGCGGAAGAGCATTCCTATAAACTTCCCCGATCGGCGCAAACAGTCGCCGACCTGATGGGGGTGTGGGGGTTATGTCCGACAAGCCTGTGATGATCCGCCCGCGCAACACCATGCTGGAGCGCCTGGGCGGACGGCCGGGCGTGCCCGGCAAGGTCGACGAAGCGCTGCTGAAGAAGGCCGAGGACCGGATCGCGGAAGTCGGCGCGGCCTATCCGGAGCGCGTGAAGGCGGATCTCGAGAAGCTGGTGGGGCTCGCCAACCAGGCAGTCTCCGATCCCGCGCAGCAGGCCGAGGCGATCACCGGCATCAACCTGATCGTCCACGAGATCCGCGGCGAAGGAGCGACCTTCGGCTATCCGCTGCTGACCAAGTTCGCGGGCTCTCTGTTCAAGTTCACCGACGGGCTGACCAGCCCCAACGAGCGCCAGCTCGCGCTGATCAAGGCGCATGTCGACGTGATGACGGTGGTGGTCAAGAACGGCATCAAAGGCGACGGCGGGCCGCTCGGCGCCCAGATCGACCAGAGCCTCGCGATGGCGATCGAGAAGTACTCGACTCACAAGCCGTAGAAACGGAACGGGCGCCCGAAGGCGCCCGCAAACGACACGTCGACCCGGATCTTCAGGCAGCCTTGGCGGCCTGGGCCTTCTTGATCCGGCGCTTCAGCTTCTGCGCGTCCTCGGGCAGCTTGGCCGTCCGGGTCGTCAGCAGATAGGCGTCGAGACCGCCGTTGTGCTCGATCGTGCGGAGCCCGGCCGCGCTGACCGTGAGGCGCACCGGCTGTCCCAGGATGTCGGACAGGAGGGTCACTTCCTGCAGGTTCGGCAGGTAGCGGCGCTTGGTCTTGTTGTTGGCGTGGCTGACATTGTTGCCAACCAGAACGCCCTTACCGGTGACATCGCAGCGTCTCGACATGGCACGGATCCGAAGCAAATAAAGGTGAAACGCCGGGACATGCCCGGCGTCGAGGCGCGGGTTGTACCCCTCCCTCCTGGGGCCGTCAAGTTCCAGGCCGGAAGGCCTTCAGCAGCTCCTGCGCCGCCTCCGCCGGGGTCAAGCGGCCGGCTCCGACGGCCGTTTCCAGGGCGCCCAGGCGGGCGGCGACCTCCGGGTCCGCCTTGAGGGCCGCCACCAGCCCCTCCTCGACCTCCCGCCACATCCAGCGCCGGGCCTGGGCCGATCGCTTCGCTGCCAGTCCCTCCGCTCCCAAGGCCTCGCGGTGGCGGAGAACCGCCTGCCAGACCTCGGGGATGCCCTGCCCGGTCGCCGACGAGCACGAGAGCACCGGGGGATGCCAGCCCGACCCCGTCGCCAGGATCGCCAGCGCCGCCGTGTAGTCCGCCCGCGCCCGCTCGGCGACGGCCACCAGGTCCCCGTCGGCCTTGGTCACGGCCAGCAGGTCGGCGAGCTCGACGATGCCTTTCTTGATCCCCTGCAGCTCGTCGCCGCCGGCCGGCGCCAGCAGCAGAAGGAAGCTGTCGGTCATCTCGGCGACAGCTGTTTCCGACTGGCCGACGCCGACCGTCTCGACCAGCGCCACCGCGTAGCCCGCCGCCTCCATCACCAGCATCGTCTCGCGGCTTCGCCTGGCGACGCCGCCGAGCGCGCCGGCGGACGGCGTCGGGCGGATGAAGGCGTTCGGATGGCGCGACAGCTTCTCCATCCGCGTCTTGTCGCCGAGGATCGAGCCGCCAGAGACTTCGGACGAAGGATCGACGGCGAGCACCGCGACCTTCGTGCCCGCATCGGCGAGCATGAGTCCCAACGCCTCGATGAAGCTCGACTTGCCGACGCCGGGCGCGCCGGAGATGCCGACGCGCGCCGCCTTGCCCGTCGCCGGCAGCAGCAGGTTCAGGAGCGCATCCGCCTGGGTGCGATGATCGGGGCGCGTCGACTCGACCAGCGTCAGCGCGCGGGCGAGCGCCCGGCGGTCGCCGGATCGGACCGCATCGGCGAGTTCCTTCGTGCCGGCGTTTCCGGTCATCTCGTTCCTGTCTTCACGGCGCGCCAGCGGATGATCATGGACTCGACGACATTGTTGTAGCGGTTCACCGCTTCCTCGCCCTCGGCCTGGCCGAGCTCTCCGGACGCGAGGCGGCTGCGCCAGGGTTCGGCCAGGTTGTAGACGACGTCGTCGATACGGAAGTCGACACCATGAATGAGCCCGAGCGGCGTATTGGGAACACCCTGGCCGGCCCACATGCGGTTCAGCGACTGATCGAACAGCGCCAGCATCGACGGCAGGATCGGGCGCACGTGGGTCGGATCGGAAAGAAAGCTGTCGTGGCGCGGATGCGGCACTTCGATGGTGACCAGCGCCTGATCGCGGCACACGCGCCAGAGCTCGCCGATCACGCCAAGGAAGACGTCGGTCTGCTGCCCGAGATGTTCGAGCACATGCTTCAGCAGGATCTCGTCCGCCGAGGAATCCGCCCACGGCCACGGGAAGCGTTCCAGGTCGCAGACCTGGTCCGGCTTCAGCACGGCCGCACGGTCGACGTTGACCCAGCCGTCGAGCCTGGCGCTGCCGCAGCCGAGATTGAGTTTCACCTTGTCACCGACCCATGCGATGAAGGCGCGACTCTACACCGCCGAGGCCGATCATGGCGCTGAAACCCGCCGCCCAACGTGTCGAGGACCTGCTGGCCGCCCAGGGCATGGGTGGACGGGTCGTCGAGTTCCCGGACTCGACCCGAAGCTCGGCCGAGGCCGCGGCGGCGATCGGCTGCACGCTGGCGCAGATCGCGAAGTCGCTTGTGTTCAAGTCGGCGAGCGGCCGGCCGGTGCTGGTGGTGGCGTCCGGCGTCAACCGGGTCGACGAGAATAAGGTGAAAGCCGAGATCGGCCAGAAGATCGGCCGCGCCGATGCCGACTACGTGCGCGAGCGCACCGGTTATGCGATCGGCGGCGTCGCACCCTTCGGCCATTCAGAAGCCCCGATCGTGCTGATCGATCGCGACCTCCTGGCACTCGACCCGATCTGGGCGGCGGCCGGCACGCCGAATGCCGTCTTCCGCTTGAGTCCCGGCGAGCTGCTGCGCCTTTCCGGCGGCACCGTCGCCGACGTGAGGCAGGACGCTTAGAGAAAGCTGTACGGGTCGACGTCGACCTGGACGCGGACGGTTCCCGGTACCTTCACATTCGCGAGCCAGCCGGCGACGATCGGCTGCACGCGGATCGAACGATCCGCCTTGAGCAGCAGCCGTCGGCGATGCCTGCCGCGCAGCAGCGCCAGCGGCGCCGGCGCCGGGCCCAGCACCTGGATCCCGCCTCCCCGCGGTGCCGACTTCGCCAGGGCGCGCGCCACGGCGTCGGCCGCCTGCGGATCGTGGCTGGAGACGATCAGACCGACCAGGCGACCGTAGGGCGGCATCGATGCCGCCTCGCGCTCGGAGGCCTCGACGGCAAGGAAGGTGTCGCGGTCGCCCGAGGCGAGCGCCTGCATCACGCGGTTGTCCGGCTGCCAGGTCTGCAGCAGCACGCGGCCCGGACGTTCATGTCGGCCCGCGCGGCCGGCGACCTGATGGAGGAGCTGATAGGTTCGTTCGGCGGCACGAAGGTCGCCGCCTTCGAGGCCGAGATCGGCGTCGACCACGCCGACCAGCGTGAGGTTCGGAAAGTTGTGGCCCTTGGCCACCATCTGCGTGCCGATCACGACGTCGACCTCGCCGTCGCGGATCGAGCGGATCAGCTCCGCAGCCTGGGCCGGGCCGCCGATCGTGTCGCTCGCCATCACGGTGAAGCGCGCATCCGGCAGAACTGCCATCAGCTCCTCGGCCAGGCGCTCGACACCCGGACCGCAGGCGGCGAAGGCGTTGTCCGCCTGGCAGGACGGACAGGCGTTCGGCCGGCGCGCCGAGTAGCCGCAGTGATGGCACTGCAGCCGTCCGGCAAGCCGATGCTCGACCAGCCAGGTCGAGCAGTTGGGGCAGTTGAGGCGATGGCCGCAGGCGCGGCAGAGCGTCAGCGGCGCATAGCCCCGGCGATTGAGGAACAGCAGCGACTGCTCGCCGGCCGCCAGCGTCTCGGTCAGCGCCTGGACCAGCGGCGGGCTCAGGAAGCGCTGCGGGGCCGGCTTGTCGCGGCGGAGATCGATCGTGCGGATGTCGGGGAGCTGCGCGCCGGCGTGGCGGTCCGGCAGATGCAGGCGGCGATAGCGCTCGGTCGTCACGTTCACATGGCTCTCGAGCGACGGTGTCGCCGAGGAGAGCACGATCGGGATGCAGCCGAGCTGGGCACGGACCACCGCCATGTCGCGGGCGTGGTAGTGGACGCCGTCCTCCTGCTTGAAGGCCGGATCGTGCTCCTCGTCGACCACGATCAGGCCGAGATCGGGGTACGGCAGGAACAGCGCCGAGCGCGCGCCGACCAGCACCGGCGCCTTGCCTTCGGCGACGGCGCGCCAGGTGGTGCGGCGCTCGAGCTGAGTCAGGTCCGAGTGCCAGACTGCCGGCCTGACGCCGAAGCGCTGCTCGAAGCGGCCGAGCCACTCCGCAGACAGCGCGATCTCCGGCAGCAGCACCAGCGCCTGCCGGCCGCGGCGAAGGCATTCGGCGACC
>CAZDGR010000231.1:0-7185 GCA_964504845.1 uncultured Rhizobium sp. | reverse complement strand
CCGATGCAGGGCCTGCCGATCTCGATCAAGGACGTCTACGGCATCAAGGGCACGCCGACATATGCCGGCACGGCGCGCCGCCTTCCGGCGAAGTACGAGGAAGAAGGCCCGATCGTCACCACGCTCCGCCGCCAGCTCGCTGTGTTCCCGGGCAAGACCCACACCGTGCCCTTCGCCTTCGGCGGCATCGGCGGCAACGCGCATTGGGGCGCGCCGTGGAATCCGTGGGACGCCGTGCATCATCGAGGGACCGGCGGCTCGTCGTCGGGTGCCGGCGGCAGCCTCTGGGAAGGCTCGGCCGTGGTCACGGTCGGAAGCGACGCCGGCGGCTCGATCCGCATGCCGGCCTCGCTCGCCGGCGTGGTCGGCATCAAGCCGTCGATCGGCCGCTGGAACGGCGCCGGCGCCCCGCCCTTGAGCCCGACGCTTGATTGCCCCGGCGTGCTGGCGCTCTCGGTCGCCGACGTCGCCTTCGGCTTCGCCGCGATCGACCCGGCGAGGCTCGACTGGCCCGAGTTCCACAAGCAGATCGACGCGCGCCCGATCGCGGGGCTCCGCATCGGCGTGCCCGACCGGCATTTCTTCACCGATTGCGGCCCCGGCATCGCCGAAGGGATCGAAGCGGTGCTGAAGGAGCTGGAAGGCAAGGGCGCGATCCTGGTGAAGGTGCCGCTGCCCGAGATCGACGAGGCGGTCTCCTACATGGCGAACGGCAGCGTCGGGGTGCCCGAGGGCTTCGCCATCGTCTCGACCGAGTTCAGCGAATGGGTGCCGGAGCTGGACCCCAACGTCTGGGCGCGATTGAAGAACTACGGCGACGTCTCGGCTGCGGAGTATCTCTCACGCATGCGCGCGCGTCCGGCGATGTCGGCGCGGGCCCATGCGCGGCTCGAGGGGATCGACGTGCTGGCGACGCCGACGACCGCGGTCACCGCGCCCCGCATGGACCAGGTCCAGGACCGTGAGTCGTTCCGGCTGACCACGCTCCGGATCGGCCGCAACGTCTCCTGCTTCAACGTCTGGGACATGGCGGCGATCTCGATGCCGGTCGCCTTCGATCCGGATCGCCTGCCTATCGGCCTGCAGCTGGTATCCGGCCGCCGCCGCGAGGAGCACCTGCTCGGGTGCGCGCTCGCGGTCGAGAAGGCGCTGGGCGACGCCCGCCAGCGCCTGGGCCGTCCTCCGGTGTGCCCGACCTAAGACTTCTTCTCGATATTCCAGAGCACGAGGCGCGGTCCCGGCAGCACGCCGGAGATCGTGTTCCGGAACGCCGACGGCGTCCGGAACTGGCCGAGCGGGATGTAGGGGACGTGCTCGTACATCGGCGCCTGGAATTCAGCGACCAGCGCCTTTCTTTCCTCGACCGTGGAGGCGCCCAGGAACTTGCGGCGGATCTTTTCCAGGTTGTCGTCGCAGGGCCAGCCGAAGAAGCCGGTGCCCGTGCACGGCGTCGGCGTGTAGTTGTTGGAGACCGGATCGCCTGAAACAGGCCCGGCCGCCCAGCTGGTCGCGATGTGCCAGCCGGCGCGGTTCTGCGACGGCGGCTCCTTGGTCACGCGCCGCGTGCCGAAGGTCGAGGTGTCGACGCTGTGCAGGTCGACCTTGAAGCCGACCTCGGTCAGCAGCTGTGCCGTGACCTCGCCCATGGCCGAGAGGATCGGGCTGTCGGTCACCTTGAAGACGACGATCGGCTCGCCCTTGTAGCCGCTCTCGGCCAGCAGCGCCCTGGCCTTGGCCTTCCGGTTCGGGTCCTTGGTGTTCGCCCAGTCCTTCACGCCGGCCATGGATTCGAGCGGCGTGTTGCACATGAACACCGACCAGCAGACCTGGCCGAAGCCGGGGTTGCCGATCGCGGCGGCCAGATAGGCCTCCTGGTCGACGGCATAGAGCAGCGCCTGCCTGGCCTTCACATTGTTGAAGGGCGGGATCGCGTGGTTCGGGCGCATCAGCATCTGGTTGCCGGTCTTGCTCAAGACCTTGATGTCGATGCCGCCGGCCTTCTGCATCACCGGCACGAGATCGGCCGGCGGGTTCTCGAAGATGTCGATCTCGCTTCGGATCAGCGCCTGCGATGCCGTATTCGGGTCGGGCAGGTACATCCACTCGTAGCGGTCGACCTTCGCGATCTTGGCACCTGCCATGCTGCTCGGCGCGTCGGAACGCGGCACGTAGTCCGGATTCTTCTTGTAGACGACCTTGGCGCCCGGCACCCACTCCTCGCGCGCGAAGATGAAGGGGCCCGAGCCGACCGTGTTCGTCACCTGCGTGTTCGGGTCGGTCTTGGCATCGGCCTCGCGCATCACGAAAAGCGGATTGATCGGGTTCGAGACCATCTCTCTGAACGGCCCGATCTTCTCCTTGAAGCGGATGACGAAGGTGCGATCGTCGACGACGTCGAATCCTGCGGCGATGCTCATGATCAGCCGGCCGGCGGTGGCACGCGCACCCCAGCGCTGGATCGAGGCGGCAACGTCCTTGGCCGTGACCGGCGTCCCGTCCTGGAACTTGAGGCCGGGGCGCAGCTTGAAGGTCCAGGTGAGGCCATCCGCACTCACCGAGTCCTCGCCGATCATCTGCGGCTTCGCCAGCCCCGCCTCGTCATAGGCGTAGGGTACGTCGTAGATCATGTAGCCGTGGCCGACCGTCAGGAACTGCGTCGTCCAGATCGGATCCAGGATCTTGAGGTCGCCGTCGGCGGCGACCTTCACCGTCGTCTGGGCGAGTGCCGAGGCGCTGACGGACGCGGCGAGAGCGGCTGCGAGGGCAAGGCGGCGAAGCTGGATGCGCATCATGTGATCCTCCTTCGTTTGCCCCTCTATGTCGGTCCCGGACGCTCCCGTCTCGCGCAATCGTTCCGTCTCGAAACGGCTACTGGACGCGTCCTTCGAGCGCGTTCTCGTAGAGCTTCTTCAGGATCGGCGGGTCGACCTTGACCGGGTTGCCGCCGGCGGTCGGGTCGACCGCGGCCATCTCCGCCATCTGCTGGAAGCGCTCGGGTCCCACCTTGAGACCCTTGAGGTCGTGCGGCATGCCGAACTGCTTGCGCAGATCCAGCGTCCATTCGATCACGCCGTCGACACCCTGCTTCCTGAGATCCAGAACGCGCGAGAGATAGGCCATCTTCTCGGAGATCGCCGAGCGGTTGAAGGCCAGCACATAGGGCATGAACACGGCGTTGGTCAGGCCGTGATGGGTGTCGTAGAGCGCGCCGACGGGATGGCTTAGGGAGTGGATCGCGCCCAGGCCCTTCTGGAACGAGATCGCGCCCATGCTGGCGGCCGCCATCATCTGGCCGCGGGCCACGAGATTGCCGGGCTCGGCCACAGCGACCGGCAGCCATTCCTTGACCAGCCGCATGCCCTCGACGGCGATGCCGTCGGCGTAAGGGTGATGGAAGGGCGCGCAGAAGGCCTCGAGGCAATGGGCGAGCGCGTCCATGCCGGTCGCCGAGGTGATGTGCGCCGGCAGCCCCACCGTCAGCGCCGGATCGCAGATCACGATCACCGGCAGCATCTTCGGATGGAAGATGACCTTCTTCGTATGCGTCGTCTCGTCGGCGATCACGCCGGCGCGGCCGACCTCGGAGCCGGTGCCGGCGGTGGTCGGCACCGCGATCACCTTGGCGATGCCGTCGGGGTTGGCCCGCGTCCACCAGTCGCCGATGTCCTCGAAGTCCCACATCGGCCGCGTCTGGCCGGTCATGAAGGCGATGACCTTGCCGGCATCGAGCGCGCTGCCCCCGCCCCAGGCGATCACGCCGTCATGGTTGCCGGCGCGATAGGCCTTGAGGCCAGCCTCGACGTTGCTTGCGACCGGGTTCGGCTTGATGTCCGAGAACACCGCCGTCGGCACGCCGGCCTTCTCGTTGGCGGCGACCGCGTCCTTGACCATCGCGAGCTTGGCGAGGCCGGGATCGGTCACCAGCAGCGGCCGCTTGATGCCGGAGGCCTTGCAGGCATCGGCCAGCTCGGCGATACGCCCGACACCGAAGCGGACGGATGTGGGGAAGGACCAATTGCCACGCATGAAATCGACGGTCAGCGCCATGGGGACTCTCAGATCTTGGTACGAAGATGGAAGGACTTCGGTCGCGTGAACGCGTCGAAGCCGAGACGTGAAAGCGTGCAGCCGCGGCCCGAGTCCTTGACGCCGGTCCAGGCCAGCGCCGGATCGAGGTAGTCGCAGCGGTTCATGAACCAGGTGCCGGTCTCGATCGCGTCGCCGACGCGGATCGCGGCATCCTCGTCCATCGTCCAGATCGCGGCGGTGAGGCCGTACTGGCTGTCGTTCATCAGGCGGACGGCGTCGTCGTCGGACTTCACCTTCATGATGCCGATCACCGGCCCGAAGCTTTCCTCGGACATGATCCGCATCGAGTGATCGACGCCGGTCATCACCTGCGGCGCGCAGTAGGCGGAGCCAGCATGCGCCTTGGGGAACGCCTTCGCGTCTATATGCGCCTTGGCGCCGCGGGCGACAGCCTCGGCGATCTGGCCGCGGACGAAGTCGGCGGCCTGGCCGCGCACCATCGGACCCAGCGTCGTATCCGGCTTCATCGGATCGTCGAGCACGTATTTCCGCGTGAGGTCGACATAGGCATCGACGAAGCGGTCGTAGAGATCCTCGTGCACGTAGATCCGCTCGATGCCGCAGCAGCTCTGGCCCGAGTTGAAAAAGGCGCCGTCGACCAGGTTCTCGACCGCGTGGTCGAAATTGGCGTCGGCGCGCACATAGGCAGGGTCCTTGCCGCCGAGCTCGAGGCCGAGCCCGATGAAGCGCCCGGATGCTGCACGGCTGACCGCCTGGCCGCCGGCGACAGAGCCGGTGAAGGCGACGAAGTCGACTTCCGGAGAGGCCACCAGCCTCTCGGTCAGCCTGTGATCCATGTGCAGGTACTGGAAGACGCCGTCGGGCAAGCCCGCGGCCTTCAGGCCGGCGGCGAAGCGCTCGGCGCAGAGCGGCGTCTGGTGCGAGTGCTTCAGGATCACGGCGTTGCCCGCGACCAGCGCCGGGATGATCGCGTTGACCGCGGTCAGGTAAGGATAGTTCCACGGCGCGATCACGAAGACGATGCCGACCGGCTCCTTGCGGATGAACCGGGTGAAGTTCTCCTTGGGCTCGATCGCGATGTCGGCGAGGGAGTCGACCGCCACCGAGGCCATGTAGCGCGCGCGCTCGGCGAGGCCCCTTATCTCGCCGGGCGTGTAGCGGATCGGCCGGCCCATCTGGCGCGTAATCTCCTCGGCGATCGCCGCCGAGTGGCCTTCGAAGTACTGGACGAACTTCTCGACCATCGCCGCGCGCTCGACGATCGGCGTCGAGCGCCAGCCGCGCTCGGCGGCCCGTGCGTTGGAGAGGGCGGCGTCGACATCGGCTTGGGTTGCCAGGGGACGTTCGACATAGGCTCGTCCGTCGCCGGGCGAGAGGGTCTTGAGCGTGGTCATGCTCAGATGATCTCGAAATATCGGGCGAGTTGCCAGTCGCTGATATGCTTGCGGCTCTCGCGCTCTTCCCATTCGCGCGTCGCGGCGTAGTGCTCGACGAAATTGTCACCGAAAAGTTCGCGTGCCGCCTTTGAACCTTTGAGTCGCTGCGCCGCATCCCACAACGTCGACGGCAGCGACAGCTTCGCCGGATGCTTCTGGTCGTAGGCGTTGCCCCGAATCGGCTCGCCGAGCTTCAGCTTGTTCTCGATGCCCCAGAGGCCCGAGCCGAGCGCGACGGCGAGTGCCAGGTAGGGATTCTGGTCGGCGGCGGCGATCCTGTACTCGACGCGCTGCGACTTCTGCGATCCCGGGATCACGCGGAGCGCGGTCGTGCGGTTCTCCACGCCCCAGGTGGCGTTGGTCGGGGCCCAGAATCCGGGAATAAGGCGGGTGTAGGAGTTCACCGTCGGCGACACCATCGCCAGCAGCTCCGGCATCAGCGCCTGCTGGCCGGCGACGAAGCTCTCCATCAGGGGGCTCATGCTGAAGCGGCCCTTGGGGTCGTGGAAGGCGCCCTTGCCCTTGGCGTCCTTCAGCGAGACGTGAAGATGGCCCGACTGGCCGGGCCAGTCCTTCGACCACTTGGCCATGAACGTCGCCATCAATCCGCGGCGCTGGCAGAAGACCTTGGTGAACGTCTTGAACAGCGCGCCCTTGTCCGCCGACTCCAGGGTCCTGTCGACGCGGATCGCGGCCTCGAGCACGCCGGCGCCGGTCTCTGTATGCAGGCCTTCGAGGCCGAAGTTCATCTCCTCGCAGAAGGCGAGAAGCTCGTTGTAGAAATCGGCATGCACCGAGTTGCGGAGCACGGAGTAGCCGAAGAAGCCGGGCGTGAGCGGCTTCAGGTTCCGGTAGTTCTTCTCGCGGATCGAGTGCGGCGTCTCCTCGAAGACGAAGAACTCGTACTCGACGGCGCTGTAGGGCTCGAAGCCCATCTTGTTCGCCTTGTCGATCACCCGGCGGAGCACGCCGCGGGGACAGATCTCCTCGGCCTTGCCGACGAACTCCGAAAGGAAGAAGAGCGCATTGTCCTCTTCCGGCAGCTCGCGGCAGCTTTCCGGGATCACGCGGACGAACGCATCCGGGTATGCCGTGTGCCAGCCGGTGTAGCTGACGTTGTCGTAGAGCTGGTCGTTCGAGTCCCAGCCCAGGACCACGTCGCAGAAGCCGAATCCCGACTCCAGTGCCGAGAAGAACTTGTCGCGGCCCATGTACTTGCCGCGAAGGATGCCATCCATGTCGAAGACGCCGACCTTGACGTGGGTCAGGCCGCGTTCGGTGACGATCTTCTTCGCGTCCGCGGATGTGCGGACTTGGTCGGGCTTCAGCGGCATGACGACTCCCCCGTCAGTCTTTCGTCGTTCGTCGTTTGAGCGCGAGCGTGGACGCGATGGTGAGAAGGACGGTCGCGATCATCAGCACGAAGGCGAGCGCCGCGCCGAACGGCCAGTTGTTGGCGCGGATCGTCTGGTCGTAGAGCGCCGGCGCCATCATCTTGAACTGCGAGCCGCCGAGCAGCACGGGCGTCGCATAGGCGTTCATGCAAAGGATGCCGACCAGCACGGTGCCCGCCAGCACGCCCGGAAGCGACAGCGGGAAGGTCACGCGGCGGAAGACCGTGAAGGGGCTGGCGCCGAGGTTGAGCGCGGCCTCCTCGACCGAACGGTCGATGCCTTCGATCACGCTCTGCAGCGTCAGG
>CAZDGR010000230.1:0-7231 GCA_964504845.1 uncultured Rhizobium sp. | reverse complement strand
CGAAGAGCTGGTCGTAGATCATCGCCGAGTGCATCGTGGTGATGTTGACGCCCGACTGGTGCGGATCGAACACCTTGGGTTCGGCATGAGGCACCACGATCAGCGTCTTCTGCTGCGCCAGAGCCGGCGTCGCCAGGATCGTCGCTCCCAACAGGCTCGCCATAAGCGTCCGCGTGAGACCCATGATGCTCTCCCTCGAGTTGGACGTGATCGTGCTTCGAGACATCCCCGGTGCGATGCGCCGACCGGCGTCGCGAATGGCAGTCTGGCAGGTCGGCGCGAAGCTGAACAAGGATTTCGTTTATCGGTCTCTAAATTGGGAGGGCCACTGCCGGCGGTGGAGAATGTCGGGCGGCGACGCTAGGCTTGGGGCCCCGCATTTAGAGTTTTCCCGATGCACCTTTCGACCGACCGGATCCTGACCACCCATGTCGGCAGCCTGCCGCGCTCTCAGGCGGTCTGCGACCTCGTGTTCGGCAAGGAGGCGGGAACCCGGCAGGAGGACGCCTCATACAGGAAGACGATCGCCGGAGCGGTGAACGAGGTAGTCGGCCGCCAGGCCGAGGCCGGCGTCGACGTGGTCAGCGACGGCGAGATGAGCAAGATCAGCTATGCCACGTACATCAAGGATCGCCTGACCGGTTTCGAGGGCGACAGCCCGCGCACGGTTCCGGCCGACCTCGAGACTTTCCCCGGCTACGCCGCCCGGGTCGCGAAGGGCGGGGGCCCGAGCTACCGGCGGCCGCGCTGCGTAGGCCCGATCAAGGTGAAGGACATGGGACCCGTGCGCGAGGACATCGCCAACTTCAAGTCGGCGCTGTCCGGCGCAGGCGTCGTCGAAGGCTTCATGAATGCGGCCTCGCCCGGCGTGATCGCGATGTTCCAGCCAAACGACCACTATCCCAGCGACGACGCCTATCTGGCGGCGCTCGCGGACGCGATGCAGGTCGAGTACGAGGAGATCCACAAGGCGGGCCTGGTCCTGCAGATCGACTCGCCCGATCTCGCCGTCGGCCGCCATATGATGTTCAAGGAGGCGAGCGAGGCGACTTTCCTCAAGCGCGCCGAGGCGCATGTCGAGGCGCTGAACCATGCGCTCCGCAATATCCCGCCGTCGTCGGTTCGACTGCATGTCTGCTGGGGAAACTACGAAGGGCCGCATCACTGCGACATCGACTTCGAGCGGATCCTGCCGACGGTCCTGAAGGCGCGGGCCCGGGCGATCTCGTTCGAGGCGGCCAATCCCCGGCATGCGCACGAATGGGCGGTGTTCAAGGAGCACCGGTTGCCGGACGACAAGGTGCTGATGCCGGGCCTGCTGGACTCCTGCACCAACTACATCGAGCACCCGAAGCTGGTGGCCGAACGGATCTGCCGCTTCGCCGAGGTGGTCGGGCGCGAGCGGGTGCTGGCGGGGACCGACTGCGGCTTCTCGACCTTCGCCGGCGTCGGCCGCGTCGATCCGGACGTGGTCTATGCCAAGCTCAAGTCGCTGGCCGAGGGCGCGGCGATCGCTTCCGATCGCCTCTGGTGAAACGAGAACGGCCGCCGGAGCGATCCGGCGGCCGCCTCTTAGCGTCAGTCGCGCTTAGCGATAGACGTAGACGATCCTGTTCGAGCCCGGCTCGACCAGGACCGTGCGCCCGTTCACATAGGCGTAGCGGTTCGGGTAGTTCGGGATCTCGTAGACCTTGACGTTGGCCGGCAGGGCCGAGCCGACGACGACCTCGCCTTCGAGATAGACCGGATCCACCTTGTTGGCGGTGACGTAGGTCCGGACCTCGCCCGGCGGATCGACGACCGCGCCTGCCGTCAGGCCGGCGATGCCGCCGATCAACGCGCCGACCGGGCCGCCGAGCAGCGCGCCGGCGATTGCGCCGGTGCCGGCGCCCGCCGCGGCACCGGTGCTGCCGGTGCTGGTCGTGGTGGTGGTCGAGGTGGTCGAGGTTGCGGGGGCGGCCGCCCGCTGCTCCTGATAGGTCACGACCGGCACCTGCAGCTGCTGGCGCTGCTCGGTGATGACCATGGTCTGGCCGCCGCGCTGGGCGGTGACGTTGGCGCCCCAGACCCAGCCGCGCTGGCCGTTGGCGGTAACCTGGCACCAGGTACCGGTCTCGACGCAGCCTTCGACCTCGACGATGGCGTTGCGATCGACGGTGCCGATGATGTTGTGCATCGGCCCCGGGCCCGAGCGCAGCGGCAGGTCGGCGTTCGCGGTGCCGCTGATGGCGAATGCCGGCGAGACGATCGCGAGCGTCGCGGCAGCGGCCAGGAGCGAAGATTTCAATTTCATGGTGTTCCTCGTCGGTTGGGATCCCTTATCGCCCCAACGAACCGCCGACTCGGGCACCTAGTTCCTGGAAAGTCATTCGATATTCACGCGCGGCCACGCCGTGCGAATACCGCGATAAAAAGCGCGGTATGCCGCTACGCGGCTACTCGGTGAAGGCGAGCGCCGGACGCGTGAAGAACGCGTGCAGGATCTGGTACGAGGCGAGGAAGTTCTTCTGCCGGAAGGAGCCGTGCGAGACCGCCGGCATCACCGTCAGTGCCTTGTCCGGGATCGGCAGCTTCTTAAAGAACGCCATCAGGTCGTCGATGCCGGCGATGCCGTCGTACTGGCCGCGCATGATCAGCGTCGGCACGCGGATCATCTCCGGGTCGATCACCGGCAGGTTGGCGCACATGTCGATGTAGGTGCCGTTGGGCGAGGAGTCGTCGAGCGCCAGAACCTGGTTCACCAGCGGATCGATGAAGCGCTCCTCGATCGTGCTGGCGTGGTCGCGGGTGAACATCGACATCATGAAGGGCCGGTCGATCGGCCGGCGCGTGGTCGCGCGCCACTCGTTCAGCTTTTTCCGCCGCTGCTCGAGCGTCGGGCTGCCTTCGCCGGTGTAGACCAGGGCCTCGAGCGCCAGCCGCGCGATGCGCTCAGGATGAAGCTGGGCGAAGAGTCCGGCGCGGAGCGAGCCCGAAGAGATGCCGTAGACCATCAAAGGCCCCGAGCCCTTCGCCATGATGTACTCGGACGCCGCCGCGGCGTCGTCGGCGCCTTCGGCGATCGTCGCCAGCATCTCCGGCCCCTTGTACGATCGGCCGTATCCGCGGCAGTCGAAGGTCCAGGCATCGAAGCCGCGGGTGGCGAACCAGTCCATCACGGAGGCTTCCGGCATGCCGTCGACCTGCAGGTCGAATGTGGGCTGGGTCGGCATCGACGAGCCATGGATGAACAGCACCGTGCCCTTCCGCGGGCCTTGGGCCGGCTTCGACCACAGGAACAGGCTCTTGCCGCCGGACGTGGTCCAGTGCTCCTGGCCCTTGATGCGCGTGGTGGTGCGGATGTCCATCGGTGCTTCCGGTCAGAAGAGGTGGGTCAGGTTGCGGAGCTCGGGCGAGAGCCGGCCCAGCAGCGCCGGCGGCCAGGGCAGGTGCAGCAGCTTGTGGAACAGGAGATACGTGGCGGCAAACAATCCGGCGCCGACCGCAAGGGACGGTCCCCAGCGCTCGCCCGAGCCGAAACGCATGTAGCCCACCATGAACAGGAAGATCGCCGGCAGCAGGCCGACGAGCAGTCCCGCGATCAGGAGGAACAGCAGCCACCCGAAGGCCTCGGCGGCGCGCCGGGCGATCGTCCGGTCGTCGAGCCCTTCGAAGCTGCTCTCGATGTCCATGATCCGGGCGGCTTCCGGCTGGATCGCGCCGCTCGGCACCGGCTTGCCGACCATCGTGGCGCCAAGCTGCAGGACGGCACAGCCGAAGCCGAAGATGGCGATGATCTGCGGCACGATCCGCGCACCGAACTCCCAGTCGTAGGAGGTCGCCAGCACGTAGCCGAAGAACAGGACGAAGAACGCCGCGAACCAGGTCGCCGGCTGGCGGATGCTCTCGAGTCGGTAGGCGAGGCCGGAGAGGCCGATGCGCCGCTTCTCCTTGCGGGCCTTCAGGAACGGGCGGATCAGCCCGAACAGGGTCAGCGCCAGGATCGCCATCACGATCGGCCGGGTCAGGAAGTTGGCGCCGAAGGCCTGGACCGAGATGAACATGTAGCGCTCGACGATCTCGCCGAGCACGACACCGAGGATCAGCGGCGGCCGCGGCCAGCCATGGCGCTTCATGATCCAGCCGATCGCGCCCGAGATCAGCAGGACGTAGAGATCGCCCCAGTCGTTCGAGCCCTGGAAGGCGCCGACATAGATCACCGCCAGCACGCAGGGCACCAGGATGCTGGGGCGCACCAGCACGATGCGCGCAAGCTGGTTGGCGAACAGGAAGCAGATGCCTGCGCCAAGCACGTTGGCGAGCGCCACGCTCCACACCATCGCGTAAGTGATGTCGAGGCGCTTGGTCAGCATGTCGGGGCCGGGAACGATCCCCTGCAGCAGGAACATGCCGAGCAGGACCGCCATGCCCGCCGATCCCGGCACGCCGAAGGCGACGGTCGGCATCAGCGTGCCGCCCTCGCGCGCGTTGTTGGAGGCTTCCGAGGCGATGACGCCGCGGATATCGCCCTTGCCGAAGGTCTCGGAAGCGCCCTTCTCGGTGCGGGCCGCGTGGCCGTAGGCGACCCAGTCGATCACCGAGGTGCCGATGCCGGGCACGGTTGAGAGGAGGGTTCCGATCGCCGAGCAGCGGAGCAGCAGCCACTTGTGGCGGAAGACGTCGCGTACGCCCTGCCACTGGCCGGCGGCGGTCGCCTTCATCATCTCGCTGCGTACCATCGGCGCGCGTGCGATCGCCATGTCGACCAGCTCTGGGATGGCGAAGAATCCAAGCGCCAGCGGCACCAGCGGCAGGCCGTTCCAGAGATAGACCGTGTCGAAGGTCCAGCGCATCGTGCCCGAGTAGTCGTCCTCGCCGACCAGCGCCAGGATCACGCCGAAGGCGGCGACCGCGAGACCCTTGAACAGCGCGCCGCCGCTCAAGGCCGCGGCGAGCGACAGGCCGAAGAGGCAGAAGGCGAGAAGCTCGGGCGAGCCGAACATCAGGACCACGGGGCGCAGGACCGGCACGCTGATGCCGAGCAGGAAGGCGCCGAACAGCCCGCCCAGCATGGATGCCATGAACGAGGCGCCGAGCGCGCGGCCGGCCTGGCCCTGCTTCGCCAGCGGATAGCCGTCGAGCACGGTCGCGGCACACCCGGCCGATCCCGGCACGCCGAACAGCACCGCCGGGATCGTATCGCCGGTGTTGTTGACCGAGGCGAGGCCCAGCATCATCGCCAGCGCCGTGTAGGGATCCATGCTGTAGGTGAAGGGCAGCAGCATGGTGAGGCCGACCAGCCCGCCGATGCCCGGCACGAGGCCAAGGATCAGGCCGCAGATCACGCCGAAGAAAAGGAACAGCAGCCGCACCGGATCGACCAGGATCACGAGGGCGTGGAGGGCGGCGCCGAGCAGGTCCTGCTCCACCGGGACGGGTCTCCTCAGTTTTCAGGGGCGCCGCTCCCGGAGAGTTCCGGGAGCGGCCGAAGGCGGGTCAGCGGGCCTTGCTCAGGATCTGCTCGGACATCGCGATGATGTCGGGCGGCGTCTCGGCCAGCTCCTTGATCATCTGCGCGTAGCCCTTCCAGTCCTTGTGGTTCATCGGGAAGCCGTGCTTCTTCAGATCGGCGACGAAGGGACCTTCCTTGATCATGTCGTCGAACGCCTTGCGCAGCGCCGCGACCCGGTCGGCCGGCACGCCGGGCGGGGCGGTGAGGCCGCGGGCGATCGAGTTGTTGCCGGCGAGGAAGATGAAGATCTTCTTCTGCTCCTCGGTCTTGGCGAGGTCGACCAGCGTCGGCACGCTGGGGATGTCGGGATCGCGCTCGGTCCCGATCTGGAGCACGACCTTGGCGCCTTCGCCGCGGCCCCATTGCGGGTGACGCTCCTTGATCGAGAGCCAGGACGACAGCTTGCCGTGCAGCTCGCCGCGCTCCATCGCGAGGTCGGTCTCGGCGCCGCCGTCGTAGCCGAGGATGATCTTCACCTTGGTGCCGACGAAGTGGTTCAGCATCGCCACTGTCTGGAAGCCGTAGTCGGAGCGCTCGCGCGTGCCGGCGAGGATCACCTTGGTCTTCATGTCCTCGATCGTCTTGGCCGGCGCGCGGTCGTCGACGACGAAGGCGCCGTTGAGGCCGGCGATCAGGCCGATCGGATGAAACTTGAGCACGTCGAACTGCACGCCCTTGGCCTTGGAGGCCTGGAGGTCAGGCATGCTCTGGCTAAGCAAGTTGATCACCGAGCCGTCCTGGGCGGCGACGTTGGCCATGTAGTTCGTCGCCTTCACGCCGCCCGGCATGATCTGCAGAACCATGTTGGGCTTGCCCGGGATGTGCTTCGGCATGTGCTGCGAGAGCAGCTGGGCCGCGAGGCCGTAGGTGCCGCCGGCGCTGGAGGGCACGTTGATCGTGATCGTGTTGCCCTTGTAGAACTTCTCCACCGCGTCCTGGGCGGCGACCGGTCCTGCGGCCAGCGCCGCCACGGCCAGAACGGCAAAACCGAACCTCTTCATTTAGGGATCTCCCTTATGCACGGGCCGCGGCGGTCTCGCGCGGTCGGTTGGCTTCCCACCATTGACCAAGGAATCCGGACGTGCCGCCGAGCGAGACCAGCTCGCGCAACGCCTCCGGGATGGGGTCGAACGTCCTTTGGGTCTTGCGGGTGCGGTTGACGAAGGCGCCGGTCGAGAAGTCGCACTCGATCTCGTCGCCGTCCTCGACCAGCTCGAGGATGCCGGGGCAGGTGTCGAGCACGCGCAAGCCGACACCGAGTGCGGCGCGGTATGCCAGGAACGGCATGGTCTCGGTCATGAGGCCGAGACCCAGCGCCTGCATCGCGATGTATCCGTTCATCTTCGGTCCCATGCCGAAGTTGCGGCCGGTGACGATGATGTCGCCGGGCTTGCACGTGTCCGGGAACCCGGGCCGAAGCTCCGAGAACAGGTGCGGCACCAGGTCCTTCGGGTCCATGTAGCGGCCGGCGATCAGATGCTTCGGGATCACTGCGCCGGGATGGGGCACGTCATGTCCGAACTTGTGGCATCGGCCGGCGAGCTTCCACTGGAAGGCGCTCATGCCGCTTCTCCCTGGCGGAAGACCTGGAAGTCGCGCGGATCGGTGACGACGCCGGTCACCGCCGAGGCGGCGACGGTTGCCGGGCTTGCGAGGAACAGCTCGGCATCCTTGGCGCCGAAGCGGCCGACGACGTTGTTGGTGGCGGTGGAGATCGAGACTTCGCCCGAATGCACCGGG
>CAZDGR010000229.1:0-7326 GCA_964504845.1 uncultured Rhizobium sp. | reverse complement strand
CTTCGCCATCATCTGCTCGACCGAGCCGCGGGCCGCCGCCGTCGCCGCAGCGTCGCGCTGCTTCGACTGGCGATAGGAAGTGACGTCGCGGGCGCGCGACTCGGAGTCGACGACCGAGAAGTCGTCGCCGGCCTGCGGCGTGCCGTTGAGGCCCAGCACCTCGACCGGGGTCGACGGGCCTGCCTGCTCGATCTGCTGGCCCTTGTCGTCGATCAGCGCGCGCACGCGGCCCCATTCGGAGCCGGCGACGAACAGGTCGCCGACATGCAGCGTGCCGCGCTGGATCAGCACGGTCGCGACCGAGCCGCGGCCGCGCTCGACCTTCGCCTCGATGATCGCACCTTCGGCGGCGCGGTCGGGGTTGGAGCGGAGGTCGGAGACCTCGGCCTGCAGCAGGATGGCTTCGACCAGCGTGTCGAGGCCCTGGCCGGTCTTGGCCGAGACCTCGACCGCCTGGATGTCGCCGCCCATGTCCTCGGTGACGAGGTTGTGGGAGAGCAGATCGGTCTTGACCCGGCGCGAGTCGACGCCCGGCTTGTCGATCTTGTTGATCGCGACCAGGATCGGCACGTTCGCCGCCTTGGCGTGATTGATCGCCTCGATCGTCTGCGGCATGACGCCGTCATCGGCCGCCACCACCAGGATGACGATGTCGGTGACGTTGGCGCCGCGGGCGCGCATCTGCGTGAACGCCTCGTGGCCGGGCGTGTCGATGAAGGTGATCTTCTGCCCCGACTCCAGCGTCACGGCATAGGCGCCGATGTGCTGGGTGATGCCGCCGGCCTCATGCGCGGCGACGTCGGCGTGGCGGAGCGCATCCAGCAGCGAGGTCTTGCCGTGGTCGACGTGGCCCATGATGGTCACGACCGGCGGCCGCGGCTGCATCGCCTCGGCCGCGTCGGCATCGCCCTTGAGGCCGATCTCGACGTCGCTTTCGGCGACGCGCTTCACCTTGTGGCCGAACTCGCCGACGATCAGCTCGGCGGTGTCGGCGTCGATCGACTGGGTGATGGTCGCCATCACGCCCATCTTCATCAGCGACTTGATCACGTCGCCCGAGCGCTCGGCCATGCGGTTGGCGAGTTCCTGGACGGTGATCGTCTCGGGCACGACCACGTCGCGCACGATCTTCTGCGAATCCGCGCCCTCGTCGTGAGTGCGCATCTTCTCGCGCTGGCGGCGGACCGAGGCCAGCGAACGCATCCGCTCGTCCTCGTTCAGCGCCTTCTGGATGGTCAGCTTGCCGCCGTCGCGACGGCGGGCGTCGGTGCGCGCCCGCGCGGCACCGGGAGGCGGCTTCTTCGCCTCGAGGCGACCGACCTTGCGGTTCTTCGGCGCGTCGTCGTCATCGGCCGTCGCCGGCGCCTCGTCGCGGCTCTTCGGCTGCGGGGTCCGCGCTTCGGGCTGCGGCACGATCGGCTGCTCGGGACGGCCCGGCGGCTTGCGCTCGAGCACGCCTCGGGACGGCGGCGCACGCTCGACCCGTACCGGGCCGGCCATGCGATGGCGCTCGGGCAAGGGCTGGGCGCTGCCGGGCGGCAGGCCGCGGGGCGGCTGCTGCGGACGCGGGGCCTGGGGGGCCTGGCGCATCGGCGGACGCAACGGGGCTGCCGGCTGCGGCGCCGGCTGAGCGGCGGCAGCGGGAGCTGCCGCATGCGGCTGTTGGGTGGGCGGCGTCGGCGCCTCGGGAGCCTTCTTGGCCTCGACCGCCTTCGCCGCTTCCTCGGCGCGCTTCGCCTCGGCCTCGCGGGCGCGGCGATCTTCTTCCTCTTCGGCCTGGCGGCGGGCTTCCTCGGCTTCGCGCTCGGCCTCGTGCGCCGCATGCTCGGCGTCGGTTTCGGCGCGGGCCTTCGCCTCGGCCTCGGCGTGGGTCGCTTCCTGCAGCGCCTTGATGCGGCGCTGGGCCTCCTCGGCCGTCAGGTTGCGGGTCGCATGGGCCTGCTCGTCGAACTCGCCCTCGAGCACCGGTGCGTCGCGGACCTCGGTCATGCGGCCGCCGGCGCCCTGGGTGAAGGTGCGCTTCTTCTTGACCTCGACGGTGACCGTCTTCGACCGGCCATGCGGGAAGCTCTGGCGGACCTGTCCGGTCTCCACGGTCTTCTTGAGCTCGAGCCTTCCCGGGCGGGAAAGGCTCAGCATCTTCTTGCGGTCCTGCTCGTCGGTCCCCGTCATCGCGCCTTCGCTTTCCGTCACGCTCTACTGCTTCCCAACCGTCCGCAAACCCTTGAGCCGCGCCGCCTCGAGCACGATGCGTCCGGCGAACGCACCCTTGGCGACGAAGCCGTGCACCGTATGCTCGCGCCCGAAGGCCTGGGCGAGCTCGCTCGCCGTCAGGCAATCGACCACGTCGGCACCCGGCGCCAACGGCACGAGCTTCGAGCGCCCATCGGCAGCGCCGTCGCTCGCTTCGAGCAGCACGGCACCGGCCGTCCCACCCGATTTCAGGTGCTCGCGCACCTTCTCGAACCCTGCGACCGCCTGCCCCGCCTTCCTGGCGAGCGCCACGCGGTCGATCAGCCTTCGGACCATCAGCGCCTCGATGCGCCCGGCCATCCCCGGCTCGACCTCGCCGCCGGTCGCCCGGCGGATCAACCCCTTCGCCTCGGCCCGCTCGATCACTTCCCGCTCAGGGGCGAGATAGTGGCCGCGGCCCGGAAGCTTCGCGTCCAGATCCGTCACCACCTTGCCGTCGGGACCGACGACCAGGCGAATCAGGCTCGCCTTCGGTGCGACCCGGCCGCTCGCGAGGCATCGCCTCTCGGGGCCGGTCTCGCCCTCAGGCGTGAGCGGGCGATCCGGCACCGCTGCCGGCTCCGCCTTTTTCGTCACCCTCGAACCAGTGCGCGCGAGCGGCCATGATAAGCTCGTTCGCCTTGTCCTCGGTCATCTCTTCCTTGCCGACGATCTCGATCAGCTCGTCGGAGGCGAGGTCGGCGAGATCGTCGAGCGTCTTCACGCCCTTCTCGCCGAGCTTCACCAGGTGCTCGGGCGTCAGACCGTCGAGCGCCGCGATCTCGTCGGCGACGCCGAGATCCTTGCGCTGCTGGGTCAGCTTCTCGTTGCGCTCGGCGATGTAGACGCGGGCGCGCTCGCGAAGCTCGCTGGCCACGTCGCGGTCGAAACCTTCGATCGAGAGGAGATCGTCGAGCGGCACGAAGGCGACGTCCTCGACCGAGGTGAAGCCTTCGGTGATCAGCAGATGGGCAATGACGTCGTCGATGTCGAGGGCTTCCATGAAGACCGACGACAGGCGGCGCATCTCTTCGGTGCGGCGCTCGGACTCTTCCGCCTCGGTCAGGATGTCGATGTCCCAGCCGGTGAGCATGGAAGCGAGGCGCACGTTCTGGCCGCGGCGGCCGATCGCCAGCGACAGCTGGTCGTCGGGCACAATCACCTCGATGCGGCCGGCCTCCTCGTCGAGCACGACCTTGGCGACTTCGGCGGGCGCCAGCGCGTTGACGACGAAGGTCGCGGTATCGGGCGACCACGGGATGATGTCGATCTTCTCGCCCTGCAGCTCCTGCACGACCGCCTGCACGCGCGAACCCCGCATGCCGACGCAGGCGCCGACCGGATCGATCGACGAGTCGTGGGAGATCACGGCGATCTTGGCGCGGCTGCCCGGATCGCGGGCGACCGACTTGATCTCGATGATGCCGTCGTAGATCTCGGGCACTTCCTGGGCGAACAGCTTCGCCATGAACTGGGGATGGGTGCGCGACAGGAAGATCTGCGGACCGCGGGTCTCCTGGCGGACGTCGTAGATGTAGGCGCGCACCCGGTCGCCGGTGCGGAAGCTCTCGCGCGGCAGCAGCTCGTCGCGGCGCAGGATCGCTTCGGCGCGGCCGAGATCGACGGTGACGTTGCCGAACTCGACGCGCTTGACCAGGCCGTTGACGATCTCGCCGGTGCGGTCCTTGTACTCCTTGAACTGGCGCTGGCGCTCGGCGTCGCGGACCTTCTGGACGATGACCTGCTTGGCGGTCTGGGCCGCGATGCGGCCGAAGTCGATCGGCGGCAGCGTGTCGACGATGTAGTCGCCGGCCTTGGCGTCGGGATTGATTTTGCGGGCCTCGTCCATCGTCACCTGGACCGCCTCGTTGTCGATCGTCTCGACGATGAGGCGGAAGCGCATCAGGTTGATGTCGCCCGACTGGCGGTCGATCTGCGCGCGGATGTCGTGCTCGTGCCCGTACTTGGAGCGGCCGGCCTTGGTGATGGCCATTTCCATGGCCTCCAGAACCTCGTCGCGCTCGATCGCCTTTTCGCGGGCGACCGCGTCTGCGACCTGCAGAAGCTCCAGCCGATTGAGTGCCAGTCCGGTTTCCATCGTCACGTTCCTAAAAGACCAACCGTTAGTGTTTCTGCGACTGACGAAGCAGCTCGTCGGTGAGCACGAGCTTCGCCTTTTGGATCTGCGTGTAAGGCAGCGACACCTCGCCGGCGTCGTCCTTCAGCTTCACCACCTCGCCGTCGATCCCGATCAGCTTGCCGGTGAACTTGCGCCGGCCGTCGATCGGAAAGCGGGTCTCGAGCTTCGCCTCGTAGCCGGCGAAGCGCTGATAGTCCTTGGGCCGGGTCAGCGGCCGGTCGAGGCCCGGCGAGCTCACCTCGAGCGTATAGGCGGAGCGGATCGGGTCCTCGACATCGAGCACGGCCGAGATCTGCCGGCTGATGTCGGCGCAATCCTCGACCGTCATCGGCTGGTCGTCCTTGCGCTCGGCCATGATCTGGAGCGTCGGCGTGTGCTTGCCCATGATCATGATGCGCACGATCTCGTAGCCCATCGCCGAGAGCGACGGCTCGACCAGCCGCTCGATCTGCTCGGCGGCGGTACCAGTCCCGACCTGTGCGTCTGGGCGTTCCGACAAAGACGTTCCTCTAGATCTCTAAAGACGGGTCGATCGGCGCTGGAGAACGCGGCCAAAACAAAAAGGTGGGCCGCGGCCCACCTGCTTCATCGAACCCAGCAACCTGATACGACAAGCCCGGGCCTACCGGGAATGACGGCCGGACTATAGCGATTTCGCCCGCCCCAGCAAGGTTTTTTCCCGCGGCCTTCGCATGCCGGTTAACCCTCGAAAGGATTGAGGATCTTGGCACCCGAGCCGTCGAAATGCCGCACGTTCCGGGTGACCACGGTGAGATCGTGCGCGATGGCGGTCGCGGCGATCAGGAGGTCGACATTGAGGTGCCCGCGTTGCCCACCGAGGCGTCCCCAGAGAAGCGAGATATCGATGGTGACGGGAAGCACACGTTCGCCGAACTCGCCGATGATGTCGTTACGCCAATTCTCGAGACGACGCGCGAAAGCGGGATCGTCGCGGCGCTGGCTCTCTTTGCCCCGCCCGATCTCACCCAAGGTGACCACGCTGATGAAGACGACGGATGGGTCATGCCGACGTAACCACATCAAAACGCGCGGATTCGGCCGCGATTTCATAAACTCGGACAACGCGACTGTATCGAGCAGAAGCATCAGCGTTCGAAGTCGACGTCGCGCTCTCGAAGGTCCGCGCGCTCGAACTCGAAATCCTCCTTCTTCGGGATCGACAGGAGGTGCTCGATGAAGTCCTTCTTCGGCTTCGCCGCTTCGACGCGCAGGCGCTCGAACTCCTCGGCCGAGACGACGACGACGGCGGGCTCGCCGCGCCGGGTCACATGCTGGGGGGTGCCCTTCACCGCGGCGTCGACGACGGCCGAAAACTTGTTCTTGGCGTCCTGAAGGGTCCATTTGGGCTCGGACACGACTGTCTCCTGCTGGCCAGCCGTAAGTCTAGCTAGCTGGCTAGATAGGTCGCTTCCACAGCAGAATCAAGGCTACAGGTACTTGCGAGGAATACGCTTTCGCCACCGCCGGCGGCTCACCTGCCGTTCGCCGCTGAAGGCGGTCATCTCGGCATCGAGATGAAAGAGCCTCGGATCCGAGGTCAGCCGGGTCCGGGTCTCGGTCCGGACTTTCCAACGCCCCCTCGCCTGACGCGTCGTCCAGGAGGTCTCGCAGACCGCCGAGTTCGGATCGTCCGGCATGATTTCGAGCCGATGCGTGCCGGCGACGGATGTCGTCGCGCCGTGGGGGAAGCGCGAAAGACCGCCGCGGGTCGAGATCTCGGTCTGCCGGCCGGTCGCGACGTCGCGCGTCACCTCGTTGCGGCGCTCGCCGATCCTCTCCTCGCCCACATCCTTCTCCGGCGCGGTCACCGGCTCGGCGAACGGACGAAGCCGCCGGTCGATCGCCTGGGGCGTTCGCACGGGCAGCAGCAGCGCCGCCCCCCGGCCGGCGAAGACCGTCAACGTCACCGGCTCCGGCGACGGCCATAGGATCGGCCAATAGGCGGTCGAGATCGCGAGCCGCAGGCGATGGCCTTTCGGGATCGCCTGGCCGAGATCGTTGAGACGGACGCGGACGCGCGTGCGACGCCCTGGCGCCATCGGCTTCGGCCGCGCATGGCCGTCGCGATGCGAGAGGTTGAGGATGCCGTAGGTGATCCGCGTCGCGGCACCGTCGGGCGCGACGTCGGAGAGACGTGCGGCGATCGTCGCCTGCTTCACATCGGAAGCGAGATCGAGGATCACCTCGGGCGTGCCGAACAGCTCGATACGACGCTTCAGGGGCTCGGTCTCGAAGCAGATCGACCGGCCGTCGTCCTCGTTCTGGTCGACAGGCATGTCTCCGGGACTGCCGAACGGACACCAGGCGCCGGCGGCCGCACCCGTGGTCTCCGGCGAGCGCATCGAGAATTTCGCTCGCTTCGGCCGCGGCCCAAGCGTGCCGTCGCCGAGAGCAAAGCGCTTCGGCGCGACCGACGACGAGGGCCAGCCGCGCTCGGCGATCCAGCGGCCCGGGCGATGCCTGTAGACCGGCTTCGGCGGCTCGCTCTCCTGCATCCAGGCGCGGATCATCGGCTCGTCCATGATCCCGGTGTCGCGATCCTTCAGCCAGTGATCCCACCAGCGCGTCGCCTCCTGCAGGAAGCCGATCGGGTTGACGCAGGCGACATGCGGGTAGGTGTGCTCCCACGGACCGATCAGCGCCTTTCTCGGCGCTTTCAGGCCGCACATCAGGCGCAGGATCGTGTTGGTGTAGCCGTCCTCCCAGCCGCCGATCGCATAGACCGCCGCGCGGATCGCGCCGTAGTTCTCGGCGACGGATCCATGCTTCCAGAAAGCATCGCGCGTCTGGTGGCTCATCCACTGCTCGACCGGATGCGCCATCGCCTTAAGGCGCTGCTTCCACATCTTCAGCCAGCCGCGGCCGACGATCGCCGGATCGGGCGCGCGGCCCTGCTGCATGAAGAACGCACAGCCCCACCCCATGTTCTCACC
>CAZDGR010000228.1:0-7329 GCA_964504845.1 uncultured Rhizobium sp. | reverse complement strand
AGGGTGCGAGGCGAAGCCGAGCGGGCGAGGGGAAGCCTCTCCGCCCGCGTTGACTTCGACGCAGAGCCTCCGCGCAATCGTTGCCCCTCACCCTGCCCTCTCCCGGTGGGAGAGGGTTCCGAAAGCTAGCCGCGCTCGGCGTCCACCAGCTTCGCGATCGCGTCCTTCAGGGCGGCGTTGGTGCCGAGCACCGGACCGCCCTTGGTGAGCCCGTCGCCGACCAGGAAGTCGTTCGCCCAGCCGCCGGCCTCGTTGACCATCAGGATGCCGGCCAGGCAGTCCCACGAATTGATGTGCCGCTCGAAGTAGGCGTCGGTCCGCCCGGCGGCGACGAAGGCGAGGCCGAGCGCGCCCGAGGCGCAGCGACGGAAGCTGCTCCCGGCTTCCAGGATGCGGAGCCCGGTGTCGGTGTAGTCCTTGTTCGGCCGCCGCTTCGACCAGCCGAGCTCGATGGTCGAGTCCTCGATGCGGGACGTCGTCGTCACCTTCATGGCTGAGCCGTCGAGGGTCGCCCCCTTGCCGAGGCGGGCCGCGAACATCTCGCGGCTCATCGGCTGGTAGATCGCACCGAGCTTGATCTTGCCGTCCTCGACGAAGGCGATCGAAACGCAGAAATGCGCGATGCCGCGGGCGAAGTTGGCGGTACCGTCGATCGGGTCGATCACCCAGACGCGCCGCCCGGGCTTGCCCCCGGTCTCCTCGCCGAGAAACGTGTCGTCGGGGAAGGCCGCGCCGAGCTTGCCGGTGATCAGCCGCTCGACCTCGCCGTCGGCCTCGGTGATGAAATCCTGCGGCCCCTTGAACTTCACGGTGAAGCTGGAGCGGTCGAGGAAGCGGCGTCGGGCGAGCTCACCGGCTTCGCGCGCGATCGCCAGGAGGGCCAGTTCGCGTTGGTCGAGGTCGCTCATCGCTGTCATCCGAATCTGAGGTTCATGGTGAGAAGCCCGATCACGACGAAAGCCGCGGCGACGATGCGCCGGCGGCCGAAGCTCTCGCGCAGGATGAAGGCGCCCATCAGGGTCGCGAACAGCACCGAGGTCTCGCGGATCGCCGCGACATGCGCCATCGCGCCCAGGCTCAGGGCCCAGATCGCGATGCCGTAGCCGCCGGTGGCGAGCATGCCGCCGACGGCACCCCGCCACCAGTGCACGCGAAGATGCCGGACCACGCCCCAGCCCCGGCGCTGCAGCGCCACGATCATCAGCCCCGGCCCTTCCAGGATGTTGAGCCAGACGATGTAGGCCAGCGGATCGCCTGAGACGCGCGCGCCGGTGCCGTCGGTCACCGTGTAGCCGGCGATCGTGACACCGGTGAGAGCGGCGAAGACGGCAGCGCGGATGTCGAGCCCGCGCGGAAGCCCACGGCCGAAGGCGACGCCGGCGAGGCCGACCGAGACCAGCACGACGCCGATCGCCTCGCGGAACGAGAGATGCTCGGAGAGGAGCGCGCCGGAGAAGATCGCGACCAGCAACGGACCTAGGCCGCGGGCGATCGGATAGACGAAGCTGAGGTCGCCATGCGCATAGGCCTGGAGCAGGAAGTAGTAATAGAAACAATGGATGATCACCGAGGAGATCAGCCACGGCCAGGCCTCGGCTTTCGGGATCTCGACGAACGGTGCGAACAGGAGACCGATCACGGTCCCTGCCCCCATCACCACGGCCATGGTGACGAGACGGTCGCTGTCGGATTTGACCAGTGCGTTCCAGGTCGCGTGAATCAGCGCCGCGGTCAGGACCGCGCCGATGATCAGCGGATCGAGCTTGGTTTCGATATTCATTCAGGCCCCTTGGACAGAGCCCGCGGCGGAACCTACTTGGTTCCCTTCCAGAACCCGATCTTCGAGCCCCGCGCCGCCGTCTCGGCGGTCCGGTAGTCGCCGCCGGTTTTCGGATCGGCGTTGGCCCAGCCGTTCCGCACCTGGACATAGCCCAGGTCCTTGCCCTCCGCCTTGCAGAAGGCGGTCGGCTTCTTGTCGTCGGCGATCCCCTTGTCGACGCATGTCACCAGCTTGCCCTCGACCTGCTCGCGGAGATGATTGAAGGCGGCGTTGCCGCAGAGCCAGGGAAGCGCGCCGGCTATGCACTTCTGGTCCTTCGCCGGGCCGACGATGCCGAACAGGCGGTAGCGCCTGCCCGAGACTTCCAGGGTGTCGGCCGAAATGACGGTGGCGCGGCCACGGATCTCCTCTTGCGCGCGGGCCGGGGACACCGCGACAAAGGCGAAGGCCATTGCCAGGACGATGTGGACGCCGATACGCATGACACAAATCCGTAACATGCGGTTAATCGGCGGTCGAGCGCCGATGCAGTACTAAATATGGCTCCGGGGGGAGACTGCAATCCATGGACAAGCTGACGGTCGAGGCGATCGGGTTGGTGGCGGTGATGATCGGGCTGGCCTCGCTGGTCCCGCAGCTGCTCAAGACCTGGCGGACGCGAAGCGCGGGCGATCTGTCGCTGGCGTGGCTGGTCCTCCAGCTCGTCGCCTATGGCTTCGGCTTCGCCTATGTGCTGATGCTCGACGCCTGGGCGTCGATCTTCGGCCACATCGTCGGCGGCAGCCTCAATGTCGGGCTGCTTCTGCTCAAGCTCAAGTTCGATGCCCAGGACGCCGGAAGACGACTCGCAGCAGCATCGAATCCGCCGGGTGCGGCCTGACCTCTCCGCCGAGCGAACGGCAGAGGTCCAGCATCCGCGCATTCTCGGCGAGCACCTCGCCGAACACCTCGCCGATCCCCTTGCTCCAGGCGTGATCGAGGATGCGCGTCATCAGGGTGTGGCCAAGCCCGAGCCCCTGGCGGTCGGTACGCACCGTCAGCGCGAACTCCGCCGAGCTGCCGGAGGCGGAGATCCGGCCGACGCCGAGGATATCGTCGGGCGCCTCGTAGGCCACCAGCGCCATCTCGCGGTCGGGGTCGAGATGGCTGAGCCGATGCCCCAGGGGCTCGGGCAGCCGCTTCAGCGGCTGCAGGAAGCGCATGCGCACGTCCTCGGGCGAAAGCTTCGCGAAGAACGCATGCAGGTTCGGCTCGTCCTCGGGCCGGATCGGGCGGATGCGGACCCTGCGTCCGCCTGCCTCGATCTCCTCTTCCCGGTCCGGGGGCATCGTCAGTAGCGGCGGTCGCGGTCGACCGGATGCAGCAGCGGCCGCCCGCCAAGCGCGCGACGGTAGTTCTCGACGATCTGCGGCGCCGCGGTGGCGGCCAGCGTCGGCGCCGAGACATGCGGCGTCACCACCACCTTCGGGTGGCGCCAGAACGGGTGAGATGCCGGCAGCGGTTCCTCGCGGAAGACGTCGAGCGCGGCACCGCCGAGATGGCCGGAATCCAGCAGCGCCACCAGATCCTCGTCGACGATCAGCTTGCCGCGGCCGGCGTTGATGACGCAGGCGCCCTTCGGCAGCCAGGACAGCCGCTTGCGGTTCAGCAGGTCCTCGGTCGCCGGCGTATGCGGCAGCAGCACGACCAGGATGTCGGTGCGACTGAGAAAAGGCTTGAGCCCGTCGTCGCCGAAGAAGGTCTCGACGCCGTCGATCTTCTTCCTGGTGCGGCTCCAACCGGCGAGCGGGAAGCCGAACAGCCTGAGGCGTGCGAGCGCATGGCCGCCGAGCTCGCCCAAGCCCATCATGCCGACACGGCGCTTCTGCCACATCGGCGCCGGCAGCTCATGCCAGCGGCCTTCGGCCTGCAGCTTCCGGTACTCGGGGTCCTGCTTATGGAAGCGGAGCACGTTGAGGACGATCCAGTGGGTCATGTCCTCGGTCATCGACGGATCGACGATGCGCGAGATCGGCAGGTTCGGCGGCAGCGCTGTGTCGCGGAACACGTGATCGACGCCGGCGCCCAGCGACTGCAGGCCACGCAGGTTCGGCAGCTTCGCCAGCGAGCCTTGCGGGAAGGCCCAGCCGATGCAGAAGTCGATGTCGGCGGGATTGCCGATCTCCGGCCAGACCCGGATCTCGACCTCGGGCAGCAGCGCCTCGAGCGCGCGCGTCCAGGCGGCGATGTCGTCGGGATCGGCCTTGAAGAGGATCGCCATCAGTCGTGCGCTCGCCTTTCGTGCCCTCCCGCGAAGCGGGGAGGGCTGGGGTGGGGGCCGAGCGTAGCGAGGAACCGTTTCGACTGGAACTCGGCACGACCTCGCTTCGCTCGGCCCCCACCCTGCCCCCCCGCGTACGACGCGGGAGAGGGTTCCGAAAGGTGGCTCAACTTGACTCAGCTCGCCCGCTTCCAGGTCGTGCCGCCGGCGGTGTCCTCGAGAACGACGCCCTGCGACTTGAGCTCGTCGCGGATGCGATCGGCTTCGGCGAAGTTCTTCGCCTTCCGCGCCTGCAGGCGACGCTGGATCATGCCGGCGATCTCGGTCTCGTCCAGGCTCGTCGCGCCCGCCGGCTGCCAGCGGAACCACGCGACCGCATCGCCCTGCAGCAGGCCCATGATCGCTCCAGCCGCTCGCAGCTCGCCGGCGAGACGGTGCTTCTCCGACGGATCGGTCGCCTTGTTGAGCTGGCTCGCGATCTCATGCAGGTGCGAGATCGCCAGCGGCGTGTTGAGGTCGTCCTCGAGCGCCGCCATCACCGACAAAGGCACCTCGTTCGCCGGCGGCGCATCGCCGGCGGCCTGGAGCGCCTGGTAGAGGCGGTCGAGCGCGTTCTTCTGCTCCTTGAGGCCTTCGTTGGTCCATTCCAGCGGCTGGCGGTAATGGCCGGTCAGCATGTAGTAGCGGAGCGCCTCGCCCGGGGCGTCGCGCAGCAGCTCGTTGACGGTCCGGAAGTTGCCGAGCGATTTCGACATCTTCTCCGAGCCGAAATTGAGCATGCCGTTGTGCAGCCAGTAGCGCGCCATCGGCCATGAGCCCGTGGCGCAGCAGCTCTGCGCGTTCTCGTTCTCGTGGTGGGGGAAGATCAGGTCCAGCCCGCCGCCATGGATGTCGAAGCTCTCGCCGAGCAGCTCCATCGCCATCGCCGAGCACTCGATATGCCAGCCAGGGCGCCCGCGGCCCCAGGGGCTGTCCCATCCCGGCTGGTCGTCCCGCGACGGCTTCCACAGCACGAAGTCGGCCGGATCGCGCTTGTAGGGCGCGACGTCGACGCGGGCGCCGGCGACCATCTCGTCGCGGTTGCGGCCCGAGAGCTTGCCGTAGTCCGGCATCGAGGGGACGTTGAACAGCACGTGCCCCTCGGCCGCGTAGGCGTGCCCCTTGTCGATCAGCTTCTGCGCGATCCTGATGATCGGCTCGATGAACTCGGTCGCGCGCGGCTCGTGGTCCGGCGGGAACGTGAGCAGCGCCAGCATGTCGTCGCGGTACTGCTTCAGCGTCCGGTCGGTCAGGTTGCGGATCGTTTCCGAGTTCGCGGCGGCGCGATCGTTGATCTTGTCGTCGATGTCGGTGACGTTGCGGACGTAGGTGACCTTCGCGCCCGGATACAGCTTCTTCAATAGCCGGTAGAGCACGTCGAAGACGATGACCGGCCGCGCGTTGCCGATATGGGCGAAGTCGTAGACGGTGGGGCCGCACACATACATGCGCACATGGTTCGGATCGAGGGGCTGGAACTCCTCCTTCTTCCGCCAGAGCGTGTTGTGCAGCTTGAGACCCATGATACCGGCTACGCCTCCTTTCCCGAAAGTCGCGCGAGCGCCCGCTCGCGGCCGATGAGGACTAGCAAAGACTTGAGTTCGGGTCCATGCGAACGACCCGTCAGCGCGAGTCTCAGCGGCAGAAAGAGATCCTTGCCCTTCCTGCCGGTCGCCTTGGCGACCGATTTCGTCCACTCGCCCCAGGTCGCCTCGCTCCACGGCTCCGGCGGCAGCAGCGTCGAGGCGGCGTCGGCGAAGGCCGGATCGGCGATCTCGGGCCGGATCGGTCCTCTGATCACCGGCAGCCATTCCGCGACATCCGAGACACGCGTCAGGTTCGGCCGGAGCGCGAGCCAGACGCGCTCGTCCGTACCCGACGGCAGCCGATCCTTCACGGAAGCGAAGTCCAGATGCTGGATCAGCCGGTGATTGAGGCGCGGCAGCTCGTCGGGATCGAACTTCGGCGTCGCCCGGCCGAAATGGCCGAGGTCGAAGTGCTGTGCGAGATCGTCGAGCGAGAGATAGGGCTCGACCGCGTCGGAGGTGCCGAGATGGGCGAGCAGGCTGTTGATCGTCATCGGCTCGATGCCGTCGTCGCGGAGGCTCGCGATCGACAGGCTGCCGATCCGCTTCGACAGGCCCTCGCCGGCGGCATCGGCGATCAGCGTCATATGCGCGAAATGCGGGACCCGGGCGCCCAGCGCCTGGAACAGCTGGATCTGGATCGCGGTATTGGCGACATGGTCCTCGCCGCGGATCACGTCGGTGACGCCGAGATCGATGTCGTCGACCACCGTCGCCAGCGTGTAGATCGGCCTTCCGTCGGCGCGCAGCAGCACCGGGTCCGAGAGGTTCGCCGCCTCGAAATGGACGGGACCGCGCACCTTGTCGTGCCACTCGATGCGGCCGGGCTCGAGCTTCAGCCGCCAATGCGGGACGATGGTCCTCGCAAGGTCGATCCGCTCGGCATCCGACAGCTTTAGCGCCGCGCGGTCATAGACGGGAGGCTTGCCGGCGTTGATCTGCGTCTTCCGCTTCAGCGACAGCTCTTCCGGCGTCTCGAAGCAGGGATAGAGCCGGCCCGCGGCCTTCAGGCGCTCGGCCGCGTCGGCGTAGCGATGCATCCGGTCGGACTGGCGGTCGAAAAGGTCCCAGGCGAGGCCGAGCCAGCGGAGATCGTCCTCGATCCCCTTCGCGAACTCAGGCGTCGAGCGCTCGGTGTCGGTGTCGTCGAGGCGAAGCAGGAACCGGCCGCCCTGCTGGCGCGCGTACAGCCAGTTGACCAGCGCGGTCCTGATGTTGCCGACATGCAGCCGGCCAGTCGGGCTCGGCGCGAAGCGGACGAGGGTCATCGCCGCTACTTCTGGAACGCGTTGACGATCGGGTAGCGGCGGTCGCGGCCGAAGGCGCGGCGGGTGATCTTGACGCCCGGCGGCGCCTGGCGGCGCTTGTACTCGGCCCTGTCCAGCATGCGCCAGACCCGCCGGACGGTCGCCTCGTCATGGCCGCGGGCGACGATCTCCTCGACCTTCATCTCGCCCTCGATCAGGGACGAGAGGATGTCGTCGAGCGCGTCATAGGGCGGCAGCGTGTCCTGATCGGTCTGGTTCGGCTTGAGTTCGGCCGAGGGCGGCTTGGTGATGACGCGTTCGGGCATCACGCGCCCGGCGGGACCTTTCGATCCCTCGGGCAATGCCTGGTTCCGCCAGCGGCAGAGCTCGAACACGGTGGTCTTGTAGACGTCCTTC
>CAZDGR010000227.1:0-7341 GCA_964504845.1 uncultured Rhizobium sp. | reverse complement strand
AGGTCTATCCGGCGATCTATTGGTACTCGATGATGAAGATCCCGCCGGAAGCCGAGTTCAACGGCAAGGGCGAGATTCCCGATGGCGTCAATCGCGCCGGCTGGCTGATGGCGATGAAGAGCAACGGCTGCATCGGCTGCCATCAGCTGGGCCAGCTCTCGACCCGGACGATCCCGGACTCGCTCGGCAAGCTCGACTCCCACGAGGACGCCTGGATCCGCCGCGTGCAGTCCGGTCAGTCGGGCGAGCAGATGGTGAACCAGATCGCCGGAAACATGGGCGGCGCGCCGTTCCGGTACTTCGCCGACTGGACCGAGCGGGTCGCCAGGGGCGAGCTGCCGCACGCCAAGCCGAAGCGCCCGGAGGGCGTCGAGCGCAACATCGTCGTGACCTCATGGGAATGGGGCGACGAGAAGAAGTACCTGCACGACCTGATCGCCTCCGACCGCCGCATCCCCACCGTCAACGCCTACGGCCCGCTCTATGGCTCGCCCGAGTACTCCGGTGACGTCTTCCCCATTCTCGACCCGAAGACGCATACGGCGTCGGGCTTCAAGGCGCCGGTGAGGGAAGGCACGAAGGAGGCGCTCGGTCCCGGCCATGCGGCGAGCGACCAGGTATTGGCGCCCTCGCCCTACTGGGGCGAGGAAAAAATCTGGGACACCCGGAACAACAACCACAACGGCATGTTCGACCGGAACGGAAAGGTGTGGTTCGCCGCGCGCATCCGCGACGCGGAGACTCCGGCGTATTGCCGGAAGGGCTCGGAGCACCCGTCGGCGAAGCTGTTCCCGATCGAGCGCAACAACCGGCAGGTGACGGTCCTCGATCCGAAGACGATGGCGTATCGCTTCGTCGACATCTGCTTCGGGACCCATCACCTGCAGTTCGGCTACGACGCCAACGACACGCTGTGGACCTCGGGCGGCGGGCCGGTGCTGGGCTGGATCAACACCAGGCTGCTGGAGGAGACCGGCGACGTCGAGAAGGCGCAGGGCTGGACCGCGCTCGTCATGGACACCAGCGGCAACGGCAAGCGCGACGACTATGTCGAGCCGAACCAGCCGACCGATCCGACGAAGGACAAGCGCTTCGGCGGCGGCTTCTATGCGGTGATGCCGAGCCCGGTCGACGGCTCGATCTGGGGAACCCAGGCGGCGTTCGGCGCGGGCGGCAGGCCGGGCGCCGTGATCCGCGTCGATCCCGGTCCCAACCCGCCGGCGACCGCGCTGACGGAAGTCTACTACCCGCCGATGCCGGGCTTCGGCATCCGCGGCGGCGACATCGACAGGAACGGCGTCGTCTGGGTGTCGATGGCGAGCGGCCACCTCGGCAGCTTCGACCGGCGCAAGTGCAAGGTCACGAACGGCCCGACCGCGACCGGCGATCACTGCCCGGAAGGCTGGACCTTCCATCAGTATCCGGGGCCGGGCTTCCAGGGCATCGGCGAGAACTCGGCCGAGTCCAGCTACTACTCCTGGGTCGACCAGCACAACACCTTCGGCCTCGGCGAGAACGTGCCGATGTCGACCGGCAACCTGAACGACGGCCTCATCGCGTTCAAGGACGGCAAGATGATCGTGCTGCGCGTGCCCTATCCGCTCGGCTTCTACGCCAAGGGCTTCGACGGCCGCATCGACGATCCCGACGCCGGCTGGAAGGGCCGCGGCCTGTGGACGACGTCGGGCGACCGCACGCCCTGGCTGATGGAAGGCGGCAAGGGCTCGAAGCCCCGCGTCGTCCAGTTCCAGCTGAGGCCCGATCCGCTGGCGAAGTGACGCGCGACCGGCGACGGGCTATGAAGCCCGTCGCCGATGGACACGATCCCGCCGCCTCACTCGCCGCCGCCGGAGATGCGAAGCGTTGCCGGCCTGAGGGCACGCCTTGCTTGATCCGCGGCTCGAGCCGGCGATGGAGGCCCTGACGAAGGGCGAGGGCGCGATCGCCGTGCGGCTCGTGCGCGTGCATCTCGCGAGCCTCCCCTCGGACGCGACCGCGGTCTATCTCCATGGCGTCGCGCTGAAGACCTACGACCCCGGCGACGAGCCGGTTCGCTGGCTCCTCCGCAGCGTCGGCCTCATGCCCGGCTCGGCCATACCTCTGGCGGCGATTGCGAGCGTCTTCAGCGAGCGCGCCGACAGGCCGGCGGCGGCGCGGTTCTTCCGGCGCTCGCTGGCGCTCGAGCCCGGAAGCGGAATCTACGCGGTCTCGCTGTCGACATCGGCCGAGAGAGCCGATGCCGCACCCGGGGAGAAATGGCTGGGCCGCGCGCTGGCGATCGATCCCCTGGATACCGTCGCGCACGGAAATCTCGGGATCGCGCTGCGCCGGAAAGGCCGCCTCGAGGAAGCCGGACGCGAGAGCAGGAAGGCGCTCGCGCTTCAGCCTGAGCAGCCGGAGAGCCTGAACAATCTCGCGATCCTGGCGATCCGCGGCGAACGTCTCGCCGAGGCCGAGACGTGGACAACGCGCGCCATGGCCTGCCGCGCCGGCTTCGCCGAAGGGATCTGGAACCGCGCGGTCGCGCGGTTGCTCGCCGGCAGGCTCGCCGAGGCATGGCCCGACGCCGAAGCGCGCTTCGACGTACCGGGCGCGCAGAAGCACCGCTATTCCCGCGAGCGCCGATGGCGGGGCGAGGCCGTTCCGGGAAGGACGCTGCTGACGTTCGCCGAGCAAGGGCTCGGAGACACGGTTCACTTCTGCCGCTTCGCGCCGCTCGCCCGGCGCCGGGGCGTGCGCACGATCCTCGCGGTCCAGCCCAGGCTCGTGCGACTGCTGAAGACGCTGCGGGGCGTGGACGAGGTCGTCGCCGCGGACGGGAACGAGCCGCACCACGACTGGAACTGTCCGCTGATGAGCCTGCCGGCGATCTTCGGCACGACGGTGGACACGATCCCGGCCGCGATCCCCTATCTTGCCGCGGATGAAGCCGGCCGGCTCGCGTGGCGGGCGCGGCTGGATGCGACCAAGGCGCTTCGCGTCGGTCTCGCCTGGCAGGGCAATCCGGGACACCTGGACGACGGCAGGCGCTCCATTCCCCTGAGCGCTCTCGATGGCCTGCGCCGGATGACCGACATCCAGTTCGTGGCGATGCGCGTGACGCCGGAGCCGCTGCCGCCGGAATGGCCGGCGATGCTGGACGCGGCCCCCTGGCAGAACGACATGGCCGACACCGCCGATCTCCTGGCGGAGCTCGACCTGCTGATCACCTGCGACACCGCGGTCGCCCATGTCGCGGGCGCACTGGGCCGGCCGGTCTGGACCCTGCTCGCGCAAGCGGCGGACTGGCGGTGGATGACGAAGCGCGCGGACACGCCGTGGTATCCGACGATGCGGCTTTTCCGCCAGCCGCGCGCCGGCGACTGGCGGACGGTGGCCGGCGAGGTCGAGCAGGCGCTTGCGGCAATGGCGCGCACCCGGGTGTAGGTCGGGCCGGGTCGGACTAGATTCCTCGCATGTCACGCAACGACCGCCGCATCCAGATCTCGGAGTCCGTCGCCGCCGAGACCGGCATCGACGAGGCGATGATCGAGCGCCTGGTCCGCGCCTTCTACGCGCGGATCCGCGAAGACGAGATCCTCGGTCCCGTCTTCGCCTCACGCATAAGGGACTGGGAGCCGCATCTGAAGCGGATGTGCGACTTCTGGTCCTCGGTCGTGCTGCTGACCGGCCGCTACTCGGGCCAGCCGATGCGGATGCACGCGCCGCTGCCGGTCGACGCGCGGCACTTCGACCATTGGCTGAAGCTGTTCCAGGAAACCGCCGAAGCGACCTGCCCGCGCGATGCCGCGGCCCATTTCGTCCACCGGGCGAAGAAGATCGCCGAGAGCCTGGAGCTCGGCATCGCCGGCAGCCGCGGCGTGATGCTGAAGCGCGGCGAGCGCTACCTCGCCGATCCGGCGTGACCCTGGAATGGCCCGAGGTCAAGGCCTGGCGCCGCGAGAGGCGGGCGGAGCTGATCGCCTATCGCTCGGGCCTCGCCCGCGAGGAGCGCGAGAAGGTGCGCGATCGCGTCGTCGCCCGGCTCCGCGAGGTTCCGGACCTGAAGAGCCATCGCATCGGCTTCTACATGCCGTTCAAGGGCGAGCTCGATCTCAGGGGCTTCCTGCGCGAGCTCCTGGCCCAAGGGGCGACCGCGGCGCTGCCGGCGGTGGTCGAGAAGTCGCGCCCGGTCGAGTTCCGCGACTGGTATCCGGGTGTCGCGATGGAGCGCGGCATCTGGGACATCCCGGTGCCGAAGCCGGGGAAGCCGGTGCTGCCGACGCTGCTGCTCGTGCCCCTGGTGGGATACGACGACGCCGGCTATCGGCTGGGTCACGGCGGCGGCTACTACGACCGCACCCTGGCGGCGCTTTCGCCCCGGCCGGCCGCGATCGGCGTCGGCTATGCCGCGACGCGCCTCGAAACCATCCACCCGCAGCCCCACGACATCCCCATGGACGCGATCGCGACCGAGGCCGGGATGACGTGGTTCGATCGGGGACGACGCTAGCATTTCAAACCGCGAGCGATCCGCTTGCGCGGTGAGAGCGAGAGGCACAGGCTGTCCACTCTCCTTCCAGATCGGGATCCGCCATGACCTACGACGCCTCGTCCTCCGCCCGCCCCACCACCACGCGCCGCACCGGCGCGGTCAAAGGCAAGGTCGAGATCCTGCGCGACCGGGCCGGCGTCCCGCATATCTATGCGGGCCGAACCGACGACCTGTTCTTCGGGCTCGGCCTCGTGGTCGCCGAGGACCGGCTCTGGCAGATGGACCGGCTGCGCCGCCGCGCGCTCGGCCGCCAGGCGGAAATCCTGGGCGAGGCCTATCTCAACTACGACATCGCGCACCGCACGCTCGGCCTCGACCGCATCGCGATCGACGAGACGTCCAAGCTCGACGGCAAGACCTACGAGGAGTGCGCGGCCTACGTCGCCGGCATCAACCGGCAGATCGAGATCTTCGGCAAGAAGCTGCCGCCCGAGTTCAAGCAGCTCGGATACGAGCCGGAAGCGTTCAAGGTCTCCGACCTGGTCGCGATCGCCCGCGGCTTCTGGTGGTCGCTGAACGGCCGCATCGATCGCCTGACCGCGGCGGAAGCCGCCAAGCTTCTCCCTGAGCAGTTCCGCGAGATCTACCTGACCCCGGAAGCGGCCGAGCATGTGGTGCTGCCGGACGGCGGCTCGCTGATGGCGGGATCCGACGACCAGACCGGCTCGAACAACTGGGCCTCCTCGGGCCGCATCACCAAGGGCGGCAAGGCGGTGCTTGCCGGCGACCCGCACCAGCCGTTCTGGGTGCCGTCGAGCTGGTACGAATACGGCGTGCACGGCCCCGAGGACGACGCCGCCGGCGCCGGCCATCCGGGCTTCCCCGGCCTCTGGTGGGGATCGAATGGCACGATCGCGTGGGGCCTCACCAACAACATGGCCTCCACCCGCGACCTCTATCGCGAGGAGGTCGACGCGAAGTCCGGCCGCTATCTCGACGGCGACACGCTCCGCGACTTCGAGACGCGCACCGAGACGATCCAGATCAAGGGGGCCAAGGCGAAGAAGCTGGTTGTTCGCTCGACCGTGCGCGGGCCGGTCGTCAACGACCTGGTGACCCTGGTCGACAATCCGAAGACACACGCGCCGATCTCGCTCCGCTGGTCGAGCCTCGAGCATCTCGACGACATCCGCTCCAGCATCAACATCTCGCGCGCCAAGAACTTCCGGCAGTTCCGCGACGCGCTCCGCGACTGGGCCGGCACCGTGTTCAACTTCGTCTATGCCGACTCGAAGGGCAATGTCGGCTACCAGATGGCCGGCCGCGTGCCGCTGCGCGGCCGCGTGACCTACGGTCTCCGCGACGCCAACAACCCTCAGGATCGCTGGAAGGGCCACATCCCGTTCGAGAAGCTGCCCTACTCCTACAATCCGAAGCGGGGATACGTGGCCAGCGCCAACCAGCGCATCGTGCCGCCGAACTATCCGGAAGTGATCTACGGCGCCTACTCGCAGGCGCATCGCGGCATCCGCATCAACCAGGCCTTCGCCGAGGGCGGCTGGGACACCAAGGCGACGGTGAAGCTGCAGAACGACGTGAAGAGCGTGCGTTCCGAGCGCGTCGTGCCCGCCATCCTCAAGGTGCTGGCGGGATCCAAGGACAAGGACGCGAAGGACGTCGCGGCCGCGCTGAAGGGCTGGGACTACGAGTACACGCTGCAGACGGTCGCCGCGACCGTGTTCGAGACCTTCATGTTCCACTGGCAGCGCCGCGTGGTGGCCGAATACATGCCGGAGCGGCTGCTGGACCTGACGATGCAGCAGACCAACCTTGCCTGCCATCTGCTGGCGAAGCCGAGCACCGCCTACTTCAAGAAGAGCAGCGTCGCCGCCGAGGCCGAGAAGTCGGCGAAGCAGGCGATCGCGACCTTGACCAAGCGCCTGGGATCCGATCGCAAGAAGTGGAACTGGGGCGCCATCCACGTCGCGCACTGGAAGCATCCGTTGTCGAACGCCTCGAACACCAAGGATTTCGACATCGGCCCGCGCGCCGCGGACGGCGGCTCGCACACGGTGCGCAACATGGGCGGCGAGCTTCCGCCGCATGCGGCGTCCTCGGGTGCCGAGTACCGGATCGTCGTCGACTTCGCGAAGCCCGGCTCGTTCCGCGCGGTGCAGAACATCGGCAACTCGGGCGTGCCGGGCAATCCGCACTACCGCGACCAGTTCGACGACTTCATCGACGGCCGCTACCACACGGTCCATCTGAAGCGGAGCGCGGTCGAGGCGGACCTGGAGAGCACCACCGAGATCGCGCCGAAGTAAGGAGGATCCGATGAAGGCAACCGTCGACGGCAAGACCGTCGCCGAGAGCACGGACATCGTGGAGGTGGGCGGCTATGCCTACTTCCCCCGCGCCGCGGTCAAGCTGGACTGGCTCAGGAAGACGCCGAAGAACGAGTCCGACCTCGAATGCCCGCACGGCGTCCAGTTCTACGACGTGGTCGTGGGCGGCAAGGTCCACGAGCGCGCCGCCTGGAACTACGAGGCGCCGCTGCCGAAGATGAAGCAGGTCAAGGACCGCTTCGGCTTCTGGGAGGATGTCGAGGTCGGTTGAGCCTCTGCGAAAGGCGTCATAGGCGCCTCGCGGCGGTGCCGGCTTGCTTGACGCCCATTCGAAACTGCCTTCTGATCGCGCGCGGGGAGTGCGAGCAACGCAGGCCCGCCAACCAGAGGGGGAAACGTCATGGGTTCGATCAGGCGCGCAGCGTGGCTGATAGCGGCGCTCGCGGCGGCGGCATTATTCGCCGGCGCTGCCGAGGCGCAGCAGCACAAAGGCCCACAAGGTGACGGCGAGCACGACCGTGC
>CAZDGR010000226.1:0-7348 GCA_964504845.1 uncultured Rhizobium sp. | reverse complement strand
TCGAAGCCGACATCGGCGCAGCGCGTGACCATGCCCTTGAACTGCTTTCGCACCATCGCCGGGTCGAGGTGCTTCATCGTGATGAAGACGCCGCCATTGGGCCCGGTCTTGCCGGCCTTCATCTGGTCGTACATGCCGCGGCTGACGATGTCGCGGGTCGCCCGCTCGTTGCGCGGGTCGTACTTGTGCATGAACCGCTCGCCCGAGCCGTCGAGGATATGGCCGCCCGCGCCACGAAGGCCCTCCTCGATTATCGTTCCGGTGATGCGCGTGTCCTTGCCGGCGATCAGCCCGGTCGGATGGAACTGCACCATCTCCATGTCGCGGAGCTTCAGGCCCGCGCGCAGCGCCATTGCCAGCCCGTCGCACGACTTGTCGCCGGATGGCGTGTGATAGAGGTACATCGTCGGACCGCCGCCGGTCGCCAGCAGCACCGCCTTGGCGGCGACGAAACGGAACCCGCCGGTCCGCACGTCGAGCAGCAGCACGCCCGAGATCCGCTGGCCGTCGCGCGACGGGATCAGCGCGATCGCGCGGTGCTCCTCCATCCGCCTGATGCCGCGGGCCCAGACCTGCTCGGCGAGACGGTTGATGATCTCGATGCCGGTGAGGTCGCCCTTGTGCACCGTGCGGTCGACGGTCTGGCCGGCAAAGGCCTTGAAGTGCAGCCGCCCGTCGGGGTTGCGGTCGAAGAAGCAGCCCCAGCGGTTCTCGAGCTCGACGATGCGCTCGACCGCGCCCTCGACCAGCCGCCAGGCGAGCTCCTGGTGGTTGAGCCACTTGCCGCCTTCGATCGTGTCCATGAAGTGGCGCTGCAGGGAGTCGCCCGGCGCCAGCGCAACGTTGTACCCGCCCTGGACCATGCGCGTGCAGCCGCTCTTCCCCAGCAGGCCCTTGACCGCAACCGTGATCTCGAGGCTCGGATCCTTGTCGTGCGCATGCAGGGCGGCGAGCAGGCCGGCACCGCCGGATCCCAGGATCAGCAGGTCGGTCTGGCGACGTTCGAGGCCGCTCATGCGAAGGCCCGGATCACGAAGCCGGCGCCGACCGCGAGCGATGCGGCCGCGGCCCAGCCGATCCAGTTCTTCTGCCGGTCGCTCCACGGCAGCAGCTCGATCGCCAGCAGGCGCAAGCCGCCGAACATGTGGAGCGCCAGCAGGACCACGAGGATCGTCTCGGCCGCCTTGACCAGCGGCAGCTCGGACCATCTGAGGAAGCCGTCGAGCGCCGACGCCTCGACCGCGAGACCGAGCACGACCAGATGGATCGGCAGGAACAGCGCCAAGCCCAGGCCGGAGAGTCGGTGGACCAGGAAAGCCCGGTATGAGGCGTGGTTGCGCATCAGGCGATCGCCTGGACGGCACGGAGACCGAGGAGAAGCAACACCAGCCCGAAGCCAAGCGCCGCGAAGTCGAGCGTGCGGTTCCGCCAGTGCGTCCACTCCCGGACGACGACGCGAAACCCGATCGCCGCATGGATCGCGGCCGCGACGACGAACAGGCCGTAGGCCGCCGGCCACAGCATCGTCGAGCGGGTGCGCCCCAGGATCTCGGCAGCCGAGAGCCCGCCGGCGACCGCGTAGAGGATCACGCCGAGATGCAGCAGCACCAGCGGCGCCAGCACCAGCGCCGACCCGCGTTGGGCGATGTAGAGCCAGAGCTCGAGGCGCTTCACAGTTCGCCCTTCAGCGCGGCCATCACCACCAGCCTCTTGAGGCCGGCGATCGAACGCGTCGGGTTGAGGCCGACCGGGCAATGCTCGACACAGTTCTGGTGGCCGTGACAGGCGTGACAGCCGGCATCCTCGGCGACCGCCTTTAGATGGCCCTGCCTGTCGCCGTCGCGGACGTCGTTGACCAGGGTCCAGGCGCGGTTGAGCGAAGCGGGCCCGAGATAGTCCGGCTGCCAGGAGACCACGTCGCATGCCGAGTAGCAGACGCCGCAGCCGATGCATTCGATGGCGGCATCGGCTTCCTTGCGCTTCGGATCGTCCGGCGGGATCGTCGCGACTTCGCTCGCCTTGGCGTCCGAGGGCACGAAACGGCCCAACGCCTCCTGCCCCTTGTCGAAGAACGGCGCCATGTCGGTCGCCAGGTCCTTGAGGATCGGGAGGTTGCGGAGCGGCTCGATGCGGACGCGGCCTGACGAGGCGACCTTCTGCACGTGGGTGCGGCAGGTCCAGCGCGGCGTGCCGTTGACGGTCATCGCACAGCTGCCGCAGACGCCGACCCGGCAGGCGAAGCGATAGGCGAGGCTCGGATCGAGCTTCCGCTGCACGTATGTGACGAGGTCGAGCACGGTCTGGCTCGGCTGGCTCGGGACCTCGAAGGTTTCGAAGTCGCCTTCTTCGGCACCCCGCCAGATCTCGACCCTGAGGGTACCAGAGGAAGAATTGGTCATCGCTGCATGCCCCAGCGGCGCACAGTACGGGCCTCGACCGCCCGGAACACCACCGCTTCGACCGCGAGACCGATCAGGATCACCATGACGAGGCCGGCGAAGACTTCGGGGATGTTGAGCTCGTTCCGGTTCTCGAAGATGAACCAGCCGAGCCCACCCGAGCGCGAGGAGACCCCGAACACCAGCTCGGCCGCTATCAAGGTGCGCCACGCAAACGCCCAGGCGATCTTCAAGCCCGCCAGGATCGAGGGGAACGCCGCGGGGATCAGGATCCGGATCACGTAGCGGATGCCGGTAAGTCCGTAGTTGCGCCCCGCCATCCTGAGCGTGTCGGACACGGCGGTGAAGCCCGCATGGGTGTTGAGGGCCAGCGGCCACAGGACGGAATGCACGAGCACGAACACGAGCGAGGTCTCGCCAAGGCCGAACCAGAGGAGAGCGATCGGCAGGAGCGCGATCGCCGGCAACGGATTGAACATCGCGGTCAGGGTCGACAGCAAGTCGCTTCCGACCCGCGTCGAAACGGCAAGCGCGGTAATGACGAGCGCCAGCACCACGCCGATCACATAGCCCTTCGCCAATACCGCGATCGACGCCCAGGCCCGCCAGAGGAGCCCGCGCCTCAGGATCGAGTCCCAGAGCGCGTCCGCCACGTCGGTGAAAGGCGGGAAGATCAGCGGGTTCGAGAGCCAGGCCCCGTAGGACTGCCAGATCGCGGCCAGGATCAGCAGCAGGAAGATCCGGCGCGCGCTGGCGAGGTTGGTCAGCTTCTCGACGGCCGAGAGCGGCCTGGCGACGTCGCCGACGGCGCCCAGGGGCGGCAGGGTCCGCTCGAACTCCGGCCGGCTCGGCGGCAGCGGCTTCGCGGCGCCGTCAGCCATGCGACTCGACCCGGTCGGCGAACAGCATGTCGTGGATGCGCGTCTGCAGCTTCTGGAACTTCTCGCCGCCGACCGAGCGATGGTCGAAGCCGTCGGCGTCGAGCTCGGCCTTCACCCGGCCCGGATGCGGCGACATCACCAGGATGCGGCTGCCGACGATGATCGCCTCCTCGATCGAGTGCGTGACGAAGAGGACGGTGAAGCGGACATCCTCCCAGAGGGCCAGAAGCTCCTCCTGCATCTTGCGGCGGGTCAGCGCATCGAGCGCGGCGAAGGGCTCGTCCATCAAGAGGATCGCCGGCTCCATCGCCAGCGCACGCGCGATCGCGACCCGCTGCTTCATGCCGCCCGACAGCATGTGAGGATGGACGTCGGCGAAGCGCTCCAGACCCACCTTGGCGATGTAGCTGCGCGCGCGATCCTCCGCCTCGCGACGCCTGAGCTTGCCGCTCGCGGTCAGGGGAAACATCACGTTCTCCTTGACCGTCTTCCAGGGCGGCAGCTGGTCGAACTCCTGGAACACCATCATGCGGTCCGGTCCCGGCCGCTCGATGCCGGATCCGGAGAGCCGGATCTCGCCCTCGACCGGCTTCAGGAACCCGCCGACCGACTTCAGCAGGCTCGACTTGCCGCAGCCCGAAGGGCCCAGCAGCACGAAGCGGTCGGCCGGAAAGACCTGGAAGTCGACCCGGTACGTCGCGGTGACCAGATGCTCCGGCGTCTTGTACTGAAGCGTGACGCCGGAGACCTCCAGAAGCGGGGACGGCTGGGGCAGCGACAGGGGGATCAGCTCCCCTTCCCCGCCGCCGCTTCCTCGAAGACGTAGTCCTTCCAGCTCGCCGCCTTGTTCTTGAGCGCGCCGACCTTATGCATGAACTCGGCATAGGCCATCGTGTTCTGTGGCTCGAGCGTGAAGACGATCTCCGGGTCGTTCAGCATCTTCAGGATGAAGGCCGGGTCTTCCTTGCTGTTGTTGGCCTCGATGTAGACCTTGGCCGCCGCCGCCTTGTCGGCATTGATGCGCTTGACCGCCTCGGCCAGCGCTTCCATGAACGCCTTGTAGGTCTTCGGGTTCTTGGTGCGAAAGTCGTCGCGCGCCCAGACTAGGTTGAAGGTCGTGGGACCGCCCAGCACGTCGTAGGAGTTCAGCACGCGGGTGATCTTCGAATCCGCGAGCTGCGTGTACTGGAACGGCGGGCTGCCGAAATGCGAATTGACCTCGGTCGCGCCCGACATCAGCGCCGCGGTCGCATCCGGATGCGCCATCGAGACGGTGAACTCATCCAGCGCGTCGAACTTGCCGAGCAGCTTCTCGGCCGCCATCTGAAGCGTGCGCGCCTGCACCGAGACCTTCACCGCCGGCAGCGCGATCTTGTCCTTAGCAGTGAAGTCCTTGAGCGACTTGATCGCCGGATTGCGCGTCGTCAGGTACAGCGGCATCGAGTTGATCGCCGAGATCGCCTTGATGTTGAGGTTGCCCTTGGTGCGATCCCAGATCAGCAGCAGCGGGCCGACGCCGCCCGAGGCGACGTCCAGCGAGCCCGACAGCATCGCGTCGTTCATCGGATTGCCAGAGGCGAGCCGGGACCAGGTCACCTTGATGTCGAGGCCCTGGCGCTTGCCGGCCTCCTCGATCAGGTTCTGGTGGCGCATCATCTGCAGCGGCAGGTAGCTGATGCCGAACTGCTCGGCGATGCGGATCTCGCCCTCGGCCCTGGCCCCACCCGCGAACAGGCAGAGCGCGGCAGCCATCATTAGAATCCGTCTCATGTTTCCCTCCCGGACGACCTTTGTTGGCACGAGTATGCCCCACTCGTCGGAGGCCGTCGATTTCTGCATACTCCGCGCCCGATGACTTCCAAACGCACCGCCGCCGACGCCATCGCCGGCACGCTCAAGGCCTATGGCGCCGAGCTCGCCTTCGGCATTCCCGGCAACGACGTGCTCGAGCTGATCCGAGCCTGCGAGGAGGCCGGCATCCGCTTCGTGCTCGCCAAGAGCGAGCCTTCGGCCGCGTTCATGGCCGATGCCGTCTACCAGGTAACCGGCAAGCCTTCGGTGCTGATCCCGGCCCTCGGCCCCGGCCTCGCCAACGCGATCTCGGGCATGGCCGGGGCGCTGCAGGAGCGTTCGGCGGTCGTCGTTCTCGGCGGCGAGATGGCGACGAGGCAGATGGGTATCTACACCCACCAGGTCTTCGACCACGTGGCGCTGGCAACGCCGGCGACGAAATGGGCCGCGACCTTGAACCCGAGCCGTGCCGCGCAGCAGACGGCGAAGGCGCTCGACATCGCCCTCGCCTTTCCTGCCGGCCCGGTGCTGTTGAATTGCCCCGCCGACTACAGCCGCGCCGCTTCCGACGAGCCGGCGCTCTCGCCGCCGAAGCGGCTGCCGACGACTCTCGACGGGACGGCGGCGAACACGGCCCGGGCGATCCTGGCCAAGGCGAAGCGTCCGCTGGCCCTGGCCGGCCGCGGGGCGATCCATGACGGCATCGCCGCTCCCCTGAAGGCCTTCTGCGAATCCTGGGGCATGCCGCTGCTTGCCAGCTACAAGGCCAAGGGGGCGCTCGACGAGCATCACCGGCTGTCGCTCGGCAGCGTCGGGCTTTCGCCGATCGTCGATGCCGAGACGATGAAGATCGTCGAGGCATCGGATCTGCTGGTGCTGGTCGGATTCGATCCGATCGAGCTGCGCGATGCCTGGATCGGCGCCTGGCCGGCATCGAAGGCCGTGCTGTCGCTCGACTGGGGACCGATGCCGCACCGGATGTTCCCGACCGGGACGGAAGCCTTCGGCGACCTGCCCTCGCTGCTGGCAGCCCTGACCGGCGACCCGGCGGCCGCATGGCCGGCCGATCAGATCTCGACCTATCGCTCGACGGTCGCCGAGATCGTCCGTCCGCGCACACCGGCCAAGGGTCTCAGCCCGGCCGGCCTGTTCAAGGCGGTCAGCGACCGCGTGAAGCCCGACTGGAAGATGACCGTCGATGTCGGCGCGCACCGGATCCTCGCCAACCACGCCCTGATCTGCCGCGCGCCCGGCCAGCTGATCCAATCGAACGGGCTCTGCCACATGGGCTATGCGCTGCCGGCGGCGATCGGCGCGGCGCTAGCGAGGCCAGGAGCACCGGTCGTGGCGATGATCGGCGACGGCTCGCTGCTGATGTCGCTGGGCGACCTCGCGGTGATGGCCGAGCACAGGCTTCCGATCGTCGTCGTCGTGCTCGACGACCAGGCGTTGGCGCTGATCAAGCTCAAGCAGGCCAAGATGCAGATGGCGCCCCGCGCCGTCGACTTCTCGGGCCCCCGCTTCGACCAGCTGGCGAAGGGCTTTGGCTTGGACGGTATCCGCGTCGAGGCACAGGCCGATTTCGACAGGGCTTTCGACGCCGCGATCAGGTCCGGCCGCCCGACAGTGATCGACGCCATCGTCGATCCCGCCGAGTACTGGGAGCAGATGTAGTCAGCGCCAGTCGTTGATGCGGTCGAGCGGGTAGATCGGCCGGCGGATCTTCTTGAAGTCGAGCAGCGAGTTGTCGGAGGTGGTGACACCCTGACCGTCGAGGCGGAAGGTGTGCTTCGCCATCTTGGCGAAGCCGGCGCGGTAGTGGATGCGCGACTTGAGCAGCAGGTAGCGCTTGTGCTCAGGCTGGATGCCGAGCGAGGTGAAGATGCCGAGGTCGAACGGCTCGTGGTGGCGCGAGACGACGACGATCTCCATCTTGCCGGTGTCGAGCACGGCGGCGGGACCGAGCTGCGCCTTGGTGCCGGTGCCCATGGGGCCGCGGATCACGAACTCGCCGTCGGTCAGCGACTTGACCTTGCCGGTCACGGTCAGCGGCTTGCCCTTGAGATTGATCGACGGCATGTCGGTCTTGCCGCCGAGCTTGAGCGTGACGGTGGCACCGGGTCCGGCCTTGGCCATTTCCTGAACCGCCGCCGGATCCCAGACGGCGGCGACCGCGACGTCCTCGAGCCCCTGGCGCATGACCTCGGCGATCACCGTCATCACGTCCTGCGTCGCGCCCGAAGCGGCGTTGTCGGAATGGTCGAGCAGCACGATCGG
>CAZDGR010000225.1:0-7355 GCA_964504845.1 uncultured Rhizobium sp. | reverse complement strand
CGACTTCTGCAAACTCGCCTCCGCTTTCTTCGTCTCTTGACGCTGAATCTGTAGCACCGCCAGGTTGTAATGGCTGAGCATCACGTCGGCCAGGTAGATGGGACGATTCGGCCGGCGCTTCACCAGATCCTCGCGGATCTCGATGCCCCAGACCTCGAACCCGACCTCGACCATCACGGTCGCCAGCGTCAGCCCGACATAGCCCAGGCCCATGACGCAGACGACACGGTCGCGAAAGCCATCGGGCACGGTGTTGGTCATGCGAATCGCCTGGGTGGATCGAAGGGCGGCCGGAGTATAGAAGCCGTTCCCCAAGGCGCAAGCGGATGACCGCTTGTAGACGCTGGTGTAGCTTCGGCAGCAATGGATACCGCCGCAGAGCTTGAGAAGGCCCGTGCCCTGAGTCGGTTCGGGCGTCACAAGGCAGCGGCCGAGATCTGCCAGCGGATCCTGGAGCGACAACCCAACCGGGCGGACGCGCTTCTGATCCTGGGTTCCATCGCCTACGACCTCGGCGATTCACGAGCGGCGGTTGGTTTCGCTTCCCGCGTCGTCGATCGGACCCCGGCCCACCCCGGCGCCGCCATCCTCTTCGCCAATGCCCTCGCCAAGCTGGCAGCCAACGATAGCGCTCTGGCGTGGTATCGCGTCGCGCTCGATATCGACGGCGACAAGTCCGTGGCGGCGGCCGGCTTGGCCCGCCTGCTCGTCGCCGGCGGACAGCTCGGCGAGGTCGCCGTCCTGGCGGAGAGCCAGCTCGCTGCCGACCGTGTTTCGGTGGCTCTCGATGTCGTACAGCTCGGCCGGAGATCCGCTCCCGGAAACGCAGCACTTGCCCATGTAGCCGGCCGCGCGCTCGTTGCCGCCGGGAGATTGGACGAGGCGGCGAGCCCGCTTAAGGTCGTCCTTCTTCACGCGCCGCAAGACCCGGCCGCCGCGGAGGCACTCGGACTCGCCCTCAAGGATGTGGCCTGGCTAAAGCGGGCTCTCGCCATCCGCTCGAGTGCCGATACCCTCGCCTCTCTCGGTGATGCTCTCGCCTCCCACGGGAACGCCGATGCCGCGGCCCGGCAGTTCGAGGCCGCCCTGGCGATCGAGAGAACCCATCGGCGCGCGGGACAGGGACTCGCGCGCCTGCATCTCGACAGCGGAAACGCGGATGCCGTGATCGGGCTGGCGCGGAAGCGTCTCGCCGAAGCTCCCGGCGATGCCGATGCGGCCCGCCTGCTGGGAGAAGCGCTGACCCGTCGCGGTCTTGCCGCATCGGCCCTGACCTATGCGCAGACCGCAGCCAAGTCCGGGCAGCAGGAGATCGCCGAAGCCGTCGCCGACGGAATCCGCGCCGCCGATCCTCATCATCTCGGTGCCTGGCGGATGCAGCGCACCGCCCGCGCTTGCCGCGCGATCCTGGCGCATGAACCTGCCGACGCCGCGGCCATGATCGGGCTTGGGACGTTCGATCCCGTAGCCGCCGAACTCTGGCCGGAACGGGCCATCGCCTTCGACAGCAGCCCTCGAACGCTGATCTCCCTTGCCCGTGCCAGGCTCAAGCAAGGGAATAAGGAGACGGCGAAGGCGCTGCTGCGGCCGCTCCTCGAAACGATCGGCCGCTCGCCGCTTCTCGCCGAGCTCGCCGACCTCCTGGTCGGCGTCGGCGAAGCCGAGACGGCAGCGAAGCTGCTGAAGCGCGCGATCGTCGTCGATTCCGAGGACCACGACCTTGTCCGGCATCTGGTCCGGGCTTATGCCGCGCTCAGCGACACCGCCGCGCTCGCCGCTCTCGGCCAGGCCTATCTCGGCAAGCAGCCGATGCTGGCGGCCGAGGCGCTGGCGGCCTTCCGCAAGCTCGATTCCGAGAGCCCGCATATCGCCTTTCTGCACGGCCAGGCCTTATGGGACGCGGACAAGACCGTCGAAGCGATCGATGCTTTCGTCGACGCCGCCGAAATGGCGACCGAGCAGGATCTCAACCTGATGACCGGCGCGGGCGAGGCGCTGGTGAACCTGCGGGCCCCCGATCTTGCGCTTCGCTACCTCCGGCGCGCCGTCGAGCTCGACTTCGCCAATCCCGAACGCCACACCTATTCCTACTTCTTCAATTTTCTGAACGAGTGCGACTGGCCGGCCCGGGCCGATTACATCACGCGGCTGACCAGGCTCGGCGAGGCCAAGATCGCGGCCGACGATCCGGATTTCCGCATGAATCCGAGCCTCTGGGTTTTCCTCGCGGCCGAGCGCGACCTTATGTACAGGTCCGCCAACCACTTCGCGCGCCACACCTTTCCCCGTACCTCGCCGCCGCCTCTGGCGCCGACCGGAGCCGATCCCGACCGCCCAATCCGGCTCGGATACCTCTCGGCATTCCTGTCCAACCATCATATCGGCTACAGCCTGCAGGGCATCGTCCGGGCGCATGACCGCAGCCAGGTCAAGGTCCACCTCTACAGCCAGACGCGCGACGACAAGATCCAGGCGGAGCTGAAGCGCCACGCCTACGTCTTCCGTCCGATCGACGGAAAGACGCCCGAGGCGATCGCCCAGATGATTGCGGCCGACGGCATCGACGTCCTGGTCGACCTCGACGGCTATGTGAACGGCGCCAACGGGCTTCTGACGCTCAAGGTCGCGAGCCAGCGCGCGGCTCCCATCCAGATGCTCTATCACAACTATGTCGGCCCGACCGGGACCGGGTTCGTCGACTATGTCATCGCCGACCGCGAGCTTTTCGACGCCCATGACGACGCCGGATATCGCGAGCGGCTGATCCGGCTTCCTCCGTGCTACTACCCGGCGGCGCCCCTCCCCAAGTCCGACGTCAAGACCGAGCGGCGGAGCTGGGGACTGCCGGAATCCGGCATCGTTTTCTGCAATTTCGGCCATTTCTACAAGATCGAGCCGACGTCGTTCGACGCCTGGATGCGGATCCTGACCCGCGTGCCCGGAAGCGTGCTTTGGATGAACCATTGGGACACCCCCCAGGCGGTCGCCAACCTCCGCAAGGAGGCGCAAGCGAGGGGAGTCGACCCGGCAAGGCTGGTGTTCTCGGCGCTTGCCGACAAGCCGCTCCATCTCGCTCGCCTGGGGCTCGCCGACCTCTTCCTGGACACTTTCGTCTATGCCTCGGGGGTCACCAGCCTGGACGTTCTCTGGGGAGGTATCCCAGTGCTCACGGTCCGGGGCTCGACCTTCGCCCGCCGGGTGGGTGCGAGCCTGAATGCCGGGATCGGCATGGAGGACATGACCTGCGCCGATCCGGCCGCCTTCGAGGAGCTGGCCGTGGCGCTGGCCGCCGACCGGCCCAGGCTGGCCTCGATCAAGGCCCGGCTGGCAGCCAATCTCCGGACCCACCCGCTGTTCGACCAGGCCCGGCTTACCCGCAACCTGGAGCGGGCCTACAGGACCGCTTTTCGCCGCTACGTCGATGGAAGGCCGCCCGAGAGCTTCGAGCTCGCACCCTAGGGGGCCCGGCAAGTCTTGCCGGGGCGGCGCCCGCGACGCCCATGCCGATTGGCGGTCCGGGCGCGCTCGCAGGCCATATAAGCCGTTGTAAATAATAAAAAATACCCCTGGTACGCTTCCTGCAGTTGAAGGCGGCGTCTGAACCGTTTTCCTGTTCGAGGGGTATCATGGAAACCACAATGTTCCTTGCGATCGCGCGCCAGTCGGTGCTGCGCCGTGAGATGGACGCGGTGGCCAACAACCTCGCGAACGCCAATACCACCGGCTACAAGTCCCAGGCGCCGCTGTTCCGCGAAGTCCTGTCGAAGACCTCCCCGACCGAGACGATCTCGAACGTCCTCGACCAGGGCATGATGACGAACACGTCCGACGGTCCGCTCAAGAACACCGACAACAACTACGATTTCGGCATCCGCGGCGGCGGCTACTTCGCCATCCAGACGCCGGCCGGCGAGCGATACACCCGAAACGGCAACTTCAAGCTCGACTCGGCGAGCCGCCTCGTCACCCAGATGGACAACGGCGTCGTCGGCGCCGACAACCGCCCGATCACGATCCCGCCGAACGCCGGAGAGATCCGCGTCACCGGCGACGGCACCATCCTCGCCGGCACCCAGGTCGTCGGCCAGATGAAGATCGTCGGCTTCTCCAACGACCGGGCGCTGAAGCGCGGCCCCAACAGCCTGATGATCGCCAACGAGCAGCCGCAGCGCGCCCCGCAGGCAAAGGTGGTCCAGGGCGTCATCGAAGAGTCCAACGTCGTCCCGATGTTCGAGCTCGCGCGGATGACCGAGGTCGTCCGCAACTTCCAGCAGACCAACAACCTGATCGAGCAGGAACACGACCGTCAGCGCGACGCGATCCGTCGCATCGGCAAGCCGTCAAACGCGTAAAGATTAGGGAGCCTAGCCGCCATGCGCGCACTCACCATCGCCGCCACCGGAATGTTGGCCCAGCAGACCAACGTCGAGGTGATCTCGAACAACATCGCCAACCTGAACACGACGGCGTACAAGCGCTCCCGCGTCGAATTCCAGGACCTGCTCTACCAGGACCAGCGCCGGGTCGGGTCGGCCTCCTCGGAAGCCGGCACCATCGTTCCCGCCGGTCTGCAGGTCGGTCTCGGTGTGCGCGCCGCCGCCGTCTATCGCCTGAACCAGCAGGGCACGCTGCAGCTGACCGAGAACACGCTCGATCTCGGCATCCGCGGCGAAGGCTTCTTCAACATCCAGCTGCCGAACGGCCAGACCGCCTACACGCGCTCCGGCTCCTTCCAGCTGTCGCCCACCGGCCAGATCGTTACCCAGGACGGCTACCCGGTGCTGCCGGGCATCACCGTGCCGCAGAACACGCTCGACATCTCGATCAACGCCGCGGGCCAGGCCTACGCCAAGCTCGACGGCGTGGTCGCCCCGCAGCTGCTCGGCCAGTTCACGCTCTCGAACTTCCCGAACGTCGCCGGCCTCGAGTCGATCGGCCAGAACCTGATGCTGCAGACCCCCGCTTCCGGCGCCCCGGTCGCCGGCACCGCCGGCGCGCTCGGCTTCGGCACGATGCAGCAGGGTTTCCTCGAAGCCTCCAACGTCAACGCGGTGGCCGAGATCACCAACCTGATCACCGCTCAGCGCGCGTACGAGCTCAACTCGAAGGTCATCCAGTCGACCGACGACATGATGGGCATCATCAACCAGCTGAAGTAGCGCTGACCCGAGCTGAAAGCCTTCGCCATGAACCGCACCGTCCGCCTTCTCGCCCTCTGCCTCCCGCTGGCGCTCGCGCCGGTCTCGGCAAGCTTCGCCGATCTCGCAAAGCCGACGCTCAAGCTCAAGGCGCAGGTGACCAGCGACGCCGTCCGGCTCGGCGACCTGTTCGACAACATCGAGGCGGAGAAGGCCGGGATCCGCATCAGCGAGGCGCCGGCGCCGGGCAACATCACGACCTACCAGCCCTCCCAGCTGGCGGCGATCGCGCGTTCCTACGGTCTCGACTGGAAGCCGCAGACCTACATGGACAAGATCGTCGTCGAGCGCCAGGGCCAGCTGGTGCCGAAGTCGACCGTCGATGCGGCGCTGCGAAAGGTGCTGGCAGCGAAAGGCGTGACCGGAGACCTCGAGTTCGAGATCGCGAGCCGCGCCTACCAGCTCTATGTCTCCGAGACCCAGGCGCCGACAGTCTCGGTGGACCTCGTTCACTTCGATCCCGACAGCCGCTCGTTCATCGCCGAGTTCAAGGCCCCGGCCGACGAGCCGCGCGCCGACCGCATCCGGGTTGCCGGCCGCGCCCACTCGATGATCGACGTGCCGGTATTCACCCGCCGGATGATGCCGAACGAGATCATCCGCAACACCGACCTCACCTGGATCAGGATGCGTTCCGGGCCCCAGCTCGCCAACAACGCGACGATGCTGGAAGACGTGCTTGGCCGCACGCCGAAGCGCCCGCTCTCGGCCGGCCAGCCGATCCGCCAGGCCGACATCGGCGCCTTCACGCTGGTCCAGCGCAACGAGAGCGTGACCATGATCGTCCGCACCAAGTCAATGACGCTGACCGTCCAGGGCAAGGCGCTCGACGACGGCGGCGAAGGCCAGACGATCCGGGTGCAGAACCCGAAGAGCAACCGCACGGTCGAGGGCCGGGTCTCCGGTCCGGGCGAGGTCACGGTGATCTTGGGCGCGCTCTCCGCCGCCATCGCGTCCTCGGCCCGCACCGTGGTTCAGCGCTGATACTTCGAAAAGTTCCTAAAGAAGGACCATTCAGAAATGCGTATCGCCCGCCTCGCCTCCCTCGGCCTCGCCGTCTTCGCGCTCGCCGGCTGCTCTGCGCTCGACCGCCTGGCGAACATCGGCGAGTCGCCGAAGATGACCGACATCCAGAACCCGCAGGCGTCGACGGGCTACAGGCCGGTCAGCATGCCGATGCCGGCGCCGATCACCGCCGAGCGTCAGCCGGCATCCCTGTGGGCCGCGGGCTCGCGCGGCTTCTTCAAGGACCAGCGCGCCGGCCGGGTCGGCGACATCCTGACCGTCCTGATCGAGATCAACGACAAGGGCGAGTTCGAGAACACCACGACCCGCTCCCGCACCAACACCAACAACGCCGGCATCTCGAACCTGTTCGGGCTGCAGGGCCTGATCAACCGCGCGCTGCCGGGCACCGACAATGAGACGCTGGTCGACACCTCCTCGGCCCTCTCGAACGAAGGCAAGGGCACGATCGACCGCAGCGAAGAAATCAGCCTCAAGGTCGCCGCGACCGTCACCCAGGTGCTGCCGAACGGCAACATGGTCGTGATCGGCCGCCAGGAAGTGAAGGTGAACTACGAGGTCCGTGAGCTTCAGATCGCCGGCGTCATCCGGCCTGCCGACATCTCGTCGCTGAACACCATCAGCTACGAGAAGATCGCCGAGGCGCGGATCTCCTACGGCGGCCGCGGCCACATCACCGACGTCCAGCAGCCGCGCTACGGCGACCAGGTCCTCGACATCCTCCTGCCCTTCTAAGGCAGGAGACCAAGCTCCGAGGCGCGCCGGTTTCCCCCACCCCGCCGGCCGCAACGGAAAAAGGGCCGGTGCCGCAAGGCACCGGCCCTACTCTTTTCAGGGAATGCCGAAGACGCCCGACGAAACGTCAGTCGTCGCGATGGGTACGCTCGAGGCGCTCGTGACGCTCCTGAGCCTCGAGGCTGAGCGTCGCGATCGGCCTGGCTTCGAGGCGACGGAGCGAGATCGGCTCGTCGGTCTCTTCGCAGTAGCCGTAGGTTCCGTCGTCGATCCGCTGGATCGCGGCATCGATCTTGGCGATCAGCTTGCGCTGGCGGTCGCGGGCCCGCAGCTCGATCGCCCGATCGGTCTCGGAGGATGCCCTGTCGGCAAGGTCGGGATGGTTCTGGTTCTCGT
>CAZDGR010000224.1:0-7360 GCA_964504845.1 uncultured Rhizobium sp. | reverse complement strand
TCGCTCGCCCCCACCCTGCCCTCCCCCGCGTACGACGCGGGAGAGGGTTCCGAAAGCCGCTTTTCGCTGAGGTCTCCTTCGGGATAGGCGAAGGCGATGTCCTCGAAGGCGAGGCTGGGCTCGCGCACGGCGATGCCGGGCCTGGCGTTCTCGATCACCGCCGGCGTCCGCGCCATGAAGCCCAGGATCGCCTCGGCCGCTGCCTGGCCCAGCATGCCGGCATGCAGCATGTCGCGAAGGTCGCGGAACGGTCGGAAGGCCTCGACGCCGAGCATCAGCACGATCGCCAGGGACTCGAGCGGCATCGCTCCGTCGACGACGCGATAGGCCCCGAGCGCCAGCGCGCCGGCGGCGCCGAGCGCGATCGCGCCGTCGGTGACGCCGCGCGTCGCGACCGAGACCGAGAGCACCCACATCGTCGCGCGATAGAGATCGCTCGACCGCTCGCCGAGGTGGCGCGCGCGGTTCGCGGTCTGGCCGAAGGATGCGAGCGTCGGCAGGCCCTGGATCGAATCGAGGAAGTCGGCGGCGAAGGTCTTGTAGGCACGCGCCCGCGCCACAGCGCCCTGGGCTGCGCGCCGATGCAGCAGCGACGGCAGGATCAGCGCGCCGAGGGCCGCCGCCAGAAGCACGAGCGCGACCGGCAGGTCGAGCCAGGCGAGGAACACGAAGATGCCGACCGGCGTCACCAGCGCGACCAGCAGCTGCGGCAGGTAGGATCCGAAGTAGGTGTTGAGCTGCTCGACGGCCTCGTTCAGCACCAGGGTCGCCTCGCCGGTGCGAAGACCGGAGACCGCAGCCGGGCCGAGGCCGAGCAGATGGTCGAGAAGCTTCGAGCGGAGGTGCTGGAGTACCGTCGCGGCCGTGCGCTGTGCCACCCGCGTGCGCCAGTTCTCGAGCCCGGCGCGGATCACGATCATCGCCCCGGTCAGCACCGCGGGCCAAGCGAGCTCGGCGACCGAGGCGCCGGTCAGCGCGCGCGCGATCAGCCAGCCGAGCAGCGCCAGCCTCGCCACCCCCGCCGCGCTCGCGACGACGCCGAGGCAGGCCACCGCCAGGAGCCGGGCGCGCACGCCCTCGGTGAACGGCCAGAGGCGAGGGTCGAAGTACATGAGGAGCGTCCGCCAGGAGAGGGAAGGTGCCCACCCTAGCGCAGCAGCCCGGCCCGGGCGAGATAATTGAGAATGATTCGCAATAGGCGGATTTTCTTCCCGGCTTTCTCTCCGGCCCGGGTTCGGGTTACGAAGTGTCCATGGCAAGGCCGCTCAGCATTCTCGTCGTCGACGATCAGGCATCGACCCGCACCCTGATCGCCGAGGCGCTGGCCGAGGACCAGGACGCGACGGTCATGCTCGCCCAGGACGGCGATCAGGCCTTCCGCATGGCGCTGGCGCATCGCTTCGACGCGATCGTCTGCGACGTGAATATGGAGCCGGTCGACGGGCTCTCGTTCCTGCGCACGCTCCGCGGCCAGAAGGAGCCGGCGATCCGTGACATCCCGGTCATCGTCATGGCCACCACCGCGAGCCGCGACGTGGTGATCGCGGCGCATCAGTTCGAGGCGCTCGCGATCATGGCCAAGCCGGTGTCGGTGGCGATGCTGAAGGCGCGGCTGCAGGTCGTGCGCGACGCCAAGCTCCGCCCGCGCTGATCAGCGCCGGGGCGACTTCTCGTCCGGTTCGGTGACCGGGATGCTGCACACGATGAAGCCGCCGACCTTGGTCCGGTCGGCGTCGCCGAGGGGAACCACCAGGCGTAGCCAGTGATCGACCGGAATGCCGGGCGGCGGCGTGTGGCGGGTGAAGACCGGCACCCGCCGGTGCTCGCTGAGCAGGTACACCGCGCGAAACGTCTGGCCGACCGAGGGCGGCAGGGATTCGACCTCCTCGCCGGTCATGTCGCGCCCGAAGGCATCGGCGAGCGACTTGCCGAAGCTTTCGTAGCGGAGCGCGTTGTCGATCTTGGAGACGACGGCGACGAAGTCGGCGATGCCGTCGAGGAAGGGCCGGTTGATGTCGGACCTGACCGGAAGCCCGGAACGCTCGCGCTGCGCGATCCACCAGTGGTGGCGAAGGCGCTTCTGGCGGATGTCGACGAGATCGCTCTCGTCCGGATCGACGATCACCTCGATCGGCTGGTGGATTCCGTCCTGGATCAGGCGGTCGACGAAACGGGTCATGATCAGCGCCCTTCCTCGCGCCGCGTCTCGGCGGCGACTTCGCGCATGCGGTCGATCAGGCTCGCGGGATTCGACTCCTCGTCCTCGCGGGCGCGGATCTCGACTTCGCGGCAGACTTCGGCAAGGCGCCGATAGCCGACATTGCCGGCGAGCGAGACCATGTCGTGGGCGTCGTAGGCGAGCCGCGCCCTGTCCACCGGCGCGCGCTCCAGCGTGCCGGCGAACTTGTCCCAGCTGGTCCAGAAGGTCTCCTTCATCGCCGCCAGCCGGTCCGGCCCGAGCAGGCGGCGCAGCGTGTCGGTCGACCGTCGATCGAGCAGCGGGACCTCGGCCGGCGTGCCCGCTCCCGCCGCCGGGTCGAGCACGGCGGCGATCTGTGCCGCCAGCACCCTTTCGTCGATCGGCTTGGCGACATGGCCGTCCATGCCGGCCTCGGCCGCCTGCGCAATGTGCTCCGGCAGGGCGTGCGCCGTCAGCGCGATGACCGGTGTCCGCCGCTCCGGCGGCTCCAGCTTCCGGATCTCACGCGCGACCTCGTAGCCGTCGAGGTCCGGCAGGTTGATGTCGAGCAGGATCACGTCGAAGTCGCCGGCGACCGCGGCGTCCACCGCGTCGGTGCCGCTCGTCGCCGTGGTCACCTCGTGTCCCTGCGAGCGGAGCATCGCGCCGGCGATCTCCAGGTTCATCGGCAGGTCGTCGACCAGCAGGATCCTGCCGGTGCGGTTCCCGGCGGCGGCGACCGGGGGCGCGGGCGGCGGCTCGGCGACGGCTTCGAGCGGAAGCGCCAGATGCACCGTGGTGCCGATGCCGAGCCGGCTTTCCAGCGTCAGGGAGCCGCCCATCAGCTCGGCCAGCCGCCGCGAGATCGAAAGGCCGAGTCCGGTGCCGCCACGGCCGCGCGCGGCGTGGGTCTCGACCTGGGTGAAGCGTTCGAACACGGACGAAAGCCTGTCGTCGGCAATGCCGATGCCGGTATCGGCGACGTCGATCCTGAGCCCGCCGTGAGGTCCCGCGCGGTCGTTGCGGCTGACGCTGATCGCGACCACGCCGCGGTCGGTGAACTTGATCGCGTTCGAGAGCAGATTGATCAGGATCTGCTTGAGCCGCACCGGATCGAGGCGAACCCAGCGCGGCAGCGTCGGCTCGAAGGTGCTGCGGAGCTCGAGGCCGCGCGCCTCGGCCTGCGGGACCATCATGGAACGGATCTCGTCGACGACGGACTCGAGCGGCACCGGCTTCGCGTCGATGCTGAAGTTGCCGGACTCGAGCTTGGAGTAGTCGAGGATGTCGTCGATGACCGCGAGCAGCTGGTCGCCGGCCGACTTGAGCTTGACCGCCCAGTCGACCTGCCGCCTGTCCAGCCGGCTCTTCAGCAGCAGATCGGCATATCCCAGCATGCCGCCGAGAGGCGTCCGGATCTCGTGGCTCATGTTGGCGAGGAAGGCGCCCTTGACGTCGGCGAGCTGCTCGGCGGTCGCCCGCGCGGCCGTGGTCTCGGCGAGCGCCGCCGCGCTCGCCCGCGCGTGGCGCTGCACCAGGCGGGCGATGACGGCCAGGAAGGCGAGGCCGCCGACGAGGAGGACGAGGAACGGGTAGATCCGGTTGATCCAGGCGAGCGTGATGGCATCGCTGGCGAACGCGACGGCGACGACCAGCTTCGGGTTCGGGATCACCTGGAAGGCGACCAGCCGGTCGATGCCGTCGACCGTCGAGCGCAGCGTGGCGATGCCGCGCGGCTCGGTCTGAGCCCGGATCAGCACCTCGGTCTGCGACCGCGATGGCGTGTTGACCAGGTCGATCGACGGATATCGCGCGAGGATGACGCCGTCGGTGCGGATCACCGCGATCGCGTCGACGCCGGCGGCCTCGAAGAAGGTGTCGAAGATGCGCGGATCGATCCGCGCGGCGATGACCCCGGCGAAGGCTCCGCCGGGCAGGACGGCACGCCGCGACACCGGAAGGGAGACGACGTTCTGGGGCCGGGCGATCACTGGCCTGCCGATGAAGAGGCCGGCTCCCGCGCCGGCGCGGTGAACCTGGAAGTAGTCGCGGTCGGAGAGATCGGCGCGCGAGGCCACCGGCGAAGCGGCCGAGGCCACGACCAGACCGTGCGTGTCGGTGAGGCCGAGTCCCTGCAGGACCGGCGACATCGACTGCGCCCGCTTCAGCAGCTCGTGCAGTTCCGAGCTCGGCCTGGAAATGACGACGTCGTCGGTCAGCCTATCCTCGTCGATGCTGTGGAGCGTGAGATCGGCGATCGAGATGACCTGCTGCACGTACTCGGCGACGATGCCGGCCGCGCTGGCGAGGCGCTGCTCGGTCTCGCGCCAGTAGGCGCGATAGTCGAAGGCGAGATAGATCGCCGAAGCGACGACCAGCGCTCCGACCAGAATGCCGAAGACGAGCCTCCCGTGCCGACCCACATCGTACGGCAGGGAGCGACCGGCAACCTGGCGCCTGACGACCGTCATCGCTTTGAGTCGGGACCTGCGCTTGGTTTGCGGTGTCGCGAGTGCATGCCGGCGATCGGGATATCGAGTATCAAACTGTCGATATTGTGTTCAACCGCCGCGACGGCTTCGTCAAGCCAGCGTCGACAGCAGCGCGGCGAGCTGGCCCATATGCTCGATCTGGCGAAAACGCGAGGCATTCGCAGGCGCCTCCGCGTGCTCGATCGCCCAGGTGAGCGCATGCGGCACGTGCACGGCCCAGCTCCCGGCCTGAAGCGCCGGCAGAACGTCGGACTTGAGGGAATTGCCGACCATGACGCTATGCGCGGCGCCGTCGCCATGCCGCAAGAAGATTCGTGCATAGGTGGCGGGGTTCTTCTCGCTGACGATCTCGATCGCGTCGAACAGGTCGCCGAGGCCGGACTGCGCCAGCTTGCGCTCCTGGTCGAACAGGTCGCCCTTGGTGATCAGGATCAGGCGATAGGATCCGGCCAGCCGCTCCAGCGTCTCGCGCACATGCGGCAGGGTCTCGACCGGATGGCGCAGCATCTCGCGCCCCGACGACAGGATCTCGCCGATCACGGACGCCGGCACCCGGCCCTCGGTCACCTCGATCGCGGTCTCGATCATCGACAGCGTGAAGCCCTTGATGCCGTAGCCGTAGCGATCGAGGTTGCGCCGCTCGACCGCGAGCAGGTGGGGGCCCAGGTCTTCCGGCGTCGCGTAGTAGGCGAGCAGCGCCTGGAAGCGGCCCTCGGTCAGCTTGAAGAACTGCTCGTTCTGCCAGAGCGTGTCGTCGGCATCGAAGCCGATCGCGGAGATGCCGGTCATCGGGCGAGGTCTATCCCGCCCGTCGATCGCACTTCAAGGATATGTCGCGATCTCGACCAGGTTGCCGTCGGGGTCGCGGCAATAGACCGAGGTCATCGGACCAAGTGCGCCGGTCTTGGCGACCGGCCCCTCGGTGACCGCGACGCCCACGGATTCAAGGTGCTTCTTCACCTCGGCCGGCGCGGCCGTGGTGATGAAGCAGAGGTCGAGCGACCCGGGCGCGTCGACCCGGCCGGTCTCCCAGTTCTCGGCACCGGTCGGGCGCAGGTTGAGCTTCTGGCCGCCGAAGGCGAGCGCCACGCGGCCGCCGCCGAAGGCGACGCGCTTCAGGCCGAGCGCGCGCTCGTACCACGCGGCCGTCGCCTCCACGTTGCGGCAGTTGATCACCACGTGATCGATGCGGTCGATGGCGAAGGTCATGTCGGTCCGGCTCCTCGCCGGGAGTCTAGGGGAGCGCCGCCGGCCTGTCTGCCAGGGCCCATGCCAGGAGTTGACGGCGCCCGCCGACGCTTCATGCTGGGCCGGGTGCACAAGGAAGAGGACACCGGCCGGATGCGCGGACCGATCCCAGCGGCGAGGTCGCGTCGTGCCGTGCTCGTCGGGATGCTCGCCTCGGCGGCGGTCCCGGCTGCGGCCGAGACCGCCGGCGCGGACCGCCGGCGCTTCATGGACCGCGCCTTCGAGATGCGCGCTGAGGCGATCCGGCGCGGCGACCAGGCCTTCGGCGCGGTCGTGGTGAAGGACGGAAGGATCGTCGGCGAGGGCGTCAGCGCGGTGATCACGCGTCCCGATCCGACCGCGCATGGCGAGATCGAGGCGATCCGCGATGCGGCGCGTCGTCTCGGCACCCGCGATCTCTCGGGCGCCGAGCTCTTCACCACGTTCCGTCCTTGCCCGATGTGCGAAGCCGCCGCCGCCTGGGCCGGCATCTCGCGCGTCTGGCACGGCGAGGCGATCGCTGACGGCGGCGCGCCCAGGCTCGGTCGCTAGGACAGTGGTATGGTCCTCGCCATGGAAGACTTCTTCTCCCCGACCTACGGCGAAGCGCGGAAGCGCTTCCTCGCCGCCGCCGGCGCCAATCTCGCCGGCAGCTATCCGCATCCGCTGAAGGGCCCCGACGGCGGCGACCTCGCGACCGACATCGCGCGCCTGGGGCCGACCGGTGCCCGCCGCGTGCTCGTCGTCGAATCCGGCACGCATGGCGCCGAGGGCTTCTGCGGCTCGGCGATCCAGCTGGCGCTGCTGCAGTCGCCGCCGGTGCTGCCCGACGACACCGCGATCCTGCTGGTGCACGCGATCAATCCGCATGGCTTCGCCTGGATCCGCCGCGTCACGGAGGACAATGTCGACCTCAACCGCAACTTCGTCGACTTCTCGAAGCCGCTGCCCGAGAACGCCGGCTACGACGAGCTCGCCGACGCGCTGCTGCCGAAGACCTGGACCGACGCGTCGCTGGCCCAGGCGCGCGACACGCTCGAGGCCTATCGTGCGAAGCATGGCGAGCGGGCCTTCGTCACCGGCACCGGCGGCGGCCAGTACAAGCATCCTCGCGGCCTCTTCTTCGGCGGCACCAAGCCGACCTGGTCGCGCGAGACCGTGGCCAAGGTCTGCCGCGATCATCTCGCCGGCGTCGCCCATGCGGCGCTGATCGACGTGCATTCCGGCCTCGGCCCCTATGGGTATGGCGAACCCTTGACCGCGCTCGCGCCCGGCAGTCCCGAGGAGGTGCGCGCACGCGCCTGGTATGGCGACGAGCTCCGCAACACGCAGGCGGCGAACTCGGCTTACGCCGGCACGCAGGCGAGCATCCTGGTCGGCTACACCGGCGGTGCGCCGTGGGCCGCGTGGACGCCGATCGGCCTCGAATACGGCACGCGCCCGCGCGAGGACGTGCGCCGCG
>CAZDGR010000223.1:0-7387 GCA_964504845.1 uncultured Rhizobium sp. | reverse complement strand
CGCGGCTCGGTCGCGACCGTTCTGATTCAGCGCGGCACGCTCCGCGTCGGCGACCTGTTCGTCGCCGGCTCCGAATGGGGCCGTGTGCGCGCGCTGGTCGACGACAAGGGCCAGCAAATCGAGAGCGCCGGTCCGTCGGCGCCGGTCGAGGTGCTGGGCTTCAACGGCACGCCGCAGGCGGGCGACGACTTCTCGGTCGTCGACTCGGAATCGCGTGCCCGCGACGTGACCGCGTATCGCACCTCGAAGCAGCGCGACGCCGCTGCCACCGCCGGTGCCCGCGGCTCGGTCGAGCAGATGATGGCGAAGGCCCAGGCCGGTGCGGCCAAGTCCTTCACCGTCGTGCTCAAGTCCGACGTGCAGGGCTCGCTGGAGGCGATCAAGGCGTCGCTCGAGAAGCTGTCGGTGCCTGAGGCGGAGGCCCGCATCCTCCACGCGGCGGTCGGCGGCATCAACGAGTCCGACGTGACCCTGGCCAAGGCGGCCGGCGCCAAGATCATCGGCTTCAACGTCCGCGCCAATCCGCAGGCGCGCGAGATGGCGAAGCGCGACGGCGTGCAGATCACCTACTACTCGATCATCTACAACGTGATCGACGACGCCAAGGCGGCCCTCTCGGGCATGCTGGCGCCGACGCTGCGCGAGAAGTTCCTCGGCAACGCCCAGATCCGCCAGATCTTCAACATCACCAAGACCGGCAAGGTCGCGGGCTGCATGGTGACCGAAGGCATCGTCAAGCGCGGCGCCAAGGTGCGCCTGCTCCGCGACAACGTCGTGATCCACGAAGGCACGCTGAAGACGCTGCGCCGCTTCAAGGACGAGGTCCGCGAGGTGCGCGAGGGCTTCGAATGCGGCATGGCCTTCGAGAACTACGACAACATCGAAGCGAACGACGTGATCGAGTGCTTCGAGGTCGAGGAAGTCGCCCGGACCCTGTAAGCCATGGCGTCGCGTAAGGAACCGAGACGGCCGAGCCAGCGCCCGCTCCGCGTGGGCGAGGAGATGCGGCACGCCTTCGTCCAGCTTCTGGCCTCGGGCGAGATCCACGATCCGGATCTCTCGGGCGCCATGCTGACGGTGACCGAGGTCCGGATGAGCCCGGACCTGCGGAACGCCAACATCTTCTTCGTGCCGTTGGGCGGCGAGGGCGGCCCACAGATCCTGAAGGCGTTGAAGCGGGCGACGCCCTTCATCCGCCGACGGCTCGCCGAGGCGGTCCAGCTCCGCGTCGCCCCGCAGCTCTGGTTCGAGCTCGACACCTCGTTCGAGACCGCCAACCGCATCGACACCGTGCTCAAGGACCCCCAGGTCCGCCGCGACCTCGGCTGAGATCCGCGTGTCTCGCCGCAGGGGGCAGAAGGTCGACTGCTGGGTGAGCGTCGACAAGCCGTCGGGGCCGCCCTCGACCCAGATCGTGGGCAAGGCCCGCCGCCTGTTCGATGCGAACAAGGCGGGCCATGGCGGCACACTCGACCCGCTGGCGACCGGCATCCTGCCGATCGCGCTCGGCGAGGCGACCAAGACCGTTCCCTATGTGATGGACGGGCGGAAGACCTACCGTTTCACGATCCGCTGGGGCGAGGCGCGCAACACCGACGATGCCGAGGGCGAGGTCTCCGGCACCTCGGACGCCCGCCCGACCGAGGCCCAGATCAGCCGAGTGCTGCCGCGCTTCGTCGGATTGATCTCCCAGGTCCCGCCGATCTTCTCGGCGATCAAGGTCCAGGGCGAACGCGCCTACGACCTGGCGCGCGACGGCGAATCCGTCGCGCTCGCCCCCCGCCAGGTCCAGATCGATGCCTTCAGGCTCGCCTCGATCGACGGGCCGGACCATGCCTCCTTCGAGGTCGAGAGCGGCAAGGGCGCCTATATGCGGGCGCTGGCCCGCGACCTCGCCCTAGCCCTGGGCACGTGCGGGCATCTCTCTGCGCTGAGACGCCTCAGGGTGGGCCCTTTCGACGAGAACACCGCTATTTCGCTGGATTCCCTGGTGGAACTCGGTAATAGTCCGGCCGCTTTTCGGCACCTCTTGCCGGTCGAGACCGCGCTGGACGACATCCCGGCCCTGGCCCTGACCGGCGACGAGGCGAACCGCCTTCGCTCGGGCCAGGCCGTTCCCCTCTTCCGCAAGTCCGATCTCGATCGGCTCTCGGATCTGGAAGACGGCGACATCGTTCTCGCCAAGACCGCCGGCAAGGCGGTGGCGATCGCGAGGCTCGAGCAGGGGATGCTCGCCCCCGTCCGGGTGCTTCACCTCTAGGAACGGAGACCCCGATGTCGATTACTGCCGAGCGCAAGACTGCGCTCATTTCCGAGTACAAGACCAACGCCAACGACACTGGCTCGCCCGAGATCCAGATCGCGATCCTGTCGGAGCGCATCAAGAACCTGACCGAGCATCTCGGCACCCACAACAAGGACCTGCACTCGCGCCGCGGGCTCCTGATGATGGTCGGCCAGCGCCGGCGTCAGCTCGACTACCTCAAGGCCAACGACATGAAGCGCTACGACGCGATCGTCGCCAAGCTCGGCCTCCGCCGCTAGCGCTCGTTCGTATCGCCGGCGATCGCAGCCGGCCCTCTGGCGAAGAGGGCGGGGTTGCGTTGTCGCGAGCATTGGCGCCAGACTGCCCTCGACAGGGGGGCTGGCATGCAGTCGACGGACGGCGGTCGGGTGAGTTCCGCTGCGGGCAGCTTCGCGGCCTGGCCGGTTGAGCTGCTCCCCGGTCACCGGAGCCTCATCGAATACTGGGACGCCTTGCGCGGGAAGCGGGCATATCCGTCGCGGTCCGACGTCGACCCGACCGCGATCCGCCAGCTGCTGCCCTACACGCTGCTGCTCGACGCCCATCCCGACGAGGGGAAGGCGCGCTTCAGGCTGGCCGGAGAGGCGGTCAACACCTTCTACGGCTTCAATGTCCGCGGCATGACCTGGGCCGAGGTCCGCGCCCGTGCCCAGGCCGAAGGCGGCACGTTCACAACGTCCTTGGTGAACCTGCAGTACCGCCGCGTGGCGCAGGGCGGCATCGGTGCCTATCGACAGGGCGTCTCCATCCGCGCCGGCGCCTCGTATCTCCACTATGCGCGTATCCTGCTGCCGCTCTCCGATGACGACGCGCACGTCGATGCCATGATCGGCGTCTCCTACTCGAACCAGGAGAAGCGCAACGTCGCCGAGGCGCTGACCAACATCGACTTCCTGTTCTCGACCGATACCTTCGCGCTGGTCGACACGGCGTCCTAGCCGCCGCGTCCACGCTCCTTGTCCTTCATGATGCGCCGGACCATCTTGCCGAAGGCACGGTCGCGGGCGTGCCGTTCGTGCAGGCTCTCGCTGTTGCGTGCCTCCTCGGAGGCGAGCTTCCGCCAGCGCCGGTAGCGGGCTTCCTCCAGCGCACCCGACTCGATCGCGACCCGGACCGCGCATCCGGGCTCGCTCTCGTGGCGGCAGTCGCCGAAGCGGCAGCCGCGCGCAAGATCGACGATGTCGGCGAAGACGTCCTCGATCCCCGCCTTCACGTCGGCAAGCTGCAGCTCGCGCATGCCAGGCGTGTCGACCAGCCAGCCGCCGGCAGGAAGGCGATGGAGAGAACGCCCCGTCGTCGTGTGCTGGCCGGTGTCGTCGGATTCCCGGATGCCCTGCGTCACCGCCACGTCCGCGCCGGTCAGCGTGTTGATCAGCGTCGACTTGCCGACGCCGGAGGAGCCGACGAGGGCCACGGTCTGGCCTTGCCCGCACCACGGCGCGAGGCGCGCGACGCAGGCCTGATCGCGCCCGTCGAGGGCCTCGACCAGCAGACCCGGCATCAGCCGCGCCGCCTCGCGCGCGAACGCCGCCGGATCGTCGACGAGATCGGCCTTGGTCAGCACGACGACCGGCGTCACCTCGGCCTCGCTTGCCAGCGCCAGATAGCGCTCCAGCCGCGCGGGGCTGAAGTCCTGGTTGCAGGACGAGACGACGAACAGCGTGTCGACATTGGCCGCGATCAGCTGCACGCGACGCGCGCTGCCGGCGGCGCGGCGCTTGAACAGGCTCCGGCGATCGAGAAGACGACGAATGCGCTGCGTTGCCGGATCGACCAGCAGCCAGTCGCCGACGGTGGCGGCAGATTCTTCGTCATCGGGGCCGGCCGCGAACGGCAGCACCAAGGCGTCGATGCCCGGCCCCATCACGTGGATGCGGTCGCGATGGATCGCCATCGCACGGACGGGCCGCAGCGCCGGTTCGTCGGGATCGAGCTGGGACGCGAAAAACGAGGTCCAGCCGAGATCGGCCAGGGACAAGCTCTCTGTTGTCATGACTCTCGCACCGATGGGCGCGCGGGCAAGCGCGCGGAGAAGCGAAGGGCCGCCGCTGCCCAGAAAGGCAGGAGCACCCGGCTCTGGCTGATGCGAGAGAGAAGCGGAGACGGCTGTGAGCGCTTAGGCGCTCACGGGGACAACGCTAGCTGGCCCGCCCAGCGAGGGAATCGGAGACAGTCATCTTATGGTTCCTTTCCCGTCGGTTGTCGGTCGCGACGGAGCATAGCGGCGGCGGCCGCGGATTCAATCTTGATCAGCGAAGCGCCGGCTTGATGTCGGTCCGGGCGAAGTCATTACCTTTGAAGAGCAACGGCTCCTTCAGTTCCTTCGCCAGCGCGTAGGCGAAGCAGTCGCCGAAGTTCAGTGACGCGGGGTGGCCGCTTCCCTTGCCGAAATCGCGATAGGCGGCGCGTGCCAGGGATGCTTGGGAGTCCGTTACGGGCTCGATCGACATCTGCGTTTCTTCGATAAGCTCGTCGAAGCGTCGGGTCAGGACCGGGTCGCGATTGCCATCGACGACGATTGCGGCCTCGACAAACGTTGCCGCGGAGATACGCCGGATGCTTGCTGCTTCGACCGCTTCCATGAACGTGCGCGCATCCGGTTCCCGGCGAAGGATCGCGATCAAGGCTGACGTGTCGATGATCACTTGGGGAGACCCAGCTCGTCGTAGAGCAGGTCGCCGTGGTCGACGGACTTGTACGGTTCCTTGAAGCGGGGTCCGGTGTCTGCCGCGATCTCCATCAGCTTCTCCACGAGGCCGGTGCCTTTATCCCGCCTCACCCGAAACAGCCGCTCGCGCACTGCCTCGGTGACGGCGGCGGTCATGCTCTCGCCGGTCAGCTCGGCAAGCTCCTGGACGAGCTTGTGCGTTTCCGCGTTTTTGATGTTGAGGCCCATGCTTTCTACCTTTCTGCCTCAATGTAGGTAGAATTCTACCATACCGCAAGCTCGGCGCTGGTTTGACGCACCGCGAAAACCGTGTCATGAACCGCGCCGGATAAAGGCAGACGAGGAAAAGCGAAGGGGCCGCGCCCCTCGGACGTGCGCCGGGTCTCTTAAGGAAAGAGCCCATTCAGCGCGCGCCGCCTGACGGTGGATCCCGATGGTCCGCCGCGCCCAATGGGCTCAAGCCGCGTCACATGACGCATGGCGCCCGGGCGACCAGATGACCGAAGCGGCCCTGTTGGAAGGAAAACCAAGAACATGTTCAAGCAATTCAGGAAAGAGCTCCTCTGGGGCGGCCGGAAGCTCGTGCTCGAGACCGGCAAGGTGGCGCGCCAGGCCGACGGCGCGGTGATGGTCACCTACGGCGAGACCGTGGTTCTCGCGACCGTCGTCGGCGTGAAGACGCCGAAGCCCGGCCAGGACTTCTTCCCGCTGACGATCCACTACCAGGAGAAGACCTTCGCCGCGGGCAAGATCCCCGGCGGCTTCTTCAAGCGCGAGGGCCGTCCGACCGAGAAGGAAGTGCTGACCAGCCGCCTGATCGACCGTCCGCTCCGCCCGCTGTTCCCGCACGGGTTCCGCAACGAGGTGCAGGTGATCTGCACCGTGCTCTCCCACGACATGGAGAACAACCCGGACATCGTGGCGATGGTCGGCGCCTCCGCGGCGCTCACGCTGTCGGGCATTCCGTTCCTGGGCCCGATCGGTGCCGCCCGCGTCGGCTACATCAACGGCCAGTACACGCTGAACACGCAGGCCGCGGGCGCCGACGAGTCCAGGCTCGACCTGGTCGTCGCCGGCACCACCGAAGGCGTGCTGATGGTCGAGTCCGAGGCGAAGGAGCTCTCGGAAGAGATCATGCTCGGCGCCGTGATGTTCGGCTTCCAGTCGTTCCAGCCGGTGATCCAGGCGATCATCGACCTGGCCGAGGTCGCGGCGAAGGAGCCGTGGACCCTCGCCGAGGAGCCGGCCGAGGTGAAGGCCGTCACCGACAAGCTGAAGAGCGCGGTCTCCTCCGAGCTGGCATCCGCCTACCTCGAGACGGTGAAGCAGGAGCGCTACAAGAAGATCGACGCGATCAAGGCCAAGGCGAAGGCCCTGGTCGAGGGCAACGACGCCGAGGCCAAGGTCTTCGGCGAGGTCTTCAAGGAGCTTGAGAGCAACATCGTCCGCGGCAACATCCTCGCCGGCAAGCCCCGCATCGACGGCCGCGACACCAAGACGGTCCGCCCGATCGTCGCCGAGGTCGGCATCCTGCCGCGCGCGCACGGCTCGGCGCTGTTCACCCGCGGCGAGACGCAGGCCCTCGTGGTCGCGACCCTCGGCACGGGCCAGGACGAGCAGATCATCGACGCGCTCGAGGGCGAGTACCGGGAGCACTTCATGCTCCACTACAACTTCCCGCCCTACTCGGTCGGTGAAGCGGGTCGCCTGGGCTCGCCCGGACGCCGCGAGATCGGCCACGGCAAGCTGGCCTGGCGCGCCGTGCATCCGCTGCTGCCGACGAAGGAGGGCTTCCCCTACACGATGCGCGTGGTCTCGGAGATCACCGAGTCCAACGGCTCGTCGTCGATGGCCACCGTCTGCGGCGCCTCGCTGGCGCTGATGGATGCGGGCGTGCCGCTGCCGCGTCCCGTCGCCGGCATCGCCATGGGCCTGATCAAGGAAGACACCGGCTTCGCCGTGCTCTCCGACATCCTCGGCGACGAGGATCACCTCGGCGACATGGACTTCAAGGTCGCCGGCACCGATGCGGGCGTGACCGCGCTGCAGATGGACATCAAGATCACCTCGATCACCGAGGAGATCATGAAGATCGCCCTCGAGCAGGCGCGCTCCGGCCGCCTGCACATCCTGGGCGAGATGGCGAAGGGCCTGAACACGGCCCGCGACAGCGTCTCGAACAACGCGCCGCGCATCACCACGATCACCGTGCCGAAGGACAAGGTCCGCGAGATCATCGGACCCGGCGGCAAGGTCATCCGCGAGATCACCGAGGTCACCGGCGCCAAGATCGACATCGAGGACGATGGCACGATCAAGGTGGCGGCGGTCGACGGCGACGCGGACCAGAAGGCCATCAACTGGATCAACCGTTTTTTTAATGATACGGCGACCACCGAGATCTACACCGGCAA
>CAZDGR010000222.1:0-7389 GCA_964504845.1 uncultured Rhizobium sp. | reverse complement strand
TATGATGGGACTATGAAGGATATCCTCGCCCTGATCTCGCCGGGCAAGCCGTTTCTGCCCGACACGCTCAACGCCATGCAGCTCGGCCACGCCAACGCGATGCGCCATCTGTGGCTGACCGCCGCGGTCTCGCTGTTCGCCACCCGCGGCACCGGGATCCGCATCCTCGAGGTCGGTTCTTGGATGGGGGCCTCGGTGCTGACCTGGGGAGCGGCGATCGACCGGTTCATCCCGGGCGACGGCGAGATCCTCTGCGTCGACACCTGGGCGCCGTATCTCGCCGCCGACGACATCAACGTCGACGGCGCCTACAAGATCATGGACCGCGCCGCCTCGACCGAGCTCGCCTACTCGGTCTTCCGCCACAACGCGTCCTGCGTCTCGAAGAAGACCCGCGTCGATCATCTGCGCGGCAGCTCGAAGCAGGTACTGTCGATGCTGCGCGACCGCGCCTTCGACATCGTCTACATCGACGGCTCGCACTACTACGCCGACGTCCTCGCCGACCTGGTGGAAGGCAAGCGGCTGGTCGCTGAAGGCGGGCTACTCTGCGGCGACGACCTGGAGCAGCAGATCTCCGAGGTCGACGAGGCATTCCTTCGTGCCAACATCGACCGCGACGCGGTCGTCGATCCCAAGAACCGGAAGCCCTACCACCCCGGCGTGACGCTGGCGGTCTCCGAGGTCCTGGGGCCGGTCTCGTCATATACCGGCTTCTGGGCCATGCGGCGGCAGGGCGACGGTTTCGTGTCCGTCGATCTCGCCGGCGCCTCGCCGTTCCTGCCCGGCCACTTCAGCGACGAGTACAAGAGGACCGTGCTCGAGTGGGCGAAGACCAGCGGCTTCTTCCAGAAGCAGAGCTGAGGCCGCCGCCATGGATCGACCGTTCGTATTCGACGAGCCGCCGTCGCGTGCAGGCGGTACGGAAGCGAAGCTGCAGGCGCTCTATCGCGCCGACGAGACCCAGGTGGTCGAGGCGCTGCTGGCCGAGGCGGCGCTGACGCCGGAGCAGATGCGCCAGGTGACCTCGACCGCGCGCTCACTGGTCCAGGAGGTCCGCAAGCGCCGGACCTCGGGCGGGCTCGACGCCTTCCTCCACGAATACGCGCTCTCCAGCCGCGAGGGCGTGGTGCTGATGTGCCTCGCCGAGGCGCTGCTGCGCATCCCCGACGCGGAGACTGCCGACCGCCTGATCCGCGACAAGATCGGCGGCGCCGACTGGGAGAGCCACCTCGGCGAATCCGATTCCTTGTTCGTCAATGCGTCGACCTGGGCGCTGATGCTGACCGGCCGCGTCATGGGCTTGGGACAGGACGACGAGGACCGCGACTGGACCACCGTGCTCCGCCGCATCGTCCGTCGCTCCGGCGAGCCGGTGATCCGCCAGGCGGTGACCCAGGCGATGCGGATCCTCGGCAAGCAGTTCGTGATGGGACGCACCATCGACGAGGCGCTGGAACGCGCTGAGCCGATGGAAGCCAAGGGCTACCGCTACTCCTACGACATGCTGGGCGAGGCGGCGCGCACCCAGGCCGACGCCGACCGCTATCTCGCGTCGTACCAGGCGGCGATCGCGGCGATCGGCAAGGCGGCGAAGGGTCGAGGACCGATCCAGAGCCCCGGCATCTCGGTCAAGCTCTCGGCGATCCACCCACGCTACGAGCACGGCAAGCGCAAGCGCGTGGTGGCCGAGCTGGTGCCGCGGCTCGTCACGCTTGCTGAAGCCGCAGCCAGGCACGGCGTCGGCTTCACCGTCGATGCCGAAGAGGCCGACCGGCTGGAGCTTTCGCTCGACATCGTCGCCCAGGTCTCGGCGGCGCCGTCGCTGAGGGGCTGGTACGGTTTCGGGCTCGCGGTGCAAGCCTATCAGAAGCGGGCTACCGCTGTGGTCGACCGGCTGCAGAAGATCGCGCGCGAGTCCCGACGCAAGCTGATGGTGCGTCTCGTCAAGGGTGCCTACTGGGATTCGGAGGTGAAGCGCGCGCAGGAGCGCGGCCTGGGCTATCCGGTCTTCACCCGCAAGGTCTCGACCGATGTCTCGTACCTCGCCGTCGCCAAGCGGCTGCTCGCGGCGCCGGATGCCTTCTACCCGCAGTTCGCGACCCACAACGCCCATACGCTGGCGGCGATCCGCGTGCTCGCCGGCAACCAGCCCTTCGAGTTCCAGCGCCTGCACGGCATGGGCGAGGCGCTCTACGAGCAGGTGATCCAGCAGGTGCCGTGCCGCGTCTATGCGCCGGTCGGCACGCATGAGGACCTGCTGGCCTACCTGGTTCGCCGCCTGCTCGAGAACGGCGCCAACACTTCCTTCGTCAACCGCATCGTCGACGAGTCCCTGCCGATCGAGGAGATCGTCGCCGACCCGGTCTCGCGCCTTCGCAGCCTCGCCGCCAAGCCGCACCCGCGCATCCCGCACCCGCTCGACCTCTACCGGCCCGAGCGCGCGAACTCGCGCGGCATCGATCTTTCCGACGATCCGTCCCTGCTCGATCTCGCCGAGGCGATGGAGAAGGCCGCTGCGGCGCCCTGGCGGGCCGAGCCTCTGGTCGGCGGCCGGGCGGTCGCCGGCAGCGAGCGCTCCGGCTTCGATCCGTCGGATACCGCTCGAAAGGTCAGCAGCATCGTCGAGGCCGACGACGCGACGGTCGAGCGTGCGCTCGCGGCCGCGTCAGGCGCGGCGAAAGGCTGGGACGAGACGCCGGCCGAGCATCGGGCGCTCGCGCTCGAACGCCTGGCCTCGCTCTACGAGACCCACATGCCGGCGCTGATGGCGCTCTGCGTGCGCGAGGCCGGCAAGACGCTGCCCGACGCGGTCGCCGAGGTTAGGGAAGCGGTCGACTTCTGCCGCTACTACGCCGCGCGTGCGCGCGCCGACTTCGCCAAGCCGATCGACCTTCCAGGCCCGACCGGCGAAAGAAACCGGCTGGAGCTGCACGGCCGCGGCGTCTTCGCCTGCATCAGCCCATGGAACTTCCCGCTCGCGATCTTCACCGGCCAGGTCGCCGCGGCGCTGGCTTCCGGCAATGCGGTGATCGCCAAGCCGGCGGAGCAGACGCCGGCGATCGCGACTTTAGCGGTCCGTCTGATGCACGAGGCCGGCATCCCCGGCAACGTGATCCACCTGCTGCCGGGAGACGGCAAGGTCGGCGCGACGCTGGTCGAGGACACGCGCGTCTCCGGCGTCGCCTTCACCGGCTCGACCGACACGGCGCGGAAGATCGCGAAGGCGCTCGCCGAGCGCGACGGGCCGATCGTGCCGTTCATCGCCGAGACAGGCGGCCAGAACGCGATGATCGTCGACTCCTCCGCTCTCCCTGAGCAGGTGGTGCAGGACGCGATCACCTCCGCCTTTCAGAGCGCCGGCCAGCGCTGCTCGGCGCTCCGCGTCCTCTTCCTTCAGGAGGAGGTCGCGGACCGGACGCTGGCGATGCTCGCCGGCGCGATGAAGGAGCTGACGGTCGGCGACCCCGGTCTGCTCGCGACCGACGTCGGCCCGGTGATCGACAAGGACGCGTTCGAGATGCTGGAGAAGCACGCGGCGAAGATGACGCGCGAAGGGAAAGTGGTGGCCCGTGCGTCGGCCGGTTCGTCGAAGGGCACCTTCTTCGCGCCGATGGCGGTCGAGATCGATTCGATCAGGCGCCTGCCGGGCGAGGTGTTCGGGCCGATCCTGCATGTCGTCCGTTACCGCTCTCGCGACCTGGAGCAGATTCTGGCCGAGATCCGCGGCACCGGCTTCGGGCTCACGCTCGGCGTCCACAGCCGGATCGACGGCACGGTCGAGCGGGTGATCCGCGGAATCGGCGTCGGCAACACCTATGTGAACCGGAACATGATCGGCGCCGTGGTCGGCGTGCAACCCTTTGGCGGCGAAGGACTTTCCGGCACGGGACCGAAAGCCGGAGGCCCCTTCTACTTGCATCGTTTCGCGACAGAACGCACAATATCGGTGGATACGACAGCAGCGGGCGGGAACGCCTCGCTGCTGTCTTTGTCTGAGTAGTACCCAATTCCTTGGAAGGAGACGTGCGATGGCTCGGCCGGCGGTGTTCATTGACGGGGAGGCAGGAACGACCGGATTGCAGATCCAGGCGCGCCTGCGAGGCCGTCCGGACATCGAGCTGGTCAGCATCGATCACGACAAGCGGAAGGATCCGGCCGAGCGGAAGCGGATGCTGAACGCCGCCGACCTGGCGATCCTCTGCCTTCCCGACGATGCCGCCCGCGAGGCGGTGTCCCTGATCGACAACCCGAGCACCCGGGTGATCGACCCGTCCACCGCGCACCGCGTCAACCCGGATTGGGCCTATGGCTTCCCGGAGATGGCGGCAGGACAGATGGAGAGGATCCGCGCCTCGAAGCGCGTCTCCAACCCGGGCTGCTATCCGACCGGTGCGATCGCGCTGATCCGGCCGTTGACCGATGCCGGCATCATGTCGGCCGATCATCCGGTCATGGTGAATGCGATCTCGGGCTATTCGGGCGCGGGCAAGTCGCTGATTGACGTCTATGAAGGCCGCTCGACCGCGAAACCGAAGCACGCCTTTCTCGCTTATGCGCTGGAGCTGAAGCACAAGCACCTGCCGGAGATGAAGGTCTACGGCAAGCTGACCGGCGCGCCGGTGTTCCAGCCTTCCATCGCCGCGTTCGCGCAGGGCATGCTGATCAACGTGCCGCTGCACCTCCGCACGCTGGCGAAGAAGGCATCGGGCAAGGATCTGCACGCGATCCTCGCCGAGCGCTATGCCGGCCAACGCTTCGTCAAGGTGATGCCCTTGGGCAGCTCGACCGAGCTCGCACCGGACGCGCTCAACGGCACCAACATGATGGAGCTGTTCGTGTTCGAGAACGAGGCGAACGGCCAGGCTCTCCTGACCGCGCGCCTCGACAATCTCGGCAAGGGCGCTTCCGGCGCCTGCGTCCAGAACATGGACCTGATGCTCGGCCTGAAGCAGACCGACGCCGCGCTGCCGATCGCCGCGGAATAGCGGTTCCACCTATCAAGGTGGCGAAGGTGCCGCCGCGATCCGTCGCGGCGGCATCTTCTTTTCGTCGACGAAGGAAGGCGTGACGTGACGGCTGAGGCTCAAGCTCAACGGAACATCCGGCTGCTGACGATCGCCCAGGCGCTGGGCGGAGCGGGGCCGCCGATCATCATCTCGCTGGGCGGCTTGGTCGGCCAGGCGCTGGCGCCGAGCCCGGCGCTCGTCACGTTGCCGGTCAGCCTGTACAACCTCGGACTCGCGCTCTCGACGCTTCCGGCCGCCTACCTGATGCGCCGGCTCGGGCGCCGAAGCGCCTATCTGATCGGTGCCGTGTCCGCCGCAGTCGCAGGATTGCTCGCAGCCGGCGGAATCTTCGCCGCCGCTTTCCTGCTCTTCTGCCTCGGTACCTTCGCCGCAGGGTTCCAGGGCGCCAACGTGCAGAGCTATCGCTTCGCCGCCGCCGACGGCGTTTCCGGTCCGCTCAAGGCGAAGGCGATCTCGTCGGTGCTGGTCGGCGGGCTGTTCGCCGCCGTGATCGGCCCGCAGCTCGTGATCTGGACGCGCGATGCGATCCCCTCGGCACCTTTCGCCGGCAGCTTCCTCAGCCAGGCGGCGCTCGCGGTGCTCGTCATACCGGTGCTGCTCCTGCTGCGTACGCCAAGCGTCGCCGCCTCGGCGGCGCAGGGCGGCGGACGCTCGCTCAAGGCGATCCTGATGTCGCCGCGCTACATGCTGGCGGTGGCGACCGGCGTCGTCTCCTACGGCCTGATGACGTTCGTGATGACCGCCTCGCCGGTGGCGATGGTCGGGCACGGCCATTCGATCGACCACGCCGCACTCGGCATCCAGTGGCACGTGCTTGCCATGTTCGTGCCCAGCTTCTTCACCGGCCGCCTGATCACGCGCTTCGGCAAGGAGCGGATCGCCGCCGTCGGCCTGCTCCTGACCGGCGCTTCGGGCGCGGTCGCGCTCGCAGGACTCGACCTCGGGCATTTCTGGGTGGCGCTGATCCTGCTCGGAATCGGCTGGAACTTCGGATTCATCGGGGCGACGGCGATGGTGACCGAGTGCCACTCGCCGGAGGAGCGCGGCAAGGCGCAGGGCGCCAATGACTTCATCATCTTCGGCGTGGTCGCCGCCGCCTCGTTCTTCTCCGGCAACCTGCTGCATGCCTCGGGCTGGGAGACGATCAACTGGCTCATCTTCCCGGCCGTGGCGCTTGTGCTCGTGCCGCTGCTCTGGCGCGCGGCGACGATGAGGCGCAGCGCCTAGGCTGCCTTGCTGCGCACGTTCCTGATCAGCGACAGGACTTCCGCCGCGGCTTCGACGATGTTGGTGCCGGGACCGTAGATCGCGGCGACGCCATGGGCCTTCAGGAAGGCGTAGTCCTGCGGCGGGATCACGCCGCCGCAGATGATCAGGATGTCGGAGGCGCCCTCGGCGTCGAGCGCCTTGCGCAGTGCCGGAACCAGCGTCTTGTGGCCGGCGGCCTGGCTCGAGATGCCGACGACGTGCACGTCGTTCTCGATCGCCTGGCGCGCGGCTTCCTCGGGCGTCGAGAACAGCGGGCCGATGTCGACGTCGAAGCCTAAGTCGGCGAAGGCGGTGGCGATCACCTTGGCGCCGCGGTCGTGGCCGTCCTGGCCCAGCTTGGCAACCAGGATGCGGGGACGGCGGCCTTCCTCTATCGCGAAGTCCTCGGTCGCGGCGCGGATGCCGCGGAACTTGCCGTCGTCGCGATAGGCTCCGCCGTAGATGCCGGTGACGCTGCGGATCGTCGCGCGATAGCGGCCGAAGGCGCGCTCCAGCGCGTCGGAGATCTCGCCGACCGTGGCGCGCGCCCGCGTCGCCTCGATCGCCAGCGCCAGCAGATTGCCTTCGCCGGTCTCGGCCGCCCTGGTGATCGCGGCGAGGCCGGCCTCGACCTTCGCCTGGTCGCGCGTGCCCTTCACGCGCTGCAGGCGGGCGAGCTGGTTCTCGCGCACCCGGCTGTTGTCGATGTCGAGGAGCTCGACCTTGGTCTCCTCGTCGGGCCGGTACTTGTTGACGCCGACGATCACGTCCTCGCCCCTGTCGACGCGGGCCTGGCGGCGGGCGGCGGATTCCTCGATGCGGAGCTTCGGCAGGCCGGCCTCGATCGCCTTGGTCATGCCGCCCATTGCCTCGACCTCGTCGATCAGCTTCGTCGCGGCGTCGGCGACGGACTTGGTGAGCGCCTCGATGTAGTAGCTGCCGCCGAGCGGATCGATCACCTTCGGGATGCCGGTCTCCTCGGCGATCACCAGCTGCGTGTTGCGCGCGATGCGGGCGGAAAACGGCGTCGGCAGCGCCAGCGCCTCGTCGAAGGCATTGGTGTGCAGCGACTGGGTGCCGCCGAGCACCGCCGCCATCGCCTCGATCGTCG
>CAZDGR010000221.1:0-7397 GCA_964504845.1 uncultured Rhizobium sp. | reverse complement strand
GGCGAGGTGCGCGGCTGCGACGTGGTCGCGGCCAAGGGCGAGGCGCTGCTGGTGGTGGAGCTCAAGCAGCGCTTCACGCTCGAGCTGCTGCTGCAGGGCGTCGAGCGACTGGCGCTGACCGACCTGGTCTATCTCGCGGTGCCTGAGCCGACCGAGCGGAGCCGCGGCCCCGGCCCCTGGGACAAGCGCGTGGTGAAGCTCTGCAAGCGCGTCGGCGTCGGATTGCTCACCGTCTCCTCGCGCGGCCGGGTGGAGCTGATCGCCGGGCCCGAGCCCTACCAGCCGCGCAAGAACTACAAGAAGGCCGTGCGCCTCAGGGCCGAGCATGCGAGGCGCGAGGGCGATCCGAACCTCGGCGGCATCACCCGGATCAAGATCGTCACCGCCTATCGCCAGGAGGCGATCCGGATCGCCCAGGCCCTGGCGGCGGGCGGGCCGCAGAGCCCGAAGACCCTGAAGGCGGCGTGCGAGGCGCCGCGCGCCGGCAGCATCCTCCGCGACAACCACTACGGCTGGTTCGAGCGGCGGGAGAAGGGCATCTACGTCATCACCGAGATCGGCCGCGCCGATCTGGTGAAGTTTCAGACGTCGCGGTAGTAGAGCCCGGTCAGCGTCATGTCGACCTCGACGCCGTCCGTCGACAGCGGCAGGGTCAGGATCTCGTAGGGCTCCCAGCGGTCGAGCAGCCGGCGCGCGGTGATGCCGCCGCGCGGCGCCTTCTCGGCCACGACGCCGCCATGCCAGTCGTAGAGGCGGTCGCGATAGACCGGCTCGGGTATGTCGTCGAAGAACTTGCCGGTCATGTCGCGCCTGATCCGCTCGGTCAGCCGCGTGCCGATCAGCCGGTAGCGGAAGCGCAGCGGCTCGCGCAGCACGTCGATCAGGAGCAGGTGACCGAGGAGCTGCGGCAGCGACAAAGGATCCACATCGGCCCGCGACGGCATCGGCCGGCCGCGCCGGACCTCGTCCCAGTGGCGATAGAGCCTGACCAGGTGCGGATGCCTGAGATCGTCCGGCAGCGTGGTGTAGCGCACGCGGTCGGGTGCGGATTCGCGCTCGGGCACCGGTGGATTGATCGCTGCCGCCATGGCGACTAGAAGCCGAGCGCCGCCGCGGTGTCCAGGCGCACGCCGGCCCGGGTCATCGCCTCCTTGGCCGCGCTGAGCGACCCGGCGAGGTCGATCGCCCGGCAGCCGTCCTCGAGCACGACGACCTCGAAGCCCAGCGCCGCGCCGTCGACCGCCGAGTAGTGCACGCAGAAATCGGTCGCGAGCCCGGCCATGAACAGCCGCTTGAAGCCGCGCGTGCGGAGGTATCCGGAAAGTCCCGTGGGCGTCTTCCGGTCGTTCTCGAAGAACGCCGAGTAGGAATCGATCTCCGGCCGGAAACCCTTGCGGAGGATCAGCTCGGCCTTGCCGTGCGCGAGATCGCGGTGGAAGTCGGCACCTGCGGTTTCCCGCACGCAATGGTCCGGCCACAGCACCTGGGTGCCGTAGCTGAGCTCGGTCGTCTCGAACGGCTTCCTGCCGGGATGCGCCGAGGCGAAGGAGCGGTGGCCCGGCGGATGCCAGTCCTGGGTCAGCAGCACATGGGCGAAGCGCAGTATCAGCCGGTTGACCACCGGCACCACCTCGTCGCCCTTCGGCACCGCGAGCGCGCCTTCGGGGCAGAAGTCGTTCTGCACGTCGATGACGAGGAGGGCGTCGGTCGCGTCGTCGAGCTTCATGGGCGGGAGTCTAGCGTGCGCGCCCGAAAACCGCGATGGCGGCGCCGAGGGCGAGAAACGCGCCGATGCCGGTCAGCAGCGGCCGGAACGCCGGCGGCGCGCCGTCGGTGACGAAGGTGACGGCGGCGGTGAGCGCGACGATCGCGCCGGCGGCGAGCATGACGGTGACGAACCAGCGCCAGAAGGCGGCACTGGCGATCGCGGGCATCACCTCGGCGCCGTGGAAGCGGCGGGCGAAGTCGGTGTGCTGGAGGACGATCAGCAGGGAAGCGCCGAACGCGAGCGCCTCGACGATGCCGGCGGCCGGCTCGATCCAGAGCGCGATCGCGTAGGCCGATGTCGCGCTCAACGCGCCGACGAGGCCCGATCCCAGCGAGCGCCAGGTGACGGCGATCCAGAGCAGCGCGCCGGCGGCGAGGCTCAAGAGCATCACCGGTGTCGAGCCATGGATCCAGGCCGGGAGGCCCGCCGCGACCACGACGGCGGGATAGGCCGCGAGCGGGCTCATCGGCGCGTCGCCCGCGGCCGTCCGGCACGTGCCAGCGGCGCCAGCGCGGCGTCGAAGGGCATGTCGGGGCGGACCTCGACGGCGGGAAGCCCGATGTCCTGAAGCGCGTCCAGCGTCGCCCGCCGGTTCAGCGTCCACAGCCTCGCGGCGAGATCGTCGAGCGGCGAGGCGCGCACGAACGGCTTCATCAGCTCGAGCGGCGAGAGCGCCAGCAGCAGCACGTCGAAGCCGCGGCCGGCGAGATTGGCGACGACCTTGGTGAAGCGCGGATCGATCAGCGGCGAGAGCGCGATCACCAGCGCGCCGGGCGGCAGCACGCGGGGCGGCAGCAGGTCGAGGCCCTGGAAGCTGTAGTTGACCGCCATGCTGGCCGGCAGCAGCGCCTCCAGCAGAGTCTCGATCTGGCGGCGGCCGGTGCGCGGGCGGATCCACTGGATGTTGCCGCCATAGGTGATCAGCCCGACGCGGTCGCGATGGCGGAGATAGCCGGTCGCCAGCGCCGCCGCCGCCTTGACGCAGTAGTCGAGGCTGGAGTCCGGCTGCCGGCCGATGTCGGCGGTGGTGTCGAGCAGGATCACCACGTCGGCGTTGCGCTCCTCGTGGAACTCGGTGACGTAGAGCCGGCCGGTCCTGAGCGAGGCGCGCCAGTTGATCTGGCGCAGCCGGTCGCCCGAGGCGTAAGGCCGGATGTTGCCGGGCTCGAGCCCCTGGCCGAGCTTGGACGACACGTGGTTGCCGAAGGACGAGCGCGTGCGCCGCGGCCTGGGCAGGTAGCGGATCGGCACCGCCGCCGGATAGACCTTCACCTGGACGAGGTCCTCGTGACGGCCTTCGACCGCGCTCAGGCCCGCCTCGTCCCAGGCGCGGTAGTGGAAGCGCCCGAGCCGCGTATGACCGCGGGCGAGGAAGCGCACCTCGATGGTCCAGCTTTCGCTTTCGCCCTCGGCGAGCCCGAGCACGCGGCGGTTGCTGCCGGAGGCGAGCTCGCACATCGCCGGCAGCCGGTAGAGCACCTCGATGCAGGCAAGATCGGTCCGCGCGGTCAGCGTGATCGTGACCGCGACCGTGTCGCCCTCGGTCGTGCGGTCGGCCGACAGCGCGTGCGCGAGAGCGAAGCCAGCCGGCGGCCTGGCGCCGACGCGCACGAGGAAGAGAAGCAACGGCACGGCGGCGATCACCAGCTCGATGCGGTCGACCGCGACCGCGCCAAGCAGCGCCGCCGCGGCGACCGCGGCGAGAACGAAGACGAGCGGGCTCGCCTTTGCGCTCACCGGGGCTCGGCGACCGGCGTGGGCACCTTCGTCAGCGCGTCGCCGACGATGCGCTCCGGCGTCACCTTCGAGACCCAGAGCTCCGGCTTGAGGACCAGGCGATGGGCCAGCGCCGGCACCGCCATCGACTTCACGTCGTCGGGCGTGACGAAGTCCGAGCGTCTCAGCATCGCCGCGGCGCGTGCCAGCTTGAGCAGCGCCAGCGAGCCGCGCGGCGATGCGCCCAGCAGCAGCCGGTCGTCCTCGCGGGTGGCGCGCACCAGGTCGACGACATAGGCCTCGATCGAGGCGTCGACGTGCACGTCTTCCAGCGCCCGCTGCATCGCCAGCAGCTCGTCTCGCGAGACGATCGCCGGCACCTCGGCCGCGTCGGTCCGCCTTTCGCGCCGGCGCCTGAGGATCTGCTGCTCGTCCTCGCGCGCCGGATACCCCACCGCGATCCGCATGATGAAGCGGTCGAGCTGAGCCTCGGGCAGCGCGTAGGTGCCTTCGAGCTCGATCGGGTTCTGGGTCGCGATCACCAGGAACGGCGCCTCGAGGGGGAAGGACTCGCCCTCGACCGTCACCTGCGCCTCCTGCATCGCCTCCAGCAACGCCGACTGGGTCTTCGGCGTCGCCCGGTTGATCTCGTCGGCGAGCAGCAGGCCGGTGAACACCGGCCCGCGGCGGAAGTCGAAGCGGCCGTTCTTCTGGTCGTAGACGTAGCTGCCGGTGATGTCGCTCGGCAGCAGGTCCGGCGTGAACTGGATGCGCTTGAACGGAAGGCCCATCGCCTGGCCGAGCAAGCGCGCTATCAGCGTCTTGGCGAGGCCCGGGTAGTCCTCCATCAGCACATGGCCGTTGGCGAGCAGCCCGGCCAGGATCTGGGCCAGCACCTCGTCCTTGCCGACGACGGCAACCGAGACGGCCTTCAATATGTCGCGGCACCGTGCCTCGACCTCGACGACGTTCATCTCTTCTTCTCCAGGTGATCGACGAGGCGGGCGATTTCGGCAAGCGACGGTCCGCGGCGCTTGCTCCAGTGGGGCGGCGGCGGGGGCAGGTCGCCTTGCGCTTCGCCTGCCTTGGCGGCAAGCGTGCGCAGGCGCGGCCACAGCACGCGGTCGAAGTAGCGCCGGCTGTTGCGGCTGTGCCGGATCTCGTCGCGCAGCTGGTTCAGGGTCGCATCCATCCGCACCGTCGGCTGGCTCGGCTCGAGCGCCTGCTCGAAGCCGTTGGGATCGTCGTTGCGGAAGGCCCCGATCACCCGCGCGATCAGGTGCGACAGCATCACCACGAGGCTGGCGGCCAGGGACACGCGAAAGATGACCGGGCGCTGCTCGGCCGGAAAGAAGAAGAAGGCGGCCACTGTCGCGATCAGGATGATCGGAATGACCCTGAGCGAGATCGATCGCCGCGTGGTGTCGTCAACGACCGGGCGCATCGTCCGTCCGTTCGGCGAGCGACTTGCGGATCGAGACCAGGGCCTCCCAGGCGGCGTCGCGGTCGTCCTCGCCGAGCGTATGGCGGCTGAAGCGGGCGACCTCGAAGAGCCGGGTGAGGCTGGCGACGTCGGCGGGCTCGAGCGGCAGCGCCTTCAGCGCCGTCCGCATGAACTCCGTCGCCGTCTGCCACGGCGGACGCCTGGTCTCGGCAAGCGCCAGGCTGCGCTCGAAGCGGGCATAGCAGCGGATGATCGCCTCGCGCGCGTTGCCGCCCGGCCGGGTCAGGTCGTCGATCGTCTCGCCGGCGGCCTCGTCGATCTCGCGCACGATCCTCTCGCGCTCGGCCCGCTGGGCGCGCTGCGCCATCCGCTGGCGCACGCGCTCGATCGCAAGGAGCATCGAGGCGACCGCGGTCGCGACGAGGCCGATCCCGAACAGCGCATGGAGGATCGGGACGATCCATTCGGGAACGCTGCTGTCGATGTCCGAGCGGAAGCCGGTCGCCGAGTCCTCGGGCTGCGCCTCAAGCGCCTCCGCCTGCTCGTTGATGCTCCAGAAGCCGAGGTCGATATAGAGGTTCCACGGGTTGAGCAGGATCAGCGCGATCGCGATGCCCATGCTGGCCGCCGCCATCAGGAAGAGCATCAGCTTGTCCCTGGCGGTCGGATCGGATTCGACCTTCTTCTTGGCTCCCGGCGGCATGCCGCGGCGGCCGATCCAGAGGACGACGATGGTGAAGGCCATCGCGAACAGCGCGCCGCCGGCGAGCGTCAGCATCGCGCCGCTCTGCGCCGAGGCGACGGTCGAGCGGTCGGGCCGCCACTCGGTCCAGGACCAGGCCGATTCCGGCAAGGTGCCGAGGATCGCGAGCGCCAGGCCCAGTGCGGCGAGGACGAGCGGCCAGATCCGGCGTCCGCCGGCGGCCGGCTGGTCGCCGGGCAGAACGATCTCGTGATCCCTGGGCCCGCTCATCGCGGGCGAGATTAGCGCAACGCCGCCAGGTCGACCTTAGATGATTGTCCCAGGCGACGGTTTGCCGTGGCCTCGGGCCTGGGCTACTTCCAGCGCCGAGAAACGTCTTCGAGGAGTCCCGATGCGGGTCGCGATCAACGGCAACGAGCTGGAAATCGAGGTCCTGGGCGACGATCCGTCGCTGCCGGTGATGATCGTCCATCACGGCGCGCCGGGGTTGGGATCGCGCGACGAGCCGAAGCGCGGCTACGGCGCCTTCCGCGACCGCTTCCGGGTGGTGGCCTTCGATGCCCGCGGCAGCGGCACCAGCGAAGGAAAGCCGCCCTTCACCCACGAACAATGGGTCGCCGACGTCGACGCGATCCGGCAATGGATGGGCGTCGAGCGCTTCGTGATGGCCGGCGGCTCCTATGGCGGCTTCATCGCGATGGAATACGCGATCCGCCATCCCGATCGCCTCTCGGCGCTGATCCTCCGCGACACGGTCGCCGATCACTCGTTCCGCGAGGGCTTCATCCGCTCCATCGCCGGCTCCGAGCGTGTCGGGCTCGACCGCGATCTCGTGGATCGCGTCACAAGCGGCGAGGTCAGGAGCAACGAGGAGTTCCGCGCGTTCTGGCGGAAGGCGCTCCGCATCTACAGCCACGACTACGATCCGGCCGCGGTCGAGGCGCGGGCCGCGGCGACGCCGTACCGCTTCGAGACCCACAACTTCGCCTTCGCGAAGAACGTGCCGGCCTACGACGTGAAGGACAGGATCGGTGCGATTACCTGTCCGACGCTGGTCGTGGTCGGGCGCTCGGACCCGATCACGCCGGTCTGGTGCTCGGAAGAGATCGCGGCGCGGATCAAGGGCGCGCGGCTGGAGATCTTCGAGAAGTCCGGCCACTCGCCGCCGCTGGAGGAACCGGAGAGGTTCCAGCAGGTGGTGCGGAACTTCCTTGATGCGGCCGGCGTCTAGCGTCCCGGCGCGATCCGACGATAGGAAAGTGCCTCGGCGACATGCAGCCGTGCGACCGTCTGGGCGCGGTCGAGGTCGGCGAGCGTGCGGGCGACCCGCATCACGCGGTGATAGCCGCGCGCCGAGAGCTTGAGACGTTCAGCGGCCTCGGCCAGTAGCTTCCTGCCGGCCGGCTCCGGCGTCGCGACCTCGTCGAGCAGCGCGCCGTCGGCCTCGGCGTTGGTGCGGATGCGCTTGTCCTCGGGCAGCGTCGCGTATCGCTCCATCTGGATCTCGCGACACGCGGCAATGCGAGAGGCGACGTCGGCTGAGCCTTCGCGCGGCGGCGGCAGCGCCAGATCCGCGGGCGTCACCGCCGGGACGTCGACATGCAGGTCGATGCGATCGAACAGCGGGCCCGAGATCTTCGACTGGTAGTCGGCGGCGCAGCGCGGCGCCTTCGAGCAGGCAAGCGAGGCGTCGTCGAGATGCCCGCACTTGCAGGGATTCATCGCGGCGACGAGCTGGAAGCGCGCCGGATAGGAGACGTGCGCGT
>CAZDGR010000220.1:0-7447 GCA_964504845.1 uncultured Rhizobium sp. | reverse complement strand
GACGTTCAGCGAGGTCGAAGTGAAGGACAGCAGGTTTCGGCCGTTGTAGGTCGAATTGGTGATGAAGGTGTTGATCTGCGCGACGAGGTTGTTGAAGTCCGCGTTCAGGATCGACTGCTGCTCGGTCGAGTTGCCGGCGTTCTGACCCTCGGTGATCTTCTTCTGAATGTCGCCGAGCAGATCGGAGATCGCCGTGGCGCCGGCAAGCGTCACGGTGGCAACGCCGCGGCCGTTCGCGAGGCCCTGGCTCACCGCCTCGTAGGCCTTCAGGTTACCGCGAATGCCTTGCGCGATGGCGAAGCTCGACGCGTCTTCGACGGCGCTGTTCACCTTGAGGCCCGTCGACACCCGGTTCTGGACGACGTCCAGGCGGGAGTTGACCGAGTTCAGGTTCTGCAGCGCGACGAACGCGCCGATGTTGGTGTTGATCGAGTTCTGGATAGGCATGACGTGGACGCTCCTCTTCTAGGGTTGTCCGATTACGGAGAATATCCGTCGCGAGATGTGCGCCGGTCGTCGGCCATTCTGCCGAGCGTGATGGACCCGACTTCCGGAAAGATAAAATTAACTTTGAATGAGTGAAATTCGGGACGAAGCCCCCTAGACTTGTACCTAGGGATAAATACCCAGCCCCCGCGTCCCGGACCTCTCGCAGATGCGGCGCGGGACGGAATGGGTTACCCCATGCAAAGACCTTCAGGGCCTTCGGGGGGCATGATCACTCGGCGTTTCCCTCTTCTTCCGGCAGCGGCCGGCGGCTTGGTCTTTCTCGCAGGATACATCCTGCTCGACTGGATCAGCTTCATCGATCCCTTCATGCGGTCGAGCATCACGCCGTGGAATCCGGCGATCGGATTCGCGTTCGCCTTCGTGCTCGCCTTCGGCCGCCGCTACCTGCCGCTGCTCGTCGCGGCACCGATCGTCTCCGACCTCGTCATCCGCCCCCTGCTGCTGTCGTTCCAGGTCGAGGTCGTCGCCTCTACCGTCGCCGGCATCGGCTACACCGCCGTGCTCGCGATCCTGACGCGGCCGGCTCTCCGCCTCGATCCGGCGCTGACCTCGCTTCGCGACCTGTTCCTGCTGCTGATCTCGGCGGTGATCGGCCCCGCCGTGATCGCGGCGACGGTCGTCGGCGCGATGATCTTCCTCGACGTGCTGCCGGCCTCGGCCTTCGTCGCCGCCGGGGCCAGGTACTGGATCGGAGATGCGATCGGCATCGTCGTCGTCGCCCCCTTCGCGCTGGTGGCGATGACGCGCGTCCGCGACATCAAGGTGAACCTGGAGATGGCGCTCCAGCTCGCCGCCGTGCTCGCCGCCGTCTTCCTGATCTTCGGGCGGAGCGAGCAGCCCAACTACCTCAACTTCTACCTGCTGTTCATCCCGATCGTCTGGATGGCGGTCCGCGCCGGGCTCGAAGGGGTCGGCGTCGGCATCCTGATCACCCAGGTCGCGCTGATCGTCGCGGCCCAGCATATGCCGAAGGAAGCGCTCGAGATCATCGAGCTGCAGACCCGCATGATCGTGCTCGCCGGAACCGGGCTGGTGGCCGGCGCGCTGGTCAACGAGCGCCGGCAGGTCGAGGTCCGCCTTCGCATGCACCAGGAATCGCTCGCCAACGTGCAGCGGCTCGGCAGCCTGGGCGAGCTCGCCGCCGGGCTCGCGCACGAGATCAACCAGCCGCTGATGGCCGCCGGGACCTATGCACGGCTGGTCGCGAGCGCGCTCCGCTCCGGCGAGGCGGCGGACCTCGCCGAGCCGGCGGCGAAGGCGGTCGTCCAGGTCGAGCGGGCGGCCGAAGTCGTCCGCCGCATCCGGGCGCTGGTCAAGCTCGACCACAGCGCCCGCGCGCCGAACAGCGTCGAGAGGATCGTCAACGAGGCGATCGATCTCTGCCAGCTCGAGCTCAACCGGAGCATGGTGCGCGTCAGCTTCATCCGGATGGAGCCCGTCGCTCCCGTCATGGTCGACCCGCTCCAGATCCAGCAGGTCTTCATCAACCTGTTCCGCAACTCGATCGAGGCGATGGAGAGCACCGCCGACATGCGGCGCGAGATCACGATCAAGGTCAGGCCGATGGAGGACCAGGTCCAGGTCAGGATCCAGGACACCGGCCCCGGCTTCGCCCCCGACATCCAGGGCGACCAGATCCTGCCGTTCACCTCGACCAAGATCGACGGGCTCGGCATCGGGCTCTCCTTGAGCAAGTCGATCATCGAGAAGCATGGCGGCCGCTTCTGGGTCGACACGCACACGACCGGCGCGCCGGTCTCCTTCACCCTTCCCGTGGCGGCAAGACCAGCATGAGCGATCAGATCCACGTCGCCATCGTCGACGACGACGTCGCGGTCCTCGACGCGCTCCGCGCCTACTTCGTCGGCAAGGGCCTCGCGGTCTCGTGCTTCGAGAGCGCGGAACGCTTCCTCGCCGGCGTCGAGGGCGAGGCGCGGTTCGACTGCGTCGTCTCCGACATCCGCATGCCCGGAATCTCGGGCCTGGATCTCGCCCGCCGGGTCGCCGCCGGCCCCGGGAGCTGTCCCGTGATCCTGATCACCGGGCATGGCGACATCGACATGGCCGTCTCGGCGATCAAGGGCGGCGTCTTCGACTTCCTGGAGAAGCCGTTCGACGAGGGTCGCCTGCTGGAGGCGATCGAGCGCGCCGCCGCCGGCCATCGCAACGACCGCAGCGAGCGCGAAGGCGTCGAGAAGCTGGTGGCGCAGTTCAACACGCTCTCCAACCGCCAGCGCCAGGTGATGGAGCATGCCGCCGCCGGGCTCTCGAACAAGGACATCGCCGCCCGGCTCAACATCAGCCCGAAGACGGTCGAGAACCACCGCGCCTGGGTGATGGAGCGCATGGGGGCGAAGAACCTCGCCGAGCTCGTGCACCAGGCGATCCGGATCAAGAGCCGGCTGTAACCGTTAAGCCCCCCACCCTAACCCTCCCCCACGAAGGGGGGGAGGGAACACGAGCTTCGTGCCCCTTCCCCCCGCGCTTGCGTGGGGGAAGGCCGGGATGGGGGGTCGTTCCGACCCTCGAACTCAGTTCATCGCGATCCCGTCCAGGCGGATGATGCCGTCCGGATAGGGCTTGAAGCCGTTGACCTTGGCGCCGAGGCCCCAGAACCAGCGATAGTGGTAGAGGATCAGGTGCGGGCGATCGGCGAGGATGACCTCTGCCGCCTGGTTGTAGAGCTTCTGGCGCTCGGGCGTCGCCGTGACCGTGCGCGCCTTGACCAGGAGCTCCTCGAGCTTCGGGTTGCAGTACTTGCCCCAGTTGACGAAGCCGTCGCAGGCGAACCAGATCGAGACGTTGGCGTCGGGATCGGGCCTGCCGCTCCAGATGCCGAAGGCCGCCTGGTAGTCGCCCTTGATGTTGCGCTGGGTGATCGTGGTCGCCTCCTGCACCTCGATCTTGATCTCGATCCCGGCCTCGGCCGCCATCGCCTGCATCACCTGGGCGAGCTGCATCTCGGTCGTCGTGTTCGGCGCGAAGAGGGTGAAGCTGAGCTTCTCGACGCCGGCGGCCTTCAAGAGCGCCTTCGCCTTGGCGACGTCGCGCTTCGGCACCGGCAGCGCCGCGTTGTAGTAGGCGCTGCCCGGGGCCCAGGGCTGGTTGGAGGCGATGAACTCGCCGTTGTAGACGACCTGGTTGATGATCTCGCGGTCGATCGAGGCCTCGAGGGCCTCGCGCACGCGCGGGTCCTTGCCGAGGGTCGCGGCGCGCTCGCCGTGGTTCAGGTTGATCGACATCGTGTAGTAGGCGGTCGCCGGCGAGCCCACGACCTTGGTGCGCGCATCCGACTTGAGCGCCGCGAGGTCGGTCGGCAGCACGCGCTCGATGATCTCGAGGCTGCCCGAACGGAGGTTGGCGGTCCGGATGTTGGAATCCGGGATCGGCAGGTAGGTGATCTGCTCGACCTTGTAGGCCGCCTGGTTCCAGTGCCCAGGGAACTTCTTGAGCACGACCCGGTCGAGCGCGACGCGGCTCTCGAAGGCGTAGGGGCCGGAGCAGACCGGCTTGCTCGCGAAGGTGTTGCCCATCGCCGCCAGCGCCTTGGGCGATGCCACCATGCCGCCGCGGTCGGTGAAGACGCCGATCAGCGGCGCGAAGGGCTGCGAGAGCTTGAAGCGCACGGTCGGTCCATCGGCCTCGACCTCCCTGATCGCCGCCAGCTCCGCCTTCCGGCGCGACTCCGCCATGGTCTTGGCGCGCTCGATGTTGGCCTTCACCGACGCTCCGTCCATCTTCTCGCCGTCGTGGAAGACGACGTCGCGGCGGAGCTTCATCGTCAGCGTCAGCGCATCCGCCGACCACTCCCACTCGGTCGCGAGCTGCGGCACGTAGTTCAGCTTCTCGTCGATGTCGACCAGCTTGTCGCAGAGCCCGGCGAAGACGACGCGGTCGAGGAAGCTGCCGCCGATCGCCGGATCCAGCACGTCCGGATCGCCGCCGAGGCCGATGCGGAGGTTCTGGGACAGGGCGAGCGTGGGCGCGAAGGCGAGAGCGACGGCAGCGGCAAGCAGGCGCTTCTTCATCTTGGACCTCCCGGGATGGGCAAAACGATGCGCCGACTACCCCGCATTGTCTACAAGCCGGGTGATCCGGCCCGGCCTTGCCTGCGTACCGGAAGCTCTACGGAAGCGCCAAGGAGAACGGAAATGCGGAACCTCGGAAGGATCGCCCTCGCGGCCGCCTTGGCCCTGGGTGCCGCCGCGCCGGCGAGCGCCCTCGACCTGGTCGGGCTTTCGGACCGGAGCCAGCTCGTCCTGTTCTCCGATACCCGGCCCGCGAGCACCCGGATCGTCGACGTGACCGGGCTCTCGGCGCCGCTGATCGGCATCGACTTCCGCCCGGCCAACAAGAAGCTCTACGGCGTCGCCGCCAACGCGACGATCTACACGATCGATCCCGCGACCGGGGCCGCCAGCTTCGTCTCGAACCTGTCGGAGCCCTTCGTCGCGGCCAAGGGCGCGGTCGTCGACTTCAACCCGCAGGCCGACCGGCTCCGGCTGATCAGCGGCGACGGCAAGCTCAACTACCGGATCAACGTCGACACCGGCGCGGTCATCAAGGACAAGCCGCTCGCCTATGGCGACAAGGACAAGGGCGCCGGCATGGCGCCGATGGTCGTCGGCGGCGCCTACATCAACTCCTATGCCGGGGCATCGGCAACCCAGCTCTTCCATATCGACAGCGCGCGCGGCGCCTGGATCGTCCAGGACCCACCCAATGACGGCGTGCTCGGATCGATCGCCGACACCGGCATGGGTAGGCGCGAGATCCGCGGCCTCGACATCCTGACCGACGCCAAGGACGACTACATGGCCTATGGCCTGACCGGCACCGCGACGCTGGTCGAGGTCTCGGTCGCCAAGGGCACGGCGACGGCGCGAGGCACCATCGGCGACGGCAGGACCCGGCTGATCGACCTGGCGTTCGTGCCGGTGCGTTGAGTCGCAAGCGGCGAGGCGTCCGCGAGGAGGTTCCTCGCGGACGCCCGCCCCTCCAACAGGACTGGGTTACGCCGCCGTCTTCATGAGGCGGTTCACGATCCCCTTGCCGATCTCGATCTTCCGCGGGCGCAGCGCTTCGGGCACCTCGCGCACCAGGTCGATCTGCAGCAGGCCCTTGTCCATGCGGGCGTCGGCGACCTTCACGTGGTCGGCCAGCTGGAACCGGCGCTCGAACGACCGGCCGGCAATGCCGCGATAGAGGTACTGGCGCGGCTCGGAATCCTTCCTCGCCTCGCCGCTGACGACCAGCTCGTTGCCCTGCTGGACAACGGAGATGTCGTCCTCGCCGAAGCCCGCCAGCGCCATGGTGATCTGATAGCCGTTCTCGCCCGTCGTCTCGATGTTGTAGGGCGGGAAGCCGGTGGCTTCCGTGGACAGCGCCGTGTCGAACAGGTTCTCCAAGCGGTCGAAGCCGACAGTCGAACGGTAGAGCGGGGAGAAATCGAAGGTCATCATGTTCCACATCCTCCAAAGAGCAACATGGTTCCTCGGCCGCCGGGACCACCCCGTCGGCCCGATCGCGGCCGGCCCCCGCGTGTGGGCGACCGGCACGACACCGAGCTAGGAAGAGATTTCCCGGCCATCAAGAGGCGCGTGAATTTTTTCCCGGGGGCCCGTCTTGATCGCTCCGCCTTCGGTTCCTTAATCATCACCACCCGGAAAACCGGGCAGGCATGGAGGGAAGGAGGAATCGACCATGCACGCACATCACGCCGTCTCTTCGTTCGCGATCGACGCCGATCGGCGCGCCGCGCCGAGGCTGGCCCTCGCCGGCGGGTCGGACCAGCCCCCGCCGGGCCACGACCAGGCATCCGCCGAGGTCATCCGGTTTCCGCTGGAGCGCGCCCGTCTGGCTCAGAGCGGTGCCACGGAGATCGACGCCGATGACGGATCGCCCGGCGACACCCCCGACGCCGGGACCGGCGCCCTATGGGCGGCGTGGCTGACCAGCGTGCTTTCAAGCCCGTCCGCCGGCGTCGCCGGCAGCGAGCGGTAGCCGGTACGGAAGCCGACCGGCCGGCCGCTCAGAACGGCCGGTCGCCCTTCACGGTCACCCGATGGGCGAGCCGCGTGTGGGGCCAGTAGTCCCACATCGCGCGGTGCTGGGCGCAGCGGTTGTCCCAGAACGCGATCGCGTTCGGCGTCCACTGGAAGCGGCACTGCCAGAGCGGGTTCTCGGCGTGCTCGAACAGGTAGCGCAGCAGCGCGTCGCTCTCGTCGCCGGGGATGCCGAGGATGCGGCGGGTGAAGCCGCGGTTGACGTAGAGCGACCTGCGGCCGGTGACCGGGTGCGTGCGGATCACCGGATGCTCGGCGCGCGGGTAGTCCTTGAGGTCCGCCCGCCCCTGCCCGGCATAGGCACCGCGATAGACCTGCTCGCCGTCGTGCAGCGCCTTCAAGCCCTCGAGATGCGCCTTCATCCGGTCCGAGAGCGACTCGTAGGCGGCGTACATGTTGGCGAACAGCGTGTCGCCGCCCTCGGGCGGGCATTGCCGCATGTAGAGGATGCTGCCCATCGAGGGCTCCGCCTCGCAGGAGACGTCGCTGTGCCAGTGCTCGCCGTTCACCCGCGCCGAGCTGGCGTCGGTGTAGACGCGCATCAGCTGAGGCATGCCCGGCTCGTGCGGGGCGATCGGATGGACGTGCAGCTCGCCGAAGCGCCGGCCGAAGTCGAGATGCTGCCCCGGCGTCAGGTTCTGGTCGCGGAAGAAGACGACCAGATGCTCCATCAGCGCGCGATGGATCTCGTCGAAGGCCTGGTTGCCGAGGGGGCCCGAGAGATCGACGCCGGAGATCTCGGCACCGATCAGCGGCGTCAGCCGCTTCACGCGGATCGCCTCGTAGGGCCGGCGCTCCGCTTCCGCGAAGCCGCGGGTGCGGGAGCCTTCGTCGCGATGAGGAGAGGTCATACCGGCTTCTCGCCCTTCACG
>CAZDGR010000219.1:0-7522 GCA_964504845.1 uncultured Rhizobium sp. | reverse complement strand
CACACCTGGCTGCCTGACGCGCATGTCGAGGCCCCTACCGCAGGCTCGGTGATCCTCGCCGGCGTGCTGCTGAAGATGGGCGCCTACGGCTTCCTGCGCTTCTCGGTGCCGATGCTGCCCGAGGCGACGCACTACTTCACGCCGCTGGTCTACGGGCTTTCGGTGGTCGCGGTGATCTACACCTCGCTGGTGGCGCTGGCCCAGGAGGACATGAAAAAGCTGATCGCGTACTCGTCGGTCGCCCACATGGGCTACGTGACGATCGGCATCTTCGCCCTCAACACCCAGGCGGTGACCGGCGCCATCTACCAGATGCTGAGCCACGGCATCGTCTCGGCCGCGCTGTTCCTCTGCGTCGGCGTGGTCTACGACCGCGTGCACAGCCGAGAGATCGCGAGCTACGGCGGGCTGGTCGACCGGATGCCGGCCTACGCCTTCACCTTCATGGTCTTCACCATGGCCTCGGTGGGCCTTCCGGGCACATCGGGCTTCGTCGGCGAGTTCCTGGTGCTGACCGGCGCCTTCCAGTCGTCGACGCTGGTCGCGACCTTGGCGACCTCCGGCGTCGTGCTGGGCGCCGCCTACATGCTCTACCTCTACCGGCGCGTGATCTTCGGCAAGCTCGAGAAGGAGGACCTGAAGTCGATCCTCGATCTCTCCTGGCGCGAGGTCGCGGTGTTCGCGCCGCTCGTGGTGCTGACCTTCTGGATGGGCATCTATCCGGTGTCGTTCACCCGGCCGATGCACGTCTCCGTCGTCAACCTCGTCACCAAGTACGAGACCGCCCAGGTGCCGCGTCCCTCGACGGTCGCGGACGCCAGGCGCTAGGACCATGCCCATGACCTCGACCCCGCTGATGCCGGCACTGCCCGAGATCTGGCTGGCTCTGGCCGGCATGGCGCTGCTGATGATCGGCGTCTTCCGCGGCGACAAGAACACGCGCAGCCTCTCCTGGCTCTCGGTGCTGGTGCTGCTGGTCGCCGTGTTCCTGGTGATCAACGGCGCTTCCGGCCGCACGGTCGCCTTCGGCGGCCAGTTCGTGACCGATGCCTTCGCGATCTTCGTCAAGGTTCTGGTGCTGCTGGGCTCCGCCGTCTCGATCGTCCTCGCCCTCGACTATATCGAGAAGGAGGAGATGGCGCGCTTCGAGTACCCCGTGCTGATCGTGCTGGCGACCTTGGGCATGCTGGTCATGGTCTCGGCCAACGACCTGATCACGCTCTATCTCGGCCTCGAGCTGCAGTCGCTGGCGCTCTATGTCGTCGCGGCGTTCCAGCGCGACCGCATCCGCTCGACCGAAGCCGGCCTCAAGTATTTCGTCCTCGGCGCGCTGTCTTCGGGCATGCTGCTCTATGGCTGCTCGCTGATCTACGGCGCCACCGGTGCCACCGGCTTCGAGGCGATCGCCCAGGCCGTTGCCGACAACGAAGGTGCCGCCTCGATCGGCCTTGTTTTCGGCATCGTCTTCCTCGCGGCGGGCCTTGCCTTCAAGGTCTCGGCGGTGCCGTTCCACATGTGGACCCCCGATGTCTATGAGGGTGCGCCGACGCCGGTTACCGCACTGTTCGCGATCGCGCCCAAGGCGGCGGCGATCGCGCTCTTTGTCCGCGTGATGATCGGGCCGTTCGGTGAGCTCGTGATCGACTGGCGGCCGATCCTGATCGCGATCTCGATCGGCTCGATGGGCCTCGGCGCCGTCGCCGCGATCAACCAGACCAATATCAAGCGCCTGCTCGCCTACAGCTCGATCGGCAACATGGGCTATGCCCTGGTCGGGCTTGCCGCCGGCACAGAGTCCGGCATCCGCGGCGTCCTGATCTACATGGCGATCTACCTGGTGATGACCGCCGGCTCCTTCGCCGTGGTGCTGTCGATGCGCCAGGGCGGCAAGATGGTCGAGGGCATCTCCGATCTCGCCGGGCTCTCGAAGACCCATCCGGCGATGGCGCTCGCCTTCGCGATCTTCCTGTTCTCGCTCGCCGGCATCCCGCCGCTCGCCGGGTTCTTCGGCAAGCTCTACGTCTTCCTCGCCGCGGTCGAGGCCGGTCTCTACACGCTGGCGGTGATCGGCGTGCTGGCCTCGGTGGTGGGTGCCTACTACTACCTCCGCATCATCAAGATCATGTACTTCGACGAGGCGAAGGAGCCGCTCGACAAGGATGCGGTCGGCCGGTCGATCGGCACGGTTCAGGCCGTGAGCGCGATCCTGATCCTGCTGTTCTTCGTCTGGCCGAGCCCGGTGCTGACCTCGGCGGCGACGGCCGCGCGCGCGCTCTTCCCGGCATGACACTTCCCGCCGTCTTCCGGCGGGTCGCGTACGAAGAGGTCGGATCCACCAACGCCGAGGCCCTCCGCCTCGCCGAGGCCGGCGCGCCCGAGTTCACTTACGTGACCACGCGGCGGCAATCGGCCGGCCGTGGCCGCCGCGGCAAGTCCTGGATCTCGCCCGAGGGCAACCTGTACGCCACGATCGTTCTCCGCCCCGACCGGCCGCCGGCGGTGATCTCCCAGCTCTCGTTCGTCGCCGCGCTCGCGGTAGGCGACCTGCTCGACCGTCTCGGCGTCGCGGGCAGCATCGGCTTCAAGTGGCCGAACGACGTGCTGGTCGCGGGATCCAAGATCTCGGGCATCCTGCTCGAAGGCGGGCAGGGGCACCTGGTCGCCGGCATCGGCGTCAACATCGCGCATTTCCCGCCCGATACGCCCTATGGCGCGACCTCCGTCGCCGCCGAGGGCGGCCGCGCCGACCTCGATGCGGCAACCGACGGGCTCGCCGTCGCGTTCCTGGAACGCTACCGCGCCTGGCTCGAAGAAGGCTTCCGGCCGGTGCGCGAAGCATGGCTCGCGCGCGCCATCGGGCTCGGCCGCGAGATCAGGGTGACCTTCCGCGAAGGCGACACCGACAGCGGCGTCTTCTCGGCTCTCGATGAGTCCGGCGCCCTCGTGTTGACCCGCGGAGGGGCCAGCCGGAAGATCACCGCCGGAGAGATCTTCTTCTCAGCATGAGCAAGACCAAGAAATCCTCCGAGCTCCTCTTCCTGCCGCTGGGCGGGGCGGAGGAGATCGGGATGAACCTCAACCTCTACGGCTATGGCGGAAAGTGGCTGATCGTCGATTGCGGCGTCACCTTCGGCGACGACTCTACGCCCGGCGTCGAACTGATCCTTCCCGACCCGCAATGGATCGTCGAGCGCCGGCGCGACCTGGTCGGCATCGTCGCGACCCATGCGCATGAGGACCATATCGGCGCGATCCCTTATCTCTGGCCGCAGCTCGGATGCCCAGTCTACGCGACGCCGTTCACCGCTGCGGTACTGAAGCGGAAGCTCCAGGAGGCGGAGCTGGCGCGGCGGGTCGAGATCCGGCCGATCCCGATTTCCGGAAGCTTCAGGATCGAGCCCTTCGACCTCGAGCTGATCCATCTGACCCATTCGATCCCCGAGCCCATGGCGATCGCTATCAAGACGCCGGCCGGCACCGTGCTTCACACCGGGGACTGGAAGTTCGATCCGGATCCGCTGATCGGCCCCGTTGCCGACGAGGCGGCGCTCCGCCGGCTCGGCGACCAGGGCGTGCTGGCGCTGGTCGGGGACTCGACCAACGTCTTCATCTCGGGCGAGGCGGGATCCGAGGCCGACGTCCGGCGCAACCTCGAGGACCTGGTCGGCCGCTTCCGCGAGCGGGTCGTCGTCGCCTGTTTCGCCTCGAACGTCGCACGCCTGGAATCGATCGCGCTCGCCGCGAAGGCGCATGACCGCCATGCAGCCCTGGTCGGCCGCTCGCTCTGGCGCATGTACGACGCCGCTAAGGAGGCCGGGTATCTCCGCGACCTGCCGCCCTTCGTCACCGAGCACGACGCTGGCTTCCTGCCGCGCGACAAGGTGGTGATGATCTGCACCGGAAGCCAGGGCGAGCCGCGCTCGGCGCTGTCGCGGATCGCCTCGGGCACGCACCCCCACGTGACGCTGGAGCCGGGTGACGCGGCGATCTTCTCCTCCCGCAACATCCCCGGCAACGAACGCGCGATCGCCAAGCTGCAGAACCAGCTGTCCAAGCTCGGCGTCGACATCGTGACGACGGCAGAAGAGGCGGGGGTGCACGTCTCCGGCCACCCGGCCCGCGACGAGCTCTCGCGCATGTATCACTGGGTCCGGCCGCGGATCGCGATTCCGGTCCATGGCGAGGCGCGCCACCTGGCCGAGCACGCGAAGCTCGCGCGCGAGTGCCAGGTGCCGGAGGCGGTGGTCTCCGAGAACGGCTCGATCGTGCGCCTCGCGCCGGGACCGGCGACGGTAGTCGAGCATGTGACCGCCGGACGGCTTGCGCTCGACGGGACCCAGCTGGTGCCGCTCGACGGCGGCGCCATGCGGGCGCGCAAGAAGCTGATGACCAACGGGATTGCCATGGTGACCCTGGTCGTCGGCCGGGGCGGCAAGCTCGAGGCCGACCCGCTGGTGAGCCTCCAGGGCGTGGTCGACAACGACACCAGCGAAGGGCTGATCGAGGGGGCCGCCGATGCGGTCGCCGGCGCCTTCGAGGATCTGGGCAAGGGCGAGCGGCGGGACGACGACGCGGTGCGCGAAGCGGCCCGGCTCGCGGTCCGCCGCTTCATCAACGCCGAGGTGGGCAAGAAGCCGCAGACCGAGGTCCACCTGGTTCGCATATGATGCCGGGGCAACGAACGGAGCGACCATGATCGGCCGCCTCAACCATGTCGCGATCGCCGTCCCGGACCTGGAGGCCGCGTCCGCCACCTATCGCGGGCTCCTGGGTGCCGAGGTCTCCAAACCGGTGCCGATGCCGACCCATGGCGTCACCACGGTCTTCGTGACGCTGCCGAACACCAAGATCGAGCTGCTGCACCCGCTGGGCGACGCTTCGCCGATCGCCGGATTCCTCGCCAAGAACCCGTCGGGCGGCATCCACCACGTCTGCTATGAGGTCGAGGACATCCTTGCCGCCCGGGATGCGCTCAAGACGGCGGGCTTGCGGGTCCTCGGCGACGGCGAGCCGAAGATCGGGGCTCACGATAAGCCGGTGCTGTTCCTGCACCCGAAGGACCTCTACGGCACCCTGGTCGAGCTCGAGCAGGCCTGAGTCTGCCCATGACCGTGGCGACCGGCATCATGGTCTATGTCGTGCTCTGGTGGCTCGCGTGGTTCGCCGTCCTGCCGCTCCGGGTCGAGATCCCCGACCAGGTCCCCGACGGGCAGGCTACGAGTGCGCCCTCCAACCCCCGACTCGTCTGGAAGGCCGGGCTCGCGACGGCCATCGCCGCGGTATTCTGGGGTGTCGTCTGGTGGCTGGTGACCCACGATCCGTTCGGATTCGACATGATAGGACGTGAATAATTCAATAAACTTAAGACATTGTTGTGACATTTGACGACATCGCTTGAACGCGGCGCGGTCTATGCACAACTAACTGTCGGGAGGGGGATTTCTTCGTCTGAAGGACGGAGGTCTCTTATGCGGCGGCAAAGTCCCTGGCGTTCGGTCGCTTTCGCATCGGCGCTCCTGATTGCCGGCATCTGGGCTATCGGCGCCGGATGGCATGTCTCGGAAGCCTGGCCTGTCAGGAAGGCGATGGCGCGCGTCGAGCTGGCACGCGAGGAAATCGCCTGCGGCAATCGCTCGGCCTCGCCTGCCAATCAGCAGCGCTGTCGCGATCTCGCCGAGATCATGAGCCGGGCAGAGCAGGCCGAGGCCTACTTCATCGACGGCTTGGTGGTCTTCGGCCCGACCGTGCTGGTGCTCGGCGCCGCCTTCTGGTTCCGGCGCGGGCAGGGCGGCGATGGCGGGCGTCACAACGGCCATCACGGGCATCCCCACCACCGCCGGCCGTCAGCCGTAGCTTGAGCCCCGTAGCTTGAGCTAGGGCCCGGTCCTATAACCGGGCCAATGTCCAGCTATTGCCGGGTCGCGCCCGGGCACCCGGTCCATGGACCCTACCACGATGGCGAGTACGGCTTTCCGATCGCCGGCGACGCGGCGCTGTTCGAGCGACTGATCCTCGAGATCAACCAGGCAGGCCTGTCCTGGCTGACGATCCTGAACAAGCGCGAGGCCTTCCGGCGGGCATTCAACGGCTTCGATCCCGCCAAGGTCGCTCGCTACGGCGAGAAGGACCGGACCCGCCTATTGGCCGACACCGGCATCGTCCGCAACCGGCTCAAGGTCGATGCCGCGATCCACAATGCCAAGGTCGTGCTCGAACTCAGGAAGAGCCATGGCGGCTTCGCCGCCTGGATCGAAGCCAACCATCCGTTGTCCAAGGAGGAGTGGGTGAAGCTCTTCCGCAAGACCTTCCGCTTCACGGGCGGGGAGATCGTCGGCGAGTTTCTGATGAGCATCGGTTATCTGCCCGGCGCCCATGCCGAGGATTGTCCGGTGCACGGAAAGATCCTGAAATTGAATCCGGCCTGGAAGACTTCGGCAGGGAAGAATAGAGCCTAGAAACGAAACAAGGGCCTTTCGGCCCTTGTAGTCGTCCCCCGAGGATCCTCCCCAAACCCGGGCAACAGCCTTCGGTCTTTCGACCTCGGCTTTCATTCTTATTCTTATGTCCAAGATGTAACCCAACCGCCTGGGGTTGTCACGCTCAATTTTTGGCCTTAACGCCGCTTTCAGCGCCGGTTTATGGGCAGATAGAGGGCATAAATCTCATCTCCCGCCGCGCGTTGACATCCAAGGCCAGGGCCTCGTACGGTCTCGCCGCTTTTACGTCCAACCCGCCCGCCGGAGTTCCATTCATGGCCCTCAAGCCGTTGCACGACCGCGTCGTGGTCAAGCCGCTCGACCAGGAAACCAAGTCCAAGGGCGGCATCATCATTCCCGATACGGCGAAGGAGAAGCCCCAGGAGGGCAAGGTCATCGCCGCCGGCCCCGGCGCCCGCGACGCGAGCGGCAAGCGCGTGCCCATGGGCGTCAAGGTCGGCGACCGCGTCCTCTATGGCAAGTGGTCGGGCACCGAGGTCAAGGTCGACGGCCAGGACGTCGTCGTCATGAAGGAATCCGACCTCTTCGGTATCGTCGGCTGACGTAAGTCGGTGAAGATCGACCTCGACGTCGTCGCGCGGCACGTCGCCGAGGTCGCCGCCGAGGAGATCATGCCGCGCTTCGGCCGCCTCGCGGCCGGCGACGTCGAGGAGAAGACGCCCGGCGATCTGGTCACCGCCGCCGACACCGCGGCCGAGCGGCGGCTGACGCCGATCCTCGAAGGCCTGGTTCCGGGATCACTCGTCGTCGGCGAAGAAGCGACCTCCGCCGACAAGTCGCTTCTGGACCGCCTTGCCGGCGAGGCGCCGGTCTGGGTGATCGATCCGGTCGACGGCACGCTCAACTTCGCCGCCGGCATTCCGATCTTCGGCGTCATGGTCGGGCTGGTGCGCGGCGGCGAGGTGCTGGCCGCGTGGATTCACGACCCCGTCCGCAAGCGGACGATGATGGCCGAAGCCGGCGGCGGCACTCTGGTCGACGGCCAGAAGGTCCATGCCGCGAAGCCGGTCGACGTGAAGCGCATG
>CAZDGR010000218.1:0-7558 GCA_964504845.1 uncultured Rhizobium sp. | reverse complement strand
AAGCCCTAGACCGGCGCCACAAGTCGTTCGCGCATCAGCGTCCGGGTCTGGGCGAAGAGCGCACGCCCCTTTGCGACCAGCTCGGTCGCGGCCGCCTTGTCGCCGGCCTTGCAGGCCTTCTCGAGCCGCCCCGCCAGCGCTTCCAAGCGAGCGGCGCCGAAGTTGCCGGACATGCCCTTCAGCGCATGCGCTTCCATCGCGAGCCCGGCGAGATCGCCGGCCTCGCTGATCGACTCGATCTTGGCCATGCTGGCGAGCGCGCCGTCGAGGAAGTAGTTGAGCAGCTCCTGGAACGTCTCTTCCGGCACCTTGCGCTTGAGCTCGTCCAGCAGGCTGTCGTCGATGATCGGACGGTCGGTGTCCTCGATCGCAACCTGCACGGAGGCGGGCGAGGGTTTCGCCTCTGTCTCGATCCAGCGTGCGACCACTTCCAGGAACTTGCTCGGCATCAGCGGCTTCGGGATGTAGTCGTTCATCCCGGCGCCCAGATAGAACTCGCGGTCGCCCGCCATCGCGTTCGCCGTCATCGCGATGATCGGCAGCTTGCGGTGCGCCTCGCTCAGGCGGCGGATGGCCTGGGTCGCCTGAACGCCGTCGACGTTCGGCATCTGCACGTCCATCAGGATGACGTCGTAGGTCTCCTGCCGCACGGCTTCGATCGCCTCGGCGCCGTCGGCGGCGACGCCGACCTGGTACCCAGCGCCTTCGAGCAGCGTCACCGCCAGGAGGCGGTTGATCGCGTTGTCCTCGGCAACCAGGATGCGGCCGGAAGCGGGGCCTACCGGCCTGAGGGGTACTGACGGCTCGGTCGTCGTCGCCGCGTCGAGGTCCTGGCCGGCGATCGCCCGCTGGATCCGGAGCACGAGGTCGCGCCGGCCGATCGGCTTGGTGAGCTGGCCGTCGAAGACGGTGCGGTTCAAGCGATTCGCGGTCGCAAGCGGCCCGAGCGGCGCCATCAGCAGAAGCTTGGCCCGGCTCTCCTCGGTCGCGGCCCTGAGGAGCTTGCCCAGCTCGAGGCCGGACGTGTCCGGCAGGTCGCGATCGACCAGGATCACGTCGAACGGCATCTCCTGGGCGATGGCGAGCTCGGTCGCGGCCTCCGCTTCGGCGCCGGTCGCGGCGGTGACGACGCTGACGCCCTCGGCGGTCAGGCGGCGGGCGAGCGAGCGGCGCGTCACCTCGGCGTCGTCGATCACCAGCACGCAACGCCCGCGCAGCGATCCGCCCTCGACCGAAGCCGTCGGCTCGACCATGGTGATGCGCGGCAGCGTGAGCTCGACCCAGAACGTGCTGCCGCTGTCCGGCGCGCTCTCGACGCCGATCTCGCCGCCCATCAGCTCGACCAGCTGCTTCGAGATCGCGAGCCCGAGACCGGTGCCGCCGAAGCGGCGCGAGATCGAGCCGTCGGCCTGCTGGAACTTCTGGAACAGCCGGCTGCGCGTCGCCTCGTCCATGCCGATGCCGGTGTCGCGGACGGAAATACGGAACCTGAGCTGGCCGGGGCTGGCCTCTTGGCCGCCGACCTCGACCAGGACCGAGCCTTTCTCGGTGAACTTGATCGCATTTGAAAGCAGGTTGAGCAGGATCTGGCGAATGCGTGCGGGGTCGCCGCGGACGATGCCGCGCGCGCCCTCATCGACGTAGGCCGCGACCTCGAGCCCGCGCTCGTGCGCGCGAGCGGCCAGCAGGTCGACCGCACCGTCGACCAGCTTCTCCAGCGTGAAGTCGATCGACTCGAGCGTGAACTTGCCGGCCTCGAGCTTGGAGAGGTCGAGCACGTCGTTGATGATCGCCAGCAGCGAGTCGGCTGATGTTTGCACCGCCTCTGCGAACTTCCGCTGCTCGTCCGAGAGTGACGTGTCGAGCAGGATCGCGTTCAGCCCGATGATGCCGTTCATCGGCGTGCGGATCTCGTGGCTCACGTTTGCGAGAAATTCCGACTTCGCCCGGCCCTCGCGCTCGAGCGCGGCATGGGTCATGGCGAGACTGTCGGCGAGGGCGGATTTTTCGTCTCGGACCTTGAGCGCGCTCAGCCGGGAGTAGAACGACTCCCGGATGATCACGAGATAGTTGGCGAACAGCAGGACCTGGATGAAGGTGACGGCGAAGCCGAGCGCGCCGCCTTCGACGATGCCGGCTATGGCGAAGGCACCCATAGCCGGCGCGGCGAAAGCGACGCTGGCCGGCGGATGGCTGGTGTAGGAGGTCACGGCGCCGGCAGCGAGTGCGACCGTCGACATCGCGGCGATCGACATCACCAGCGGATCGCTCGTGAGGAAGGGGAGGAGAGCCGTTACGCCCCACCAGATCCCGAAAGGCAGCATCCCGAGCGTGAAGCGCCTGGCCCAGACGACCGGCGCGTGCGCATCGGGCGTCTTGCGGTACTTCCACCAGTCGATCGTCCGGCCGAGGCAGATCGCGACCCCCACCACGCTCCAGTAGAGGGGCAGTGCGCTTCCCATCGCGATCGCCAGCACGATGCCGTTGACGACCGCGCAGAGGAGCGAGGTGCCGATCCGGAACGACGGCGGATAGAGCGCGGCGACCAGATCCTTCTGGATCGGCTGGGGAAGATCGGGACCGGCGACGAAGATCTTCAGCCAGCCGTCGGAGGCCTGCGACATGCGGTGAAGCGACCCCTCTCGGTCCGTCCTGTGCGGCGCCCGCCGAACATAACCGTTTGTCCCGCTGGCCGGCAACGCGCGGCCTTTCACGATTTGCGCCGCCGGCTTCCTTCGGTGGCCCCGGCCCGCCTACGATCGACTTCCTGCCGCTGCGGCCGACCGGCCGTTAACCAACTTACGAAGCCAAGGAGGCACCGATGGATCCGATCGTCCTGTTCCTGCGCTACGAGGGCTCGCCTTCGCCGATGGCCCATGCGCCCGGCGTGCTCGGCGTCAGCCTCAAGGCGGCGAGCTGCTCGATCACCACCGAGATCGGCAACAAGAGCGTCAAGTCGACCTATAAGAAGCTCTCCGGCGGCAGCTCCTCGGCCGAGACCGTGCTGACGCTGACCGGGGATGGCGTTTTCATCGAGTCCGGCACCATCAAGTTCGGCGACGGCTCTACCTGGCTCAAGTTCAATACGGTCGGACAGGGCTTTCTCGGCGCCAGCGCGGCCAAGGACGTGAGCGCCGGGTGCGCGGTCTGGCGCATCACCGAGGGCGGCGGCCAGTTCGCCGGGGCGACCGGCCACATCACCGGCAACTTCATCGTCAACCCCAAGGGGGTCGCCTACGACAATCAGGTCGCGGTGATCTTCCCGAAGAAGGGACGCAAGTAAATTTCCGATCGGGAACGGGGTTTCTTACCCGATTGCCGGGCCGGGGCGGGTCAGTCTAGGCTGGTCCGGAGAAGAGCGAGAATGCGCCAATAACCTGCAAGGAGCCATGTCATGGGAGAGTATCGCCGTAGCCTGCTGACCGGCGTGAGCGCGCTTGCGCTCGCGCTGGCCGTTTCGCCCGCCTTCGCGCAGAAGAAGGGCGGAGACATGATCGTCGGCGTCACTTCGCCGCCGCCGCTGACCGATGCGCAGGCCTCGACCGCCGAGGCGACCCGCAACATCTCGATGCATTGGATCGAGACTCTGTTCGCCCGCGACCAGGGGGCGAACCCGATCCCCGACCTCGCGTCCGGCGTGGAGATGTCGGCGGACGGTCTGACTTATGTCTTCACGCTCCGCCAGGGCGTGAAGTTCCACAACGGCCAGGAGATGACCTCGGCCGACGTCAAGGCCTCGCTCGAGCGCTACAAGCGCATAGGCGGTGCGTCTCTAACGCTCGCTGCGGTCAGCTCGATCGAGGCGACCGACAAGTACAAGGTCACCGTCAAGCTCAGCACCATCTACCCGGGCTTCATCGGCGTCATCAGCGCGCCCGGCGCGCCGATGGCGATCTATCCGGCGTCCGAAGGACAGAAGGAGCGCGACAAGATCGCCTATATCGGCACCGGCCCCTTCAAGTGGGGCGAGTACAAGCCCGACAGCCACGTGAAGCTGATCCGCAACGACGACTACACGCCGAACAACAACTACCAGAAGCGCGACGGATTCGGCGGCAAGAAGACCGCGTACTTCGACTCGGTCACGATCCGCTTCATTCCCGAGGGCGGCGCCCGCACGGCCGCGCTCGAGACCGGCGAGATCCAGGCGGTCGACATCCTGCCGCCGCCGGCGGCGAAGCGCCTCAAGGGCGATGCGAAGATCAAGATCTACGAAGCCACGCCTTGGAATCTCAACCTGATCGTCTTCAATGCCGGCGACGGTCCGATGGCTCAGCAGAAGCTGCGTCAGGCGGTGCTGGCGGCCCTCGACATGGAAGAGATCCTGGCGATCGCGGGCGAGGGCAACTACAAGCTCCAGACGGCTTGGCAGTACCCGGGCTCGGTCTATCACACCGGCGACTTGGGCAAGGAGAAGTACAACGTCAAGGACATCGCCCTGGCGAAGAGGCTGGTTCAGGAGTCCGGCTACAAGGGCGAGGAGATCATCTTCCTCACCGACTCGACCATCAAGAACCACAATGAGACGGCGGTCGTCGCGACCGAGCAGCTGAAGAAGAACCTCGGTCTCAACATCAAGCTGACGGTTGTCGACTGGCCGTCGGCCTCGCAGCGGCGTCTGCAGCCGACCGGCTGGCATATGTGGACCGTCGGCTTCGGCGTCGAGCCGTACGAGGGACCGATCAACGTGATCGGTCTCTCGACCAAGCAGAACAACGCGTTGGGCGCGCAGTTCAAGGCCGATCCGGAGTTGATGGCTGCCGACAAGTTGTTCAACTCCTCGCTCAAGCTCGATGACCAGAAGAAGGCGGTCGTCGACTGGACGAAGCGCATGTACGAGTGGGTGCCGGCGATCAACACCGGCGCGATCGGCCGCTACCAGGCGACCGTCGCCAAGGTCCAGAACTACGAGCCGAACCGCATCCCGCGGATGTGGGACGTCTGGTTCAACTAGGCCCAAGAGCGTCGATTCGCGGCCGGCAGGAGCGATCCTGCCGGCCGTATTCTTTTCGGGGCCGGATTTCGTCTGGCTCCCGGCGGTGCCTGACGGTGCTGACGTCTTGCTCCAGAATGGCCGCCTTGAGAGATCCGCAGGCCCGAATGACCGCAAGCCAGCGACAGAGCATCCATGCCGGCCTTCAAGGCGCCTGAAGCCGGCAACGTGATGCTCGGCATCGGGCTGGCGCTGTCGGCCAACGCGGTCTTCTCGTTCCAGGACGCGGTGGTGAAGTGGCTTGTCGCCGACTATGCAGTGCTGCAGATCCTATTCATCCGTAGCATGGCGATCGCGCTGGTCGCGCTCGGCTTCTATCGCAAGAAGGCCGTCCTCGGCCTGATCAAGAGCCGCCACAAGCCGGCGCTGATACTGCGGGCCGCGGCGATGGTCATCGCCTGGCTCTGCTACTACACCGCGGCGCGTTCGCTGGTGCTGGCCGACCTGGTGACGCTCTACTACGCCGCCCCGCTGATCATCACCGTGATGTCGATCTACATCCTCGGCGAGAAGGTGAACGGGGCACGCTGGGTCGCGGTCTTCGTCGGGCTCGCCGGCGTCATCGTCGCCGCCAATCCGACCGGACGTCCGGACCTGCTGCCGGCAGGCCTGGTGCTGATCGCAGCCTGCCTATGGGCCTGGGCCAACATCCTGATGCGGCAGATCTCGTCCAGCGAATCGACCGAGGTGCAGATGCTGTTCACCGGCCTCGCGTTCTGTGTCGCCTGCGCCCCGGCGCTCCCCTGGATCTGGGTGACGCCGCCGCCGCTGACGTTCGCCTTGATGGCCGGCATCGGCGCCTTCGCCGCGATCGGCCAGTACCTGATGTATGAAAGCGTCCGGCATGCGCCGGCGTCCGCGGTGGCGCCGACGTCATATACCTCGCTCGGATGGGCTTTCCTCTGGGGATGGGTGATCTGGGCCGACATTCCGGAACCGGCCGTCTTCGCCGGTGCCGGCCTCATCCTGCTCGGCAGCGTGATCGTCGTCGGCTCGGAATGGCGGCGCATGCGCCAGCGGCGGATCGGCGGGAGTGGAGTATGATCGTTTAGAGATGGCGACGGGGGCAGGCATGGCGACGTGCATCCGGTTCCTTCTGGTTCTTCTCGCGACCTTGGCGAATTTCGATGCGCGCGCCGCCGATCGGGTCGACGTGACGCTGGTTCTGGCCGCCGACGTCTCGCGCAGCGTCGACGAAGTCGAGTTCCGGATGCAGCGCGAAGGCATCGCCACCGCGATCACCGACGCGAGGGTGCTGAACGCGATCCGGTCCGGACAGCATGGTGCGATCGCGATCTGCTTCGTCGAGTGGTCCGGCGTCGGCCAGCAGCTCGTCGTCGCCGACTGGGCAGTGATCCATGACCTCGCCTCGGCCGAGGCTGTCGCCAAGATCGTACGCACCGCTCCGCGCTCTTATTACGGCTCGACCGCGATCGGCTCGGCGATCGACTTCTCGATGCGTCAGCTCCGCCGGGCGCCGGTCAAGTCGGAGCGGCGGGTCATAGACGTCTCCGGCGATGGGACCAACGTCAGCGGGCCTCCGGTAACCATCGCCCGCGACGCGGCGGTTGAATCGGACATCACCGTCAACGGGCTCGCGATCCTGAGCGCGGTGCCGAACCCGTTCAACCCGGACCACACTCACCCGCCGGGCGGGCTCGAGGAGTACTACCGGAAGAACGTCACCGGCGGCGTCGGCTCCTTCGCCATGGTGGTCGAGGGCTTTCAGAGCTTCGCAGAGGCGATGATCAACAAGCTGATCCGCGAGATCGCGGCTCTGCCCTAAGCCGCCCGGTTCGCCGATGGGCGGCTGAGGTTGCCGGCCCGGGCCCGGGCGTCCTAGGCTCGTCCCGCCTTCCCTTCCATCGTCCTGCCTTCGAACGAGGATCCGATGAAGCTGAGCCGCCCTGTGCTTGCGCACGAGGAGATCGTCGCGCGCGACGGCATGGTCACCGCGCAGCATCCGCTGGGTGCCCGCATCGGCGTCGAGGTGCTGCAGAAGGGGGGCAACGCCGTCGATGCAGCCGTCACCACCGCTTTCGCGATGGGTGTGCTGCAGCCGCTGATGAACGGCATCGGCGGCGTCGGCAACATGGTGCTGCGCTTGGCGAACGGCGACGCCAAGACCGTCTACTACGGCACCAAGGCGCCGGGCCTGGCGCGGGCGGACATGTACGAGTTGGAGGCCGGCCAGAGCGAGATCTGGGGCGGCGGCATGAACCTCGCCAAGAGCTATGCCTGGCCGAAGGTGAAGAACCGCGCGAACGACCGAGGCCATAGCTCGATCGGTGTGCCGGGCGCGGTCGCCGGCCTGTGCCTCGCGCTGGAAAAGTTCGGCACGATCGATCTCAAGGATGCGCTCAAGCCGGCGCTCCGTCTGGCCGAAGAGGGCTTCGCCGTCGGACACCACTTCACGCTCGCGTTGGTCGCGGACCGCGAGACCTTCCTGATGTTCCCTGGCACCGCGCCGATCTACTACCCCGGCGGCTACGCCATCCCGGTCGGTGGCAAGTTCGTCCAGAAGGACTACGCGCGCACGCTTCGCCTGATCGCGAAGCACGGGCC